>ONQZ01000064.1 GCA_900320095.1 uncultured Lentisphaerota bacterium
GCGATGACGGTCCAGTTCATATCGACGCCGCGGCCCATCTCGACCCAGTTCGCGGTGTTGCCCGCGCTGTAGTACCCGAGCATGCCGGTCGAATACTGGCGCACGAGCAGGTCGTCCTTGCTGTCGCCGTTGTAATCGCCCGCGCCGACCACGAACCAGTCGTTCGCGTCGAGCTGGCCGACGCTCTTGTAGCTGTCGACGCTGCCGTTCGCGCACATGACCATCGAGCCGGATGCCTTGTGGAACAGCACGATGTCGTCCTTCGTGTCGCCCGCGAAATCGCCGATCGCGCGCACCTCCCAGCCCGACCAGTTGGCGCTGCCGAGGGATTTGGACGAACCGTCGATGCCGACCGCGTAGAAATACTGGCCGTTGTTGCCGGACATCAGCACGGAATCCTTGCCGTCGCCGTCGAAATCGCCGCACCCGGCGAGCGTCCAGGCGTCGCCGCCGAAACTCCCGCTGAGCGTCGCCCAGCTGTCCGTGCCGTCCTTCCACACGCCGAGCGCGTACAGGCTCGGCGCGTACCACACGATCGAGTTCTTTCCGGCGGTCCCGGTGAGGTTCCCGACCTTGTTCTTCCAGGCAATGTCCTCTTCATTGTTCAGATACCCGATGTTGACCCAGCCGATGGCGTCGTCGCCGTCCTGATAATACCCGATGTAGGCGCCCTTGTTCCCGTTCACCGTGACGTTCCCGACCATGACCGCGTCGGCCTTCCCGTCGCCGGACATGTCGTAGCTGCCGAGGTTTTCCCAGTCGGGCGAAACGCTCACCGCGTTCGCGCTCCACCAGTCGGATTTTCCGTTCATCCAGTACCCGTGAACGTAGTTGTACCCCGTCCAGACGAACATCACGTCGCTCACGCCGTTGCCGTCGCGGTCCCCCCGCGCCGCCGTCTTTTCCGGCTCCACCGCCCCGACGGAGAATGCTTTTCCGACGGATTCGGAGGAGGCGTTGCCGACGTTGTCGACAGCCTGCACACTCCAGTTCCAAACAGCGACGTCGACGTTTTGAAGTTCAAGACGGTTGTCCGCCGTCGTGACCGTGAACACCTGCCCATCGTGCGAATAACGGACCGTGTATTCCCTGACGCCCGCGAGGTTGTCCGTGGAGGCATCCCAAGAGAGGGAAACATTCTGCCCGGAGACAGCGGCTCTGAGTCCGGCCGGAGCAGTCGGCGCGACGATGTCGATATTTTTCACCGTGTAGCCGGCGATTTCCGAGGCGGCACCGGAGCCGTTCAGACCGCGGAAATACACCCTGCCATTTTCCTGCAACACGATTCCCGTCGAATACTCCATCCAATTTGCCGCATCGAAACTGTATTGTTTCGTCGCGGTATTGCCGTCAAACGAAGCCGTGACGGTCACGCAGCCGTTGGTCGGGGCGGTCACATCCGCGCTCGTGACAGGCTGTCCGGGACCGTTTCCGCTGCTGCCGTCGCCGATATGGAGCAGCATGGTGGCGGTACCGGTCTGAGTGGCTTTGTCGATCACAGTTTCAATCGAGAGACGGTATTCGACGCCGTTGACCATGATGCTCTGGCTTTGCGAAAGCAAACCGAGGACCTTGTTATCCGTGGTTTTGACCGTAAAAGACGGAATCACGTCGGGTCTCCGTCGCGCGATGCCGAGTTTGTAGGTGCCGAGCGACTGATCGGGCGCAACCGTGAGCGTAAATACCGGGCTGTAATTGGCTTCCCGCGGTTCGCTCCGGATGCGGTTGTAGTCGTCCAGCAGAGCCTCCGCATCGCCGGACGGATTGATCTCCGAAACATCGAAATCAATCGTGCAGCCGTAGTCATCAATGAACAGGTACGTCTTTTCCGTGTCGAGAGTCGAGGAACAGATCCGGATGCGTCCGGTCAGGACCGAGCCGGACGACATGTACAGAAGTCCACAGGACTGGATGTCGACATTCTTCATGATGGCGCCGCTGAAAATGGTCATGCTGCCGCCGCTCGTGATCGTATTGTCGACGGCCGTGCCGCCGGAGAAAAGATAGACGAATCCGCCGCTGTTCGCAGTCGTGGCGGAGGCCGTGCCTCCGCTGTAGATGACGAGGCCGCCGTCCGGATCGCAGCTGTTGATCGTCGTGGAAACCGCCAGGCCGCCGTTGCTGAGGACAAGTTTTCCGGTCCCTTCGACAGTCGTGTCCTGCATAGTCGTGCCGGTGTGGATCATGGCCGTATGATTGTTCAGAAGGGCGCCGCTGATCGTGTGTTCCGCGAAGGTGACGTCCGCGCCGTTTTCGATGGTCACGGTGCCGCCGTTTTCGAGGAGGTTGGTGACTTTCGCGCCGGAATAGATCGTGAGGTTGCCGCCGGACTGCACGACGATGTCCTTCGCGGAACCGCCCGCGCGGACCTGGCAGAATGCACCGTTGACGAGTTCAACACCTGCGGCAATGCCCCCGTCATAGACATAGATGGCTCCGCCGGAATTCACATTTGTGGCGGACGCTATGCCGCCGCTGAAGACATACAGACCTTTGATGGAGGCGCAGCTGTTGACGGTCGCCGCCGAAACGACGCCGCCTTCATATACGTGCAAAGCGCCCATGTCGGAAATCACGGTGTTCGTCATGGTCGTGCCGGAATGGATCGCGACGTCATCGTTTTTGATGACCTGACCGCTGATGACCTGATCGGCGAACGTGACGCTTGCGCCGTCTTCGACCGTAACCGTTCCGCCTGCTTCAAAAATATTGGTGACAATCGCACCGGAATAGATCGTGAGGAAGGAACCGGATTGTACGCTGATCCCGTTTGCGGAGCCGCCTGCGCGCACCTGGCAAGCACCACCGGCAGTGATTTCGACACCGGATGCGCATCCGCCTTCGTACATGTAAATCACGCCGCCGGAATTCACGACAGTTTCCAGCGCGGTTCCGCCGCTGAAAACGAACAGGCCTTTGGTATAGGCGCAGCTGTTGACGGTGGCGCCCGAAACGACGCCGCCCTCGGACACGGACAAGGTGCCGTCGCCGGAAACAACCGGATCGGCAAGAACCGTGCCGGAGTGAACGGCGACCATGCCGGAGTGAATGACCTGTCCGCTGATCACCTGCTCGGCGAACGTGACGTTTGCGCCGTTTTCGATGGTCACGCTACCGCCTCTTTCCTTCAGTCCGGTCACGGTAGCCCCCGACTGAATATAGAGCGTCGCCCCTGCATGAACAGTCAGATCGCTGGCGGAAGCCCCGGCACAGACCTGAAGCATGCCGGTCCCGGAAAGCACTCCGCCGACGGCGATGCCTTTGTCAAGAATATAAACCGTACCGGCTTTTACAATGGAATCGGAGAAAAGACCGTTCGCATCGACGGTGATCGCGCCGCCGTCCACCGTGACCCCGGACGCCGTGCCGCCGGTCATCACGCGGAACGTGCCGCCGCTCAGAATGCTGCCGCCGAAAACACTTCCGCCGTCCGTCAGGTAAATGACGCCGCCGGAGCTCACGATTGCGCCGGATGCCGTGCCGCCGTCCGAAACGGCAAGACCTCCGGCAGGGGTGCAGTTGACGACCGTGCCGGACAGGAACAGACCGCCTTTCAGAACGTTCATGTTGCCGTCCTGGCAGACGGTCGCAAGCGCGGCGGTCGTGCCGGAATGCAGTGTGGCGTATCCGGTGCTCAGGATAAAACCGGAAAACGCCTGGCTGGCAAACGTGACGTTCGCACCGTCGGCGATATAGACGTTGCCGCCCATTTCGACGATGTCGGTCACGGTCGCCCCCGCCTGAATGGAAAGCGTCGCGCCCGGCTGGACCCGGAGTTCGCGGGCGGAAGCGCCTTCATAGATCTGGAACGTCGCACCGGCGACCACGTTCGCGCCGTCCGCGCTTCCCCCGGACAGCACATAGAGCGCGCCGCCCGGATTGACCGTGGTTTCCACCGCCGTGCCGCCGCTGGCAATGCACAGTCCGCCAATCGAGGTGCAGTTGTCAACGGTCGTTTCGGACGCGATCCCGCCGCTGCACAAACTCAGCACGCCGTCCAGACAGACGGTCATTTTTACCGCGGTCGTGCCGGAATGCAGCGTCGCCGAATTGCCGGAGAGAACCAGCCCGGAGATCAAGGATGGGGCGAACCTGATGTTTGCGCCGGGCTGCACGTCCACGTATCCGCCATTTTCCTGAATCTGTATCGCGGCCCCGTTCGGGCGGACCCCCAGATATGCGCCGGGGAGCACACGGATGTCCTGCACGAGCGCGCCGTCCCAGATATCGGCGTGATTGCGCAGATCGGCGTCCTGCACGGTTCCGCCGCTGAAAACATAAAGGATGCCGTCGTTCAGGGACGCACTGGTCATCGTCGCCCCGGCCTGTACCTGAATCGTTCCGCCATCCTGCGTGACTGTGACCGCGGAAGCGCCATTCCCGCCGATGCTGAACGACGCCCCGCTGGAAACCGTTACGCCGGATGCAAACGCGCCCTCATAGAGATAGCCGCGTCCGCCGTTGTTCAGCACCGTATTGAATGCTTTGCCCCCGCTCAGGACCGTGATGCCTCCTGTCTCGGCACAGTTTTCGGCAAGCGTATCCATCAGGATCCCGCCCCCCGAGACCTGGATCACACCTTTGTAGACGACCGTCATTTTGGCAGCGGTTCCGCCGCTGGTGATCGGCATCCAGTCTTCGGTAAGGGTCATTCCTGAGCTCGAGATTCCGCTCGAAATATAGTAATTCGCCATTTTTCTCTTTCTCTGTTTGCCGAATCGAAGGGAATGTGCAGATCGAAAAAGCGCCAGAACAATCCGCGATTCAGGCAGGATTCAGCAGGTTGGGACGATTCGATAACTTTTTAATTATATCATCATTTCACAAAAAAGCAAGAGAAAAAGCTATATGTCTAAGAAAAAAGTCAAATGACCTGGTGGACGTTTTCCGGCCTTCTCGCTTTCGGAAGACGTTTTTACTTTCCGATGCAGAAACGGGAGAATATCTCGTCCAGGATGTCCGGCGTGGCGGTCTCGCCCGTGATGCAGCCGATCAGCTCGGCGGCGGTCCGGAGCGAACTTCCCGCGAGCTCCCAGGATTCCGCCTGAACGCAGTTGCATGCGGCGTCGAGGTGATTCGCGGCCTGTTCGAGCAGCGCGGCGTGTCGTTCCGAGACGACGGCGTCGCCGGACTGCGCAGCGGGCGGCAGGCCGTCCCAGGCGGTTTCTTCCAGACGACGGAAAAGATGCTCGATACCGTCGCCGGTCCGGGCGGAGATATGCTCGAAAACCGGCTGTTTTGCGGCTGTATAATCCGTGTCTGTTTTTTCCTCAAGATACGCCCGGTCGAGTTCGTCCGGGGACATCGCCGCGCCGTCCATTTTGTTCCAGCACGGGATGAACTTGCCGCGCACAGCGGTTTTTGCCTTGTTCACAGCCTCGAATTGAGCGGGGAAGGATTCCGCCGGAGCGGAGGCGTCCAGCAGCCACAGCACGATGTCGGCGGCCCCCAAAGACTGCTGCGAACGCTCCATGCCCATCGCCTCGACCGGATCGGCTTCTCCGGCCTCGCGAAGCCCGGCGGTGTCGGTCACGCGGAACGAAATGCCGCCGACGGAAACGGATTCCTCCAGCGTGTCGCGCGTGGTGCCGGGGATGGGCGTGACGATCGCGCGGTCGTAGCCGAGCATCCGGTTGAGAAGGCTGGATTTTCCGGCGTTTGGCGGTCCCGCGATGACCAGGGAAACGCCGTCGCGGATGAGCGAGCCCGCGCGCGCTGTGAGCGCGAGATTCGCCGCCTGTTTCCGCAGAGCGCCGATCTTTTCGCGCAAAACGTCCGGCGGCATCCAGTCGAGGTCCTCCTCGGAGAAATCGAGGCGGGATTCGCATTCGGAGAGCAGATGCACGACCTCGGTGCGGATGTCGCGCACCAGCGACCCGACCGCGCCGTTGAGCTGGCGTTCTGCGAGAAGCCCGGCGCGTTCGCTGCCCGCGTTGATGAGATCGAGGACGCCCTCGGCCTGCGTCAGGTCGAGCTTGCCGTTGAGAAACGCCCGCCGCGTGAACTCGCCGTTCTGCGCGAGCCGTGCGCCCGCCTGAAGCACCAGCCGCAGCGCGCGCCGCGCCGCGAAACTCCCGCCGTGACAGTGGATCTCCGCCACGTCCTCGCCCGTGAAACTGTGCGGACCCGGCATGAAGACCGCGAGCGACGGTTCCCCCTCCCCTGCCACGGCCCCGGACACGATATGACCGTACAGCATCACGCGCGCATGCTCCGGTCCGGGCATGCGTCTGCCGTGCCACACCGCACGTATAGCGTCGAGCGCGTGCGGCCCGGAAATGCGGATGATGCCGACCGCGCCGCCGGTGCCGGTGCAGATGGCCGCGATCGTGTCGTTCTCATGCTCGAACAAGGCGGAAATCTCCAAAAAAATGAAAAAAAGAGGGGTGCGGGACTTGATTTTCCCGCGTTTTGGTAGTAGTGTTATATTTATATTATACACCGCGAACACGCATTTTTCAACCCCATGAGGAGGTTTCTTACTTATGGCTATCGTCAAAAAGACCTTGAAAGACGTTCCCGCCGGAACCAAGTCCGCCTACACCAAGGCGATGCAGGTCATGAACCAGAACAACCTGCAGTACGCGATCACGCTTTTCAAGGAAATCGTGCAGTTCGACCCCGGATTCCTCGACGCCCGCGAAAAACTCCGCAAGTGCGAGCGCGACTACTTCGAAAAGATGAGCGCCGTCGCCAAGACGCTGTCCACCGTCAAGGCGCTGGGACACATCACCAAGGGCAACATGCTGAAGGCCAAGAAGCCGAAAGAGGCCATGAACGAAGCCGAGGAAGCGCTCGCGTTCAACCTTTTCAACCCCGCCGCGCTCACGCTCCTCGCCGAATCCGCAAAGAAGCTCGACGCGATGTTCATCGCTGTGGAAGCCTACGAGCTCCTCGTCGAAAAGGACGACAAGAACGAAGCCAACATCGTCAAGCTCGGCGAATACTACAAGGCCGACGGACAGGGCATCAAATACCTCACCATCTGCCAGAAGCTCGCCGACAAGTATCCCGGCGACCTCGAAAAACTCGCCCTCCTGCGTGAAGCCGCCGCCCTCGCCTCCATGGAAAAGGGCAAGTGGGGCCAGGGCGGAGAGTCCGACTTCAAGAAGAACCTCAACAAGAGCAATACGGACCAGGGCGACCGCATCATCCGCGCCGAGGACGATATCCGCGAGATGATCGAAAAATACTCCAAGGAGATCGCCGAAGGCAACGAGTCCATCGACACCCGCCGCCGTCTCGCCGAACTCTATCTCCGGTCCGAGGAATACGAAAAGGCCATCGAGGCGTACAACTGGATCGTCGAAAAGATGGGCACGCTCGACCCCGCCATCGACAAGGCGATCGAAAAGGCCAACACCGCCATCTCCAAGCGCAAAGTCGAACAGATGAAGGCCGAAGGCAAGCCCCAGGAAGAGATCGACGCCGAGATCAAGGCGAACTACGATTACCGCATGGAACGCTACCACGAGCGCATCCGCCTGTACCCGAACGACCTCCAGATCCGCTTCGAATACGCCGAACTCCTCTGGGAAGGCGGCGCGGTCGACGACGCGCTGGAACAGTTCCAGATCGCCCAGCGCAACCCGCAGCACCGCCTGATCGCCATCGTCTACCTCGGCCGCTGCTTCGCCGCCAAGAACCAGTTCGATATGGCAATCGAGCAGTTCAACCGCGCCCTCGAGGACATGCCCACTATGAACGCCGACAAGATGGTCACCCTGTACCACATGGGCTGCACCTTCGACGCCATGGGCAAGAAGAAAGAAGCCCTCGACTGCTTCAAGCAGATCTACGCCGTCGACATCAAGTACCTCGACGTCGCCGAGCGCATCAACAAGTTCTACGAGGAAAACAAGTAACCTCTCGTTCAGAGCGCTGCTTGATCGGCGTTCCCCTTTTCGCCGCGTCTCCCGGGCTGTTTCCCATACAACCCGACCTCAGAGACACGGAACATGGGGAACGCTTTTTTTGTGCTCAAATCCGCTTGTTCGGATGTTGAATTGGCAGGAACGGCGCTTTCATTGGGCATCATTCCTGGACGCAGACCGACAAGGAGATACTTTTTGACAGAAAATGCAAGTTTCGCGCTTAAAAACCGTGGGAAGACGGCTATATTAAAGACGCCATCTTTCATGATGATTTCATTCACATCGCACTCGTGGAGGTTTGAACATGCAAATAGAAACTTGGGAACCGAGCAGACGCGACAAGCTTCGCTCCGAAGCCTTTGCGTCCACGCCCTATGGGAAGGCCTGTCGAGAAAGACGCGATGAAACGACGCACCGCTACATCGAAGAACAGCTCCAAAAGGGGGTCAAGTTCTGTGCCAAAGATATGGCCGAGCATGAAAAGTGGCGCGAAAAGCACTACAAGCAGCAGCAGCCCAAGCGCTGGCCGTAAAACGGAATATGCTCCGTGTCCGAGCGTAGCCGGACACAACTGGACACACACTGTGTGGCTCCGGGACTGTAGATCAGTTCCGGGGTCTTTTTGTATTTACTCAAAAAGGAGGTGCCAATGCCGATCCGGTCCATTCATTGGGACATCAAGGACCTGCTCCAGGCAACGGACCGTATGACTTCACATGATACCGGAAAGCCTTTTTTGCGAAAACAGGTTGACTTTTCAGCAGAGCATGGTATATTATAAAATACATTTGTCTGTCCGAAGTTATCTTCAATGCATTTTACCTCAAAAAGAATGCCTGGGGCTCCAACAAAAAGCACAGAAAGAGACAGACAGGATGTGCTCCGGTAGCTCAGCTGGATAGAGCATCTGCCTTCTAAGCAGAGGGTCGTGGGTTCGAGTCCCGCCCGGAGCACCACTTTTAAGCTCAAAATCACCATTTTTCATCCCTTGTGAAATGTGGTGATTTTTCATGTTTCGTGACACGAATCGTGGAAAAATCGTGGAAAAATCGTGGAAAACTTTTGAGCTCAGAAAAACCGTCTCTATGCTCACCCCCTGATGCAAGACCGTGGAAAACCATGCCCCCTGCGGGATGCCGTCGCGCCATGACAGGGGTGATCCATCCGGTCTGAAAACAGACGCGAAAAACACGGGGATTGCCCCCTGTTTTCCACGATTTTTCCACGATTTGAGCTTAAAATCTGCATATTGACGGCATCAGTTGAGGTGGAGGACGCTTTGCGCATGCAAGGGCGAAATGTCCCCGTCCGTTTTAAGGTCCCATCAAGCTTTTTTCGTTTTTTTTCTTTACACTGACATTAGATGGCAATGTGCTGTGCTATATTAGCTCGCAAACATGAAACGGATACAAACACCCTTTGAAGGAGATCGAACATGAATGAAATGGAAAACGGACTGGAAATAGATGGACGCCATGTAATAGAAGGCATCAAAGCAGGCAAGAAATCCGGGGCTGGCGTTTTCTGGGACCTGATCTTTTCGCTGGACCAGGCCCATGAAAACGGCGATTATGAACAGCCGGACTCTTTTCTTCGTCAATACCCTGATTATGGCCACTCAATACAGACAGGGGAAGACTATATTCGGTATACGTTGGAGAAAGCAAGGACCGTTTACAGCCTTTGGAGTAGAATCTATAAAGCCGCAACAGAAACCAAGAATCAAATCGGACTGGATGAAATGATGGAATGGGGGAAAGCCTTTGCGGATTATTACTCGGAGTTTCGGATTGCCCTCGAAAACCAAAAGAACTATCTCAGCTGTCATCTCCCGGCATTGGCGAAGCTCAAAGAATTGAAAGCCGAACAGGAAAGGGCAGAACCGCCCCCGACCGACCCATGAAATATTATCCGAAATGAAAAGACTTGGAGAATTATGGATGTCTTCGATGTCCGAACTTCAGAAAGCAAACCATGCGGCTTTAATAGCTTTAGATCAGAAACGCAAGGAAATGGAGGTCCCCATTTCCAAAGCGGCAAGTATTATAGCTGAAGAAGCAGAAGAATTAGAAATACAGAAACATTGCAAAAGAGGGGCTTATACTTCATTGTCCGCCAATGAGAGAAATATAAAAAACTGGGAAGAGAAGCGGAATCCATGCCCGTGGCCGGGTGGTTTCCTGTCTCGATGGCAGCCGGAAAAAGAGGTTCTTCGACGGTTTCTGACAAAGAAAAAGGGGGAAAAGTCGGATAAATCAGGGAGATAGCTTGAAAGAAGCCGTATATTGCACCCCTATAAGAGACGTGCTATATTAAGAGAGTCTTTGAAAGGAGGCAGCATGAGCACGAAGAAGAATTGGACGGGGCAGGAAAAGCT
>ONQZ01000019.1 GCA_900320095.1 uncultured Lentisphaerota bacterium
CTCACCGGTGACGACGTGCTTCATGCGGGCGCGTTCAAGCGGCGGCAGCACGAGAAGCGGCGCGCGCACGCGCTCAACGCCCTCCGGCGCGAACCCACGATGAGAGAGATCATGGATATGGAGGAGAAAACGGCAAAGATGTCCAAAAATTGGGGCCCGCCTATCAATGAACCGACAGACGGGATGGACCATCCCGATTACGCGATTTCAAAAGCCGTCCCAAAGCGCATCAATGAACGCCTAATCCAAATCAAGGGAACGGTCGATCAATGGGCCTGTTTCCGAATTCAAGGGAATTCCGTGGTTTATCAGAATTACACTACACCAGTGCTGGGAGTCAGCGGCGACGGTTCACCCATGTTGCACGGCGGAAAGTTTGCATCCGGCGTCACAGTCAACGGAAAGAGCTGGGACAATCTGACCAAACCGTTTGACATGGGATTCACGCCTTCGTCATCGGCTGCCAAAGACATTGTTTTCAAAGCGGAACAATGTGAAATAGAGTATGCTCACCATGACGATGTGTTCGAAATCACTATTACGAACAAAAGCAAGAATCCGGCTCCATTTCAAGTGTTGTTTGGAATAGGGTATTCTCCTGCAACACAACGCAATCCGGTCAGGGCTTTTGCGGATGACAGGTATAAATCCAAAGAATAATAATTTCATAACAGCATCATAATTATTGCTGATTCTTTTGCTGATCAGCCAAAATCAAATAAACCAGTGAGAGGCCATTTATGGAAGACAAAACGATGTTTGATATTGTTTCCAGTTTCCGTGTGAACATGGATTCGGATTTGGAACAATCATATTTTGGCGAAGTGGATATAATCATTAACCTCAATGATCTTTTTGAGCAGGATCCTTGCACTGAGCATTCCGAATTTGTTATTCTACCAGGAACAACTGCTTATATTGCAGGAATTAGCGGCATGCAAGGAGCTTCTTTTACCAATATTTCTGATAATGACCCAAATCAATTGGATGATTTCTTCCATTCAACGAACGATTGGAACGATGTGGTGATTGATGCAGAAAAATCGGCAAATAGAAGTTGGGATAAATTTATGTGTTGGGCAGCAACTGATTCTAATCTGCTGTATCGCACAGGATGGTTGACTTCCAGTACATTAACAGTTGATAATGTTTTTGATAAATTCAGAGATGCTTTTTATTTGGATGAAACCCACAAAGGTCATCCAACATATGGGGCATGTTGGTATTTGTACGGAGTGTATGGTGGTACAATTAACCCTTCTCTCTACGATCAATTGTGGCCTGCGGACAGCACTCATCCTGAATATGAAAGAGGTTTCTTTTCGGATTCGATTTCTTCAACAAATATTGGTGATTATGTTGTGCGCAGAGAAGATCAGGATGAGGATTCCACCATCCTTATTGATGCTATGAATGACTTGAGAGCAGGAAATGCTGTAGGTCTTGGAGTTATTCAGGTGCCGCTCAACGGAGAGCCTAGAGGTCATGCGATAACACTTCAAGGATATACCTATCAAGCCATTGAGAATTCATCAAATATAAGGATTACAGGAATTATTATTGCCGATTCTGATGACGATATGGGCTATGTCTACGAGGGACATGTTGGATACTCTTATGCTCCCAACAAACTTGTTTATATTCCTGTTCATAACGTTTTTGGAGATGTTTTTTTAGACTGGAATTATATGAATGAAATGTACAACGGCTGGTCTCCCGCAAAAATCTTCGACACCACGACCGTGAAACCCGCAAATTATACGACTATGGCCGATGGCGATGATTTGGTACGCAGAGGTGCTACGCTCCTGCACGAAACAGTTCAGAATGGGTATGAAATGAATGTGTCCAAGTATGGACTGGCAATGGAAACGGCAGTCAATGCAGGCGGCATCTTGAATGTATCATCAGGGGGATCCGCTTTGAACACGCTCATTTCTGCAGCTGGTACGATGAATGTTTCAAAGGGAGGCAAGGCTGAGATGACGTGTCTGGGAGGCGGCAATGCCCAAGTATTCGGCGGCGGCGTGATGATCCTTGACAATCAGGAAGCCGCAACTGGATACGTTACCCTTGGTGGAAAAATGGTAGTTCAAAACTCAATTAATTGCAACTACTTGAATATTGTTTACCAGCTGGATGCAAATACTCCTCAAAACGATCCTCTGATCACGAATCTTTCCAACATGGGCGGGGTCTCCACGCTCGGTCTGAATGTTGACAGACGGGAGAACTTCGGCAGCTATATCCTTGCATCCAACGGGGGAAACTTCAACTCCAACGGCACGGTGGTCGTGACCGATATCACGAACAACAGTTCGCTTCTTTCTCTTCATGACTGGTCTCATTCTTCCTGCTCGGCGGGCGCCAAGACCTATACGCTTGACTATGCAGGCGGGGTCATGACGCTGAACATTAGCGGCACAAAAGCGGATCAAACAACACGCTGCGATTTCCATTACAACGGGATTTCGGATGTGATCTACATCAGCGGCGGAACGGAAGGGCAAACGATCAAGTACGGCCTTGACGGCACTTCGGAATTGCAGAACTTAGGTCCTCAGAGCTCCGATCTGCATTTTGTTGGAGGCTATGATTTGAATTCGGACCACAGAGCCGATGTTGTAGCCCACCGTAAAATTGAGGTCAATTCATCGAAGTATGTTGAGATCGGCTACGCTCAATCGGGCGACCAGTTCCAATGGCATGAGATCAGCCGGTTCGACAACCCGGATGACATCGATTGGGTTGTCCACTGCGGAAACCTCACCGGAAATACCGGAAAGAACTCCATTCTGTGGCATGCTCCCAGTATAGGCGAATTGGGGTATTGGGCCGACGCAGGCGGATTCAACTCCTGGGTTGCCATCGGCAACGTGTACGATTCCAGCTGGGAAGTCCTCGGACTGGGCGATTTCAGCAACGATTCGGTCCACAGGGACGCGGTTCTGTTCAAATACGGCATCAACACAATCGCGGAGATCACGGCAAGCGGAGGTTACAGGACGCTCGGGACTCTCGGAAACGGTTGGGAAGTCGCGGCGATCGGAGATTTCTCCAACGACGGCGTTGACGACCTCATTCTGTATAACGGGGTTCTTTCAATGGTCGGCAAGTGGGAAAACGGTCTGGATACGAGCTGGTCTTCGCTCGGCCTGGTTGAAACCGGCACCGCCATCGAAGGCGCCGGGGATTACAACGGCGACGGCAGCATGGACCTGCTCGCCCGGAAATCGGACGGCACGATGGGGTATTACGCATCCGCCGACCTGAGCCAGTTCACGTCGTTCGGGTATGCCATGAATTCAGACTGGTCCGTGATCGCGTGACCGCAAGCGGTCCCGCGGCAGTGCCCGGCTCCGTTCGGGCACAGGAGGCAAGTCTTTCTTTTGCATCCGTCTTCCTTGCGAGGGCGGATGTTTTTTTGCAAAAAAACGGACGGAAAGAATGCTTTAAAGTTGAAAAAAAAGAAAAAAGCAGTATATTATTTTGGCAAATGGTATTGAGAAAACAAAGCCGTTGCCAAGTGCTGACGCGGCCCGGCGCAAATGATCGGAGCAGCTTATGAGCAATCAAAACATCGACGCCTTTATGGCGAACTTCAAGTTCGAAAGCCTCACTTTCGACGACATCTCCCTCCTGACCCAGTATGCCGATTTCCTGCCCTCGGACACCGACATCACCACGAAGTTTTCCCGCAACATCAAGCTGAACATCCCCTTCGTGAGCGCCGCCATGGACACCGTGACCGAGGCCGAAATGGCGATTGCCATGGCCAAGCAGGGCGGCATCGGCGTGATCCACAAAAACCTCGACGTGCAGACGCAGGCCGAGGAAGTCCGCAAGGTTAAATTCTACCTCAACGGCTTCATCAAGACCCCGATCACGTTCCGCGAAGACCAGACCGTGCAGGAGATGCTGAACTACAAGGAGGCGCACAACTTCTCGTTCTCCGGATTCCCCATCGTGGACGGCAGCGGCAAGCTCGTCGGCATCATCACCGCCCGCGACATCAAGTTCCTCTCCAGCTTCGACATCCCGATCCGCGACGTGATGACCAGGCCGGTCGTCTACGCCAACGGCGCGCCCTCGCTGGAGGACGCCTTCCAGCTCATGATGAAGAACAAGGTCGGCAAGCTCCCGACCATCGACAAGGACGGCAAGCTCACCGGCCTCTTCAGCTTCACCGACGTCCGCACGCTCATCGAGAACATGGAGCCCGCGTACAACCGCGACGCCGAGCACCGTCTGCGCGTGGCGGCGGCGGTCGGCCCGTACAACGAGGACCGCATCGAGGCGCTGGCGCAGGCCGGGGTCGACGCGTTCGTGATCGACACGGCGCACGGCCACAGCAAGGGCGTGATCGACACCGTGAAGTACATCAAGGACAAATATGCCGGAATCGACGTCGTGGCGGGCAACATCGCTACCTATGACGCCGCGAAGGCGCTGCTCGACGCGGGCGTCGACGCGGTGAAGGTCGGCATCGGGCCCGGTTCCATCTGCACCACGCGCGTCGTGGCGGGCGTCGGCACGCCGCAGGTCTCCGCCATTTACGAGGCGTACAAGGCGATCGGCGAGGAAGTCCCGATCATCGCGGACGGCGGCATCAAGCAGTCCGGCGACGTGCCGAAGGCGATCGCGGTCGGCGCGTCCTGCGTCATGATGGGCTCCGTGCTCGCCGGCACGCTCGAAGGACCCGGCGAAAAGACGTTCCGCAACGGCCGTCGCTACGTGCTCTACCGCGGCATGGGCAGCCTCGTCGCCATGCAGAAATCCAAGGGAAGCCGCGAACGCTACGGCCAGAAGGACACCGACGACGTGAAGCAGATCGTCCCGCAGGGCGTCGAAGGCATGGTCCCCTACCGCGGCTCCCTCAGCGAAGTCCTCTGCCAGTTCATCGGCGGCCTCCGCTACTCCCTCGGCTACTGCGGCACCAAGACCATCCCCGAGCTCCGCGCCCGCGCCAAAGTCACGCGCGTCAGCCCCTCCGCCCTGAAGGAGGCACATCCGCACGACATCATCATGACGCGCGACGCGCCGAACTACATGCAGGAAAACTGAGCCGGTCTTTCCTCCGGCTTCCAACAAACACGGGAAAGATCGCGGACCATGTTCAAGTTTCTGCTCTCGCTGCTGATCTCTCCCGTGCTTTTTCTGCTCGCGCTGGACGGCATCGCCGCCGCCATCTGCCACTGGCTGGTCTCGCGCGGGTTCTCCGGTGTGGAGTCCGCCGCGCATTCCGCCAAGGCGACCGCGTATTTTCTGATCGCGAGCGGGCTCACGCTGAGCGTGATCTGCGTCGCGGCGGGCATCCCGCTGACGGTCCTGTCGTTCGTTTTCAAGAGCTGGCGGCGCGCGCTCCTCTGCATCGGCATCACGGTCGGAGCCGCCGCGCTCTGGCGGTATTTCCTGCTTCTGCCGTATTTCCTCTGAGGCGGACCGGACCATGCTCATCGTCGCCGACTCCAAAATCCCGTATCTCGAGGGCGTCTTCGAACCGTACGCCGACATGCGCTACCTCGATCCCGGCGAAATCACGCCGGAGACCGTGCGCGACGCCGACGCCCTCATCGTCCGCACGCGCACGAAATGCGACGCGGCGCTCCTCGAACATTCCCGCGTCAGGATTCTCGCCACCGCCACCATCGGCACGGACCACATCGACACCGACTGGTGCAACCTGCACGGGGTCGTGTGGAGGAACGCCGCCGGGTGCAACGCCGCGTCCGTGGCGCAGTACATGACCTCGGCACTGCTCCGCGTCTCGCTCCGGTACAATGTGGATTTGAGGAGGAAGACGATCGGGATCGTCGGCTGCGGAAACGTCGGCACGAAGGTCGCCGCCGCGGCCGCCGCGCTCGGCATGAACGTGCTCCTGAACGACCCGCCGCGAGTGAGATGGGAGAAACTGACGGGCTTCGTCGAACTCGAAACGATTCAGCGCGAGGCGGATTTTATCACGCTCCACGTGCCGCTTTGGGGCGCCGAATACGGGCCGGACCGGACGGAGCACATCGCGGACGAGGCATTCTTCCGCGGGCTGAAACGGAAACCGTTTTTCTTCAATGCCTCGCGCGGGGACGTCGTGGACGAATCCGCGCTGAAAGCGGCGATCACCGAAGGGCTCATTTCGGGCGCCGTGCTGGACGTCTGGCACAACGAGCCGGACATCGACCGCGAGCTCCTGTCTCTCGTCGATTTCGCCACGCCCCATATCGCGGGGTATTCCGCCGACGGCAAGGCGAACGGCACGGCGATGGCGGTCGAGGCCGTGGTGAAAGAGAGTTTTCTCTGGATCAACGACTATGCTTACCACGCCCTGCAACCCCTGCGCGAGTCCATTCAGCAGGTGAAAGCGGACATCCTGGCAAAAGTCCCCGCGCCCGCCAATCCGGTCATCACGCTCGACCCCGCCTCGCCACATCCGCTCGCGGACGCCGTGTTCGCGTCCTACGACATCGCCGACGACGATGTCGCGCTCCGGGCCGCGCCGGATAGTTTCGAAGCGCTGCGCGGTTCCTACCGCGTCCGCCGCGAGTTCCCCGCCTATGCCGTGCGTTCGGACAAGCCCCTGCCGTCCGCGCTCCGCGATGTCCTTTTGAAGCTCGGGTTCCGTCTTGATTGAGCCCGCAGGCGCGCATTTCTATCTAAAGGGCACCTCTATCAATTGGATTCGGCGGCTTTTCGCCTCCAGGCAAATCCCGATTGGGAAGATTTTCGGTGGTTACCTTCAGGTAGCCACACTCAAATCCTTCAGGTAGCCACACTCAAATCTTCCTGCATCGTCCTGTTTGCCTGTTTGCAGAAAATCCATCCGACTGAATTAATAAAGCTACCCTGAAAAAACGCGCGTTTTCCGGAAAAAGATGTCAAACTGGCTTGAAAAACACGTCAATCCGGAGTAGAGTATGTTCAAGTGTCAGGTACATGCCCGGACACAGCAATATGACACGCAACCTCACAAATACGGAGACCAGATTATGAGTATCAATATCCTTTCCGAGAGCAATTTCGACAGCATCGTCGGCACGAAACCCGCCCTGATCGATTTCGGCGCGGAATGGTGCGTCTACTGCAAGAAAATCGCCCCGATCATCGAGGAGATCGCCGCCGAAAAAACGGACCTGGTGTTCGGCTACGTCGACGTCGACCTCCAGCCCATGCTCGCCGCCAGATTCCGCGTCCACAGTCTGCCGACCGTGCTGCTCCTGAAGGACGGCCAGGTCGTGAAACAGTTCCTCGGCGCGCAGTCCAAAGAGACGTATCTCAACGCCATCAACGAACTCTGACCAGACTGACTGACCGCTTCCGTCCGGTATTTCTCTCTTTTTTACCATGCCCGATTCCCTCTTCCCCGTTTCCAGCATCCCGTCCGGCATTCGCACCGTCTACGCCTCGTTCAGCGGCGGCGCGGACAGCTTGGCGCTGCTCGTGTGCCTCTCCGAACTCAGCAAGGATGCGCCGTGGGAACTCCGCGCGGTACATTTCGAGCACGGCATCCGGGGTGCGGAGGGGCTGGCCGACGCGGAATTCTGCCGGACCGTCTGCGAAAAGCTCGGCGTTCCGCTTCAGGTCATCCCGCTGAATGTGCCGGAGAATATGGGATCTGGCGAGGGTGTGGAGGCCGCCGCGCGCCGTCTCCGCCTGGACGCGTGGCGGAAGATCGTCGCCCGTACCGAAAAACAACCCGCGGCGGTCGCGCTGGGGCACAACGCCGACGACCGGATCGAATCGCTGTTCCTGCGCCTCATGCGCGGCTCGAATCTCTCCGGGCTTCATGCGCTTCACGCCGTCCGCAGGTTCGAGGACGTCCTCTGGCTCCGGCCTCTGCTGGAGTTTTCCCGCGCCGAGATCGAAGCGTATCTCGCCGAACGCGGCATGACTGCGTTCCGCACGGATTCCACCAATCTGCAAAACGACTACGACCGCAACAAGCTCCGCAACGTGGTCCTGCCAGCGCTTTACCGAGAGTTTCCGCGCGCCCGTGCCGGGATCCGGACCGCGCTGCGTGCCATCGCGGACGACGCCGCGGCGCTCGACGATGCCGCGGACGAGGCGTTCCGGCGGGCGGTCCGGCGCGGCGGCCTGGACCTGAACGAACTGAAAAGAATCCCGTCCGCGCTTCTGCCGCGCGTCCTGCGCCTGTGGCTCGACGGACAGATCCCGGACCGGCATTTCATCGAACGCCTCCGCGATCTGCTGAATACTGAAAATACTTATACCTCCGTCGGGCGGATCACGGTCGAGGGCGGCGGCATTTTCCTGTGGAAAAAAGGCCTTCTGCGGAAAGTCGAAAACGAACCGCTCGAACCGGAGGAACCGGTCCTCTGGGATTACCGGGCTGTCCCGGCCGTGCGTTTCGGCAAGACCGTCCTGCGGTTCCGCGGGGAGGTCTCCGAACTGGATGAAATGCCGTCGGGGACGGATGCCGTTCTCTTTGATGCTGAGACGTTTCCACACGAACTTGTTATTGTGGCGCGTCTCCACGGCGACGAGATGAAGCCCTTCGGCGCGGAGTATTCCGTTTCGCTCAAGAAGCTCTTCACCGACGCCCATGTCTCCGCCGAAGACCAGCCCCTGCGTCCCGTGGTGCGGAATGCCGATGAGCCGACGGAAATCCTGTGGGTCCCCGGCGTCCGGCGGTCCGCGGCGTACCCGGTCGACCCGTCCAAGCCGTTCAAGGGACTGCTGTTTTCTTCGGAACCCCTTGTGGATGTGACGGCCGCGGTGATCGGCGGTCCGGACGGACGCATCCTGGTGTGTTCGCGTCCGGCGGGCAAGCACATGGCGGGGAAATGGGAGTTTCCGGGCGGCAAGATCGAACCCGGCGAGACGGCGGAGGCGTGCATCCGGCGCGAAATCCGCGAGGAACTCGGCATGGAGATCGCGGTCGGGCCGGTCTTTACGGTCATGGAACACGACTACGGCGTCAAATATGTCCGTGTGACATTTTTTCTCGCCGTCTCGGACGACGCTCCGTCGGCAAAGGACCGTCAGGGGTTCCGGTGGGTCACGCCGGAAGACATGGAATCGGTGGATTTTCTGGACGCCGACCGTCCGGTTTCCGCCGAAATCCAAAAAAAATCGAAAAAAATATCCGATATATACAATAAGATGCGGCGCGAAAGCGTTATTTGGATATCGAAGCAACCATAATGGAATTTCGAGACATGGAAACAGATAAAACAGATCTGGAGCTTATCCAGGAATTCCAGAGTGGATCAAGTCCCGCTTTTGATGCTCTTTACGAACGATACAGGCGTCCG
Organism: uncultured Lentisphaerota bacterium; assembly: GCA_900320095.1. Lineage (GTDB taxonomy): Bacteria > Verrucomicrobiota > Lentisphaeria > Victivallales > UBA1829 > UBA1732. The sequence goes on from ONQZ01000019.1 coordinate 9,270, forward strand.
CTTTACGGGTATGTGAACCGGCAGATGCAGGGGCACACCAGCCAGGCGGACGACGTATTCCAGCAGACATGGATGCGCGCGATCGACAATCTGTCGACCTACCGCGATCAGGAGAAATTCTCCGCATGGCTCATGAGGATCGCCCACAACCTCATCATTGATTATTACCGCTCCCTGAAACGGAGAGCCGAGGACGAACTGGACGACACTTACGGAGACACGACGGCGGATACCTCCGACGAGACGCCGGGCAGGGAGATGGACGAACGCGAACGCGCCAGGCGGCTCACGGCGGCGCTGAACTCGCTGACGCCCGAACTGCGCGAGGTCTTCCTGCTGCGCCGGGAAAACATCCCGTTCCAGCAGATCGCGAAGATCCAGAACTGCTCCGTGAATACGAGTCTCGCCCGTATGAGATATGCGATTAAACAACTTACGGATAAACTGAAAGACTGGGAATCTGACAATTCCTGAGGTGAAACCATGAACATTTGTGAATTTATTCAAGAGAAGGTCGCGATCGGCGAGATCAATGACGACGTCTTGGCACATCTTCGCATTTGTCACGAGTGCAAAGCATTTGCCGACGATCTCGAACGTTTCCTCTCCTGCGAACTGCCGGAGGTCGAACCCCCGAAGCATGTCGACGACGCCGTCCGCGCCGCCGCTGCCGAGGCCGCGGATGTAAACCGTTTCTTCAGCGCCCTACCGGACCTCGAGCCCCCGAAGCATGTCGACGACGCCGTCCGCGCCGTCGCGCAGGATGTCGCGGCCGCAAACCGTCTCCACAGTGTCCTGCCGGACCTCGAACCTCCGAAGCATGTCGACGACGCCGTCCGCGCCGCCGGCGCCTTCACGGCTTCCGCATACGCCCGCAAGAACCGCGTGAAGAAGGCGTTCCGCGTCCTAATCCCGGTCGCGGCGGCCCTCGCGGTCTGCTTCCTCTTCTACTTCGAGCCGGCGAGCAAGCCCCAGCAGCTGGCGGTCCCGACGCAGGCGACCGCGGCGGCCGACTGGACCGGCGCCGTCATGGACGGCGAACTGACGAAGGTCTCCATGGAGCTAACGAACTCAATGTCCGATCTCTCGCTCTCCGACACCGATCTCCTGATCGCCCAGCTCGAAGCCGACTTCGCTGCCTACGCGGAAAACTGAGCTAGTCCGTTTCAATCTCAAGCCCCGGAGATACAGCCATGACCGCTACCCGGAAAATCCTGCTTCTTCTGTTCTGCACCTCCGCTTCCTTTGCGCTCGCCGCGCAGGAGGCGAAGGACGACGCGTCCCAATCCGGGGAGAAACCGAAAACGGAGCAGAAAGATTCCTCGCAGCCCGGCCGGATCCCGATGATCACGTTCCCCGGCCAGCAGTGGGGGCAGAATCCCTGGACGTTCGGCGGCGCGCCGGGCGGCAGGGATGAGAAAAAGGACGATGGGAAAGAAGACGAAAAGAAAAACGACAATCCGTGGCAGAATGCGCCGTGGGGACAGCCCGGCGGCGGCTTCGGCGGCTTCGGCGGCGGTCCGGGTTCGGGCAATCCGTGGGAACAGGGCGGCTTCGGCGGTTTTGGCGGCGGTCCGGGTTCGGGCAATCCGTGGGAACAGGGCTTCGGCGGCGGCTTCGGCGGTTTCGGTGGCGGTCCGGGATTCAATCCATGGGCCGATGGTCCAATGTTTTTCGGCGGATCCGGCAGTTTCTTCGGCATGGACAGACCGTGGGAAAAACGCGGCGACGATAACAAAGAAGACAAAGAGAAAAAAGATGATCCGTCTCCGTTCGGCGGCTTCGGCGGCGGCTTGTTCGGTTCCGGCAATCCCTGGATCGATATTCCGGTTTCCCCGTGGACATTCGGGTTCGGCAACCCCGGCCCCGGTATGGGCGGCAGCTTCGGCGGCGGTCCCGGCTCCGGCAATCCGTGGGAACAGCGTTTCGGCGGTTTCGGCGGCGGTCCCGGCATGGGCGGCGGCTTCGGCGGTGCGCCCGGCATGGGCGGCCCCGGTATGGGAAATGGCTTTGGCGGTGGTCCCGGCATGGGCGGTCCCGGTATGGGAAACGGTTTTGGCGGCGGTCCCGGCATGGGCGGCAATTCCCGCCGCAACATGTCCATGATCGACTCCATTCCCGCGGAAGAACGCGACCGCCTGATGCAGCTGATGCGGACCGATTACGAGGCATTCCGAAAGGAGCTCCGCAATCTTGTTTCCGGTCAGCAGGAAAACGAATACAAAGCGGCGATGGAGCTTCGCGAGAAGTATCTCAAGGCCACGAGCAGCGCCGAAAAGGACAAGATCAAAAAGGAACTCCACGAGCTCATCGGCGAGCGGTTCGAGACTTCAAACAGGTCCGCGGAACGCCAGATCGCGGAAACGGAAGACGTGATCGCATCCGCGAAGGAACGCCTCGACATCCTCAAGAAACAGCACGAGGAACGCGTGAAAAATGCCGACCTTTTCATCAATTCCACGATCGACGACTACCTGAATCCCGACAAAGCGCCCACCTACGAAGACGTCCTGCGCAAGCAGAACGAACAGAGCGCCCGCAGCAGACTCCCCGAATTTGACGATAATCGTCAGGGCGGCAGAGGCGGCAGAGGCGGCCGCGACAACAACGGCCAGCGCGGCGATCAGCATCGCGGCGGCCAGGGCGGCTTCGGCGGCGGCATGGGCGGCTTCGGCGGCGGCATGGGCGGCGGCTTCGGCGGCGGACCCGGCTTCGGCGGCGGTTCCCCCGGTGGTTTCGGCGGCGGTTCCCCCGGCGGTTTCGGCGGCGGAGCGCCCGGCATGGGCGGTTTCGGCGGCGGCGCTCCCGGCATGGGCGGCGCACCCGGCGGCGGCAATCGCGGCGGCTTCGGCGCGCCACCTCAAGCGCCTCGCAACTGACCTTTACAAACAGATTTCGAATCTTATCCCCGTCGGATCCCGGTCCGGCGGGTTTTTTGTATCAGCATTTTTCCGGCATGACGGCACAAAAAAGCGGATTCCCGTACGATGCCGGAAATCCGCCTTGAAAACGGAGGGAAGTCCCTCCTCTCATATCCGCGTTACGAGCGGATCACGGCGAGGATCTCGTCGCGTTTGGCTTCCATGGTCGCCTTGTCCTTTGCCTCGACGATGAGGCGGAGGAGCGGCTCGGTGTTGGAGGAACGGATGTTGAACCACCAGTCGGAATACTCCACGCTGATGCCGTCGAGCTCGAACATGCGGCCGTCGGCGTATTTGGTGCGGATCTTGTCGAGGATGGGCTTGACGTCGGCGACCTTGGAGTTGATCTCGCCGCTCTGGTAGTATTTCTTGAGGGGCTTCACGAGCTCGCTGACGCTCTTTTTCGACTTGCAGATCAGGTTTGCGAGCTTGATGATCGCGAGTCCCTGGGATTCCGCCACGTAGTTTTCGCGGAAGTAATAGTGGCCGGAGAGTTCGCCCGCCATGACCGCGTTTTCCTTGCGCATCTGGTTCTTGATGAAGGCGTGCCCAACGCGGGACATGCTGGGCTTGCCGCCGTGGTCGCGGATGGCCTCGCGGACCGCCCAGCTGCTGCGGAGGTCGTACAGGATGGTGGCGCTGCCGCAGCCCGGCTCACCGAGGATGTCCATGGCGATCAGGGCGGTGAAGAGGTCCATCGGGATGATCTCGCCCTTGTCGTCAATGAAGCCGCAGCGGTCGGCGTCGCCATCGAACGCCGCGCCGAAGTCCGCGCCGACCTCGACGACTTTCCTGCGGATGGCGTCGAGCGTGTTGGTCTGAAGCGGGTTGGCGAGGTGGTTCGGGAAGGTGCCGTCGAGCGTGTCGTACAGAGGAATGACCTCGAAGAAGTCCTTGATGCCGGCGAATTCGTAAAGGCCCATGGCGTTCGCGTAGTCGACCACGACTTTGAGCTTGCGGTCCATCTTCGCGTAGGAACGCAGGAACCGGGTGTATTCGGGAGCGATGTCGTACTGGGTGACCTTGCCCTTCTTCTCCGCGGCGGGGAAGTTGTTCGCCTCGACGAGCATCTGGATGTCCGCGATGCCGGTGTCGCCGCTGATCGGGACCGCCTGCGCCTTGCAGAGCTTGAAGCCATTCCACTCGCCCGGATTGTGGGACGCCGTGATCATCACGCTGCCGTCCGCACCGAGGAAGCCGTTAGCGTGGTAGGACATCGGGGTGGAGCAGAGGCCGATGTCAATCACGTCCGCGCCCTGCTTCGTGATGCCGCGGGTGAGCCCCTCGAACAGCGGGGCGGAGTGCGGACGCATGTCGCGTCCCACGACGATCTTTTTCGCGCCGGTGAAGACGACGAAAGCGCGCCCGATCTTTTCCGCGAGGTCCGCGTCGATTTGCTCCGGGTAAATGCCGCGGATGTCGTAGGCTTTGAAAATTCCAGACATGGTCAAACTCCTCAAAAGTGGTTGTAAATGCGTGTGTTCGGACGGCCTGCCGCGTTCATTCTTTGTCGCACGTGCCGCTCATCCGAACAATAAACATAACACGCGAAGGGCGGAAAGTCAATCCGAAAAATGAAAAAAGATGGATAAAACCGCTCCCGTATGAGGTGTTTCCGGTACAGGTGCAGATCGATGCCTCCGATACTTCAGACAATTCCCGGAAAAATCGCGTCGCGGGGCCGACATTTTTCCGAATCCATCTTGATTTCAGCGGGTTTCCGGTGTATATTATATAGATTTACCGAAACGACTCAACCAACCATTCCTAACAACCCCAAAACCATAGGGAATCCAACTATGAAAGAACTCAATGCCGCTCCCAATGCGCCGAAGCTGGTCGCATGGGTGAAAGAATGGGCGACCCTCTGCGAACCCGACAACCTCTACTGGTGCGACGGTTCCCGCGAAGAGTACGACCGCCTCTGCAACGAAATGGTCGAATCCGGCCTCGCGATCCGCCTCAACCCGGTGAAGCGCCCGAACTGCCTCCTGTTCCGCTCCGATCCGTCCGACGTCGCGCGCGTCGAAGCCCGCACCTTCATCGCCTCCAAGACGAAAGAAGAAGCCGGCCCGACCAACAACTGGATCGATCCGGTCGAACTGAAGAAGACCCTCCGCGGTCTCTACAAGGGCTGCATGCACGGCCGCACCATGTACGTCATTCCGTTCTCCATGGGCCCCGTCGGCTCCCCGATCGCGAAGATCGGCGTCGAGATCACCGACTCCCCGTACGTCGTAGCGAACATGGAGATCATGACCCGCGTCGGCACGAAGGTCCTCGATGTCCTCAAGGACGGCGAATTCGTCCCCTGCATCCACTCCGTCGGCAAGCCGCTTGAAAACGGCGCGAAGGACAACGGCGTCTGGCCGTGCGCCCCGCTCGACAAGAAGTACATCGCGCAGTTCCCCGAGACCCGCGAGATCTGGTCGTACGGCAGCGGTTACGGCGGAAACGCCCTGCTCGGCAAGAAGTGCCTCGCGCTCCGCATCGCGTCCGTCCAGGCGCGCGACGAAGGCTGGATGGCCGAGCACATGCTCATCCTGAAGCTCACGCGTGAATCCGACGGCAAAGTCAAATACATCACCGGCGCGTTCCCGTCCGCCTGCGGCAAGACCAACCTCGCCATGCTCATCCCGACCATCAAGGGCTGGAAGGTAGAGACCGTCGGCGACGACATCTCCTGGATGAAGTTCGGCGCGGACGGCCAGCTCTACGCCATCAACCCGGAAGCCGGTTTCTTCGGCGTCGCGCCCGGCACCAGCATGCAGTCCAACCCGAACGCCATGCTCTCCTGCGCCAAGGACACCATCTTCACGAACGTCGCCCTCACCGACGACGGCGACGTGTGGTGGGAAGGCATCGGCTACGATGCTCCCGCGCACCTCATCGACTGGAAGGGCCAAGACTGGAAGCCCGGTCAGATCGACGCCGACGGCAAGCCCGTCAAGGCCGCCCACCCGAATGCCCGCTTCACCGCCCGCGCCTGCAACTGCCCGGCCATCGCTTCCAACTGGGAAGATCCTGCTGGCGTTCCGATCGCCGCGTTCCTCTTCGGCGGCCGCCGTCCCAGCACGCTCCCGCTCGTCTACCAGTCCAAGAACTGGGAACACGGCGTGTTCATCGGCTCCACGGTCGGTTCCGAAGTGACCGCCGCCGCCCTCGACGTGAAGGCCGGCACCGTCCGCCGCGACCCGTTCGCCATGCTGCCGTTCTGCGGCTACAACATGGGCGACTACTTCAAGCACTGGCTTGAGATCGGCAAGAAGGAAGGCGCCAAGCTTCCGAAGATCTTCTGCGTGAACTGGTTCCGCAAGACCGCCGACGGCAAGTGGCTCTGGCCCGGCTACGGCGACAACAGCCGCGTCCTCAAATGGATTTTCGAGCGCTGCGACGGCGAAGGCAAGGCCGACGAGACCCCGATCGGGTATGTCCCCGCTCTGGATGCCATCGACCGCACCGGCACCGATGTGACCGAAGACGACATGAAGCAGCTCCTCGCCATCGACAAGGAAGGCTGGAAGAAGGAACTCGAGACCATCTCCGAGCACTATGCCAAGTTTGACCGTCTCCCGGCCGAGCTCGAGGCGCAGCGCAAGGCCCTCGAAGAACGCTTCAGCAAGTAATCTGAACGATCACTTCAAGTCCGCGGCGCCCCAAAACGCCGCGGGCTTTCCCGATGCATCCGCTGACCTCGGGCCGGCGGATGTGTCTTCCGATGAACCGGCGATGTCCGCCCGTCCGGCGGCTCTGTCGGTTCGTTTTCTTTTTTCCGGGTCTTTTTGATGCCCGGACTACTGAATTGACGCGAAAGGAACCGGAATCCATGTCAGAGACGAACGCCCCGAAACTCCGCAGCGAACTCGCCCCGGAAACCTGCTGGGATCTCACGCAAATCTACAAAACCGACGCGGACTGGGAGGAGGCGTTCCGCACGCTCGACGACCTGCTCGCCGCCCATCAGGCGTGCCGCGGCCATCTGGCGGACTCCGCCGAGGCACTGAAACGCGGCCTGAAGACCGGAGACGCTCTCGGGCTCCGCCTCGAAACGCTCTATTCCTACGCGCATCTGAAGTCCGACGAGGACCTCGCCAACGGCAAGAACGCTGGCCGCCGCGACCGCATCGCCGCGCGTTACGCCGAGATCGAGGGCGAGACCTCCTGGTTCGACCCCGAACTCCTCGCCATGCCCGAGGCGCGCTTCAAGGAGTTGATGGACGACCCCGCGCTGGCGTTCTACCGCCGCACGCTCGAAGACACCGCGCGGCAGCGTCCGCACACGCTCTCCGAGCCGGAGGAACGCATCCTCGGGCTCGCCTCCGACGTCTTCTCCACCGGCAACCACGCGTTCTGCAAGCTCAACGACGCCGACCTGCGCTTCCCCCACATCAAGGACGACAAGGGCAACGACGTCGAGCTCACGCACGGCAACTACATCAAGTTTCTCGAGAATTCCGACCGCCGCGTCCGCAAGGACGCCTTCGACGCCTGCTACAAGACGTATTCCTCGTTCGCGAACACCATCGCCGCTCTGCTCGACGGCACGGTGAAGGCGGGCGTGCTCGAGGCGAAACTCCGTCATTTCCCGTCCGCGCGCGCCGCCTCGCTGTTCCCCGACCACGTGCCGGAATCCATGTACGACGGCCTGATCGACGCCGTCCGCGCGAAGCTCCCGCTCCTGCACCGTTATTTCGAGCTGCGCCGCCGCGTCCTGAAGCTCGACAAGCTCGAGCTTTTCGACCTCGTGACCCCGCTCGTCCGCCCGGCGAAGGTGCTGTACAGCTGGGAAGAGGGCTGCGACCTCGTTCGCCAGGCCGTGAAGCTCTACGGGACCGAGTACTGCGAGGCGCTGGAACACGCCTTCAAGGACCGCTGGATCGACGTTTACGAATGCCGCGGCAAGACCTCCGGCGCGTATTCCGGCGGCTGCTACCGCAAGCCCCCGTACGTCCTGCTGAACTACACCGGCACGCTGGACAGCGTCTCCACGCTCGCCCACGAGCTCGGCCACTCCATGCACTCCTACCTCTCCGACCGCGCGCAGGAATACCACTACGCGGGCTACTGCCTCTTCGCCGCCGAGGTCGCGTCCACCACGAACGAACTCCTGCTGAACCATTATCTGCTGGAGCACGCGCAGGACGACAACCTCCGCGCCTACCTGCTGACGCACCTGCTCGACCTCATCCGCGGCACGGTGTTCCGCCAGACGCAGTTCGCCGAGTACGAACGCGACATCTACGCGATGAGCGAGGAGGGCGAGCCGCTGACCGCCGAGGCCCTCAGCGACCATTACTACGAGCTGAACGGCGAATACTTCGGCAAGAACGTCGTGAACAACGAGCCGATCCGGTTCGAGTGGGCGCGCATTCCGCATTTCCACTACAATTTCTACGTCTACAAGTACGCCACCGGGCTCTCCGCCGCCGCCAAGCTCTCCGCCGACATCATCGCGGGGAATCCGGCGCCCGCGCTCCGCTTCCTCAAGTCCGGCGACACGCGCGACGTGCTGGACCTGCTCCGCGACGCGGGAGCGGATTTCGCCACCCCGGAACCGGTCAACGCCGCGATGCGTCTCTTCGAGACCTCCCTGGATCAGCTCGAGGCGATCCTGCTCAAATAAGCGTAATAATCAGCTTGTAAAAGAAAACGGCTGGCTCAAAATCCTGAGTCAGCCGTTTTTTCAGTTATTCCCGAACTTGACATCCGGCTAAAGTCTGCTATATTATCCTTAGTATTGAACAAAAAACAGGAAAAACCATGCACGAAACAAAACAAATCGCAGCTCAGGATGAACAGCTTTTCCCCGTTGTGCTCGAAAACAACTCGGGCATTCGAGCGGCTGCCGAACATTTTCCGTCTTTCTGTGACCCCGTCTTCCGGGATGTTTCAGGAAGCCGGAACAATTTGCTCGCTCAGCTTTCCGCGCAAATGCCCAATGCGATCAATGTCATCCAGACCGCAAACAGCGCATCGACCTACAGAGTGGTCAATGACATTGTGCTTCAGAGGGGTAGCGATGGACTGTTCAACGGAGTCGTGCGAGACAAAAGCGGTCGCATTATCGAGCACGTGAAGTTGGAGAAAGCGTCTTCCGGCTTTACACAGGCGGCTTCCTTTACATATTCCGCGTTGAATGCCGTTGTAGGACAGGCCAACATGATGTCCATCGCGAAAAGCCTTGAGTCAATCGAAACCGCACTTGACGAGGCAAAGAAACGTGATTACGACAAACTGATCACAGTGATTGACAATGCCAAGACCGGATTTAGGGAAGCCCTTTGTCTTACCGAAAACGAGCTCCAAATAAAAACGATATTGGATCGAAGGCATGAGTTAAGGGGAGCATTGATGAATCTGCAGAAATTCATTCAACGGGAAATCAATGAGATGCCGATTTGCCGCACAAAAAGTATTTTGGAGGATCTGTTCTCGAACTGGGGTCCGGAAAGCTCGACGCTACCTGAACAGGCGAAAAGGAGATTTGAATATGTCGCATGGGCTTTTCCCAAATGGTATGAAGGCGTTGCCCTGCTTCTCCTGTCCGACGCCTATGTGGCTCCCAAAGAGGGGTTCTGTTCTTCTGCGGAGTTTGCAACGGATGGATTAAAGTATTTGTTTATCAATTCCCGGATTTCCGACCGTATGGGATATGTTCCGATGATTGGCGAAGATGATCCCATTGAAGTCGTCTCCAGAATCGTACAGGCAATTCCGAAAATGGAACATACATTCAAGCAGGTAAAAACGAATGCCGATTCCGGCAATCTGGCAATTGAAATCAAAGCAGACTGAGAGGTGTCAAAATGGCAAAGTGCGAAGACTGCAAAAGACGAGATAGCCTCGATGGCGAGAAATACTGCGGATGGTGTAAAGAAAAGCGCGATCATAGAATAAAGTATTGGATTAAAGTATGCGGAGCCTTTGTTGTGGTTGCTGGTGTCGCCATTGTTTCAATCATTAAGGGAAATGATAAATAATCACACGGGGCAGCCTCGGTCTCTCCCCGTTTTTCCTTCTCCGCCCTTCGTACTCGGCTTGAACGGGAATGCGAAGCTCAGTCGAGGCGGATGAGGTTGTAGTTGCGCGAACCGAGGCCGATCTTTTCGGCGTAGGCGAGCTGTTCCGCGCCCTTGAATTTCTTTCCAGCCTTCGCCGCGGCGTCCCAGCAGGCGGCGTCGATGGCGACCGGGTCGAGCGAGGCGAACACGCCGATGTCGTGGACGCAGGTCATCATGGGGCGCGGTTCGCAGTCGCAGCCGCGCGTGATGTTCACGGCGAACGTGATGTAGAGGTGATGCTTGCCGTGGTGGGAGGCGTAGGCGTACTCGACGAGCTTTTCGCGGAAGAGACGGCCGCCGAAGAGGGCGTGCTTCAGCCCGGCGAACGACAGGATGGAGACGGCGTGGTGCGGACAGATGGAGAAGCACGCGCCGCATCCGATGCATTTGTCGTGGTCGATGAACGAGCGTTCGCCGATGGTGATCGCGCCCTCGTTGCACCGCGTGAGGCACAGCTTGCAGCGTTTGCATTTCCAGTTGCGGATGCGCGGCTTCACGTTCAGGTGCATCGCCATCTTGCCGCCCTTCGCGGCGAAGCCCATGGAGAGTTGTTTGATCGCGCCGCCGAATCCGGCGAGCCCGTGCCCCTTGAAATGCGACAGCACGACCACGCGGTCCGCCTCGGCAAGCGCCTTCGCGATGCTCGCGCTTTGGAAATGTTTGAGGTTGACGGGGACGGACACCGATTCCTCGCCGTGCGCGCCGTCGGCGATGACCGCCGGGATGCGCGTGAAGCCGTGCTTCTTCGCCAGCGCGAGGTGTTTCTCGCGGGAGAAGCGTTCGCCGCCGTACAGCACGCTAGTCTCCACGAAATGGCACGCGCGGCCCTGCGCCTGGATGAAGTCGATGATGCCGTCATACACCTCGGGTTTCAGGTACGTGCGGTTGCCTTTCTCGCCGAAATGCACCTTCAGCGGCACGTCGGCGGGCAGCTCGGCACCGGAGCGTTCCAGCAGAGTTTCGAGGAGACGGACGGCGGCCTGCGAGAGACCTGCCGTTCCGGCTGCGGGATCGAACGGGATGAAGAAAACGTCGGACATGGCAAATCGTGGTCGGAAAACGGAAAAAAGGTTGTTGAGAAAGAATCTTTTCTACTAAAATATACACGAAATATCAAAAAAAATCAAAGATTATTGAAAGAAAAACGGAAAAAAGCTTGTATTTTTTAAAAAAGACGATAGATTATGGAAAGAAATATAAATAAAACACGCGCGCAGGATATGTTTTGAGGCGGTATGTGTTCTTGTACCGCGGAAGGACAGATCCGGTGCATTTCCAATCCCCCCACGAAAAACACGATTTGAGGACAGGCTGCACATGAGACATTGGCGAAACCTGCTGGCACGATTCCTGACCGTCTTTTTATTTTTCTTTTCGATCATTGCTTTCTCGCAGACGCCGGAGCTGACGTCGTCCGAGCCGGAAAAGCCGAGACCGTTCCAGAACAACGTCAAGACGATCCTCCTGCTGACATCCTATCCCGTCGCGGACGTCGTGACGAGCAATTTCTTCGATTCGTTCCGCAGGGAGCTCCGCGAACTGAACATGCCGATCGACTGTCACGTGGTGGAGCTGAACGCCACCCACAAGGGCAACGAGGACCGCGTGGAATCCACGTTCTCCCGGCTGGAACAGTCGCTCAACGAGGAACTGTACTCCATCGTGGTGACGCTGAACCACGAGGCCGCGAACGTGATCATGCGGAATTACGACAGATTCCCGCGCTCCGTGCCGGTCCTGTTCGCCGGGCTGGGGCGCATGCCGGTCGACCTGAAGCGCCAGTATCCGAACTCGACCGGCATCGGGATCCCCGACGACACGCTCGGAACGGTGGAGTTGGGCTTGAAGCTCTTCCCGGAAGCGCAGAACCTGGCGCTTGTCGTGGATGAAACGACGATCTCGGAAGAAACGCGCAATGAGATCCTGTCCAACTGCAAACTGCACTTCCCCCAACTGGACTACAAGTGGATCAATTCCCTGGATCCCAAACAGGATATTCAGAACAACCTCGCCGGACTTTCGCCGGAGAGCCTTATCCTCTTCTTCCCGATGCACGACTACTCGAACGGACACAACGAGACCGTGACGGCTTTCGTGCGGAACATCGGATTTGACGATCGGTTCCCGTGCCTGGCGCTTGACAATACGCTTTTCGGCAACGGCGTAGCCGCGGGCTGCGTGATCGAGACGGAAAAGCTTGGACATGAGGCGGCGCGCATGACCGCGCAGATCCTGAACGCCGGAAGCGCGCAGCGCGTGCCGCTGAAGGATGTCATGCCCGTCAGAACTGTCGATTATGCCAAGTTCAACAGCTACAAGAATTTCTCCGGCAGGATCCCGCTCGGGACCACAGTCATCAATAAGCCCGATACGATGTGGACGCGCCACTGGCAGACCTTCCTGACGATCATTTTCGTGGCGCTGATCGTGGCAGTACTCCAGATGTTTTATCTTAGCTGGATGCGCCGCCGTCTCCGGACAAGCCGCAATATGCTGTATTCGCTTCCCGGCCGCGTGATGGTGCTGAACCGTGCGGAAAACATCCTTTTCGCCTCGTGGATCAAGGGCGATTACCGGGAAAAGGCGCCGAAGAAGCTGGAAAATCTGCTCGGGATCGACTATCCGAAACTTGCCCGTGCGGTCCACGAGGTCTTCCAGTCCGGCAAACAGATGACGATCGAGTACAACTACGAGGACGTCCACCGCGCCATTTCGTTCGCCCTGCTGGAGCACGACATCTTCGGACAGGACGCGGTGATCTGCTTCTCGCTGGACAACACCGAGCTGCAGCAGGCGCGCCGCCAGGCGGAACGGTATTCCGCCCAGCTCAAGAAAAACACCCGGATGTGGGACATCCTCATCAACTTCCTGCCCATCCACATCTTCGCCAAGGACATCGACAACGATTTCCGCTATGTCTTCAACAACCGTACCCGCTGCAAGTTCTACGGCGTCGGCGAAAACGAGCTGAACGACAAGACCGACTTCGACTTCCTGCCGCCCGAAATCGCCGCGCAGCGCCGCAGGGCGGACGAGGAATTCGTGAAGAATCCCGAAGGCCAGATGGAAGCCAACGTGGACGTGAAGTCCTGGAACGGCAGTATTCAGCACCTGCGCAGCATCCAGCGCATCTTTACCGACGAGGACGGCACGCGCCTGCTGCTCGGCACGGCCATCAACATCACGGAACTGGAAGAGGCGCACATCAAGATGCAGCAGCTGAACTCGCAGCTCCAGGAACTCCTGCAGCAGCACTCCATCCTGCTCGACAATATGCCTTCCTTCGTGATGACGAAAGACGTCGACGACGGTTTCCGCATCATCACCTGCAACGACGCCTGCCTCAAATTTCTCAACCAGCCGCTACAGGCTGTCACCGGAAAGACCGACCACGAGGTCCTGTTCAACAACGAGGATGCCGACGCCGTCCATGCGGACGACCTGCACGCCGTCGAGGTCCTGGAACGCCGTCCCGAGTACCACTCCACTGGGCGTCTCCGCGACCGCAACGGCCGCATCCGCATCGGCAACTTCTACCGCAAGCTCATCCGCACCTCGGACAACCGCCGGATCCTTTTCACCCTGTTCCACGACGTCACGGATCTCGAAAACGCGAAGCGCGAGGCGGAGGAGACCGCCGACCGCTTCCTCCTCACGCTCCGGTCCATCGGCGACGGCATCATCGCGACGGACGCGAACGGCATCGTCACGATGGTCAACCCGAACGCCGAGACCCTGCTCGGCTGCAAACAGGCTGACGTGCTCGGCAGACCGCACACGGATTTCTTCCGCATCGTCCACGAGCAGACCGGAAAGCCGCTTGTTTCGCCGCTCACGGACGCACTGCGTTCCGGCATGGTCATCATGGGCGCCGACCTGACCGACCTGATCTCCGCCTCCGGACAGCGGTATCACATCGACTCGAACGCCGCCCCCATTCACGCTCGTTCCGGCGAACTCACGGGTGCAATCCTGGTGTTCCGCGACGTCACGGACGAGCGGAACAAGCGCGAAGAACTCCGCCGCACCATGACCGAACTCGAAGGCGCGTCCGAAATGGCGCGTCTCGCATCGTTCCGCTATGATTTCAAAGTGAACAAACGCACCGGATCCACCCGCATCCTCCGCGAACTGTGGCCCGAAGATGAGAATGGCAATGCGCTCCTCGAGGAACAATTGGTTCATCCGGAAGACCTGCCGCTCTTCAAGCAGAACATGAAATTGCTGCTCGACGGGAAAGCTCCGAACGGGACCGTGGATTTCTCGTTCCGGGTCGTTGCGTCCGACGACATCCGCTACTACCGCATGCAGGTCATGATCGATCCGGGCGACCCGAGTGGGTCCTCCGTGAACGGCATCGTGCAGGACGTGACAGAACTCACGCAGAGCATGCTGAAACTGAAGGACACGCAGGCGCTGTGGGACGCCGCGATCAACGCCATGCCGATCATGTTCACGGTGAAGGATCTCGACAATGACTGCCGCTATCTGCTCTGCAACAACGCGTTCTCGGAAATCTTCAACTGCGCTCCGGATGAGATCACGGGCAAGACCGATCCTGAGCTCTTCTACAATGACGGGAATCTGGATTTCTCGAACCGGCTGAACAAGCTTGCTCAGACTCTGCCTGTGAACGAAACGAGAGAGTTCGAGGAAGAGCTTCCTGTCTCGGACGGACGCCTCCGCTCGATCAGGACCGTGATCCGCGTGATCCGGGACACCGGAGGACGCAGGATCCTGCTCGCCGCGTCCAGCGATATTACGGAAATGGTCAATGCGAAGCGCGCGGCGGAAGAAAACGCCGACCGCTTCCTCCTCACGCTCCGGTCCATCGGCGACGGCATCATCACGACGGACGCGGAGGGCGTCATCACGATGATCAACCCGAACGCCGAGCTTCTGCTTGGCTGCAAGCAGGCCGAAGTGCTTGGCAAACCCCATACCGACTTCTTCCGCATCGTCCACGAGCAGACCGGGAAGCCGGTCGTTTCGCCGCTCACGGAAGCCCTGCGGTCCGGCGAGGTCGCCAACGGCGCCGACCTGACCGACCTGATCTCCGCTTCGGGAGAACGCTATCACATCGCCTCCAACGCAGCCCCGATCCATGCGCGGTCCGGCGGGATCACGGGCGCGATCCTGGTGTTCCGCGACGTCACGGACGAACGGAACAAACGCGAAGAACTCCGTCGGGCAATGTCCAGTCTGGAAAATGCGTCCAACATGGCGCGTCTGGCGTCGTTCCGCTACGAGATCAAGACCCGCAAACGCTCCGGCTCCAGCCTCCTCTATTCGCTCTGGCCGAACGACGAGAACGGAGAGCCGATGCGTTTCGAGGACTGGGTGTATCCCGACGACATTCCGCTTTTTGCCCGCGAGCTGGAGACGATGGAACACTCGCACAAACAGGGCGAAACCGCCACGTTCTCGTTCCGTATCGGCCAGACGTCCAGCCTGCGCTACATCCGTGCGCTGGTCTCGCTCGACCTGAGCAATCCGGACGAACCGGCGGTGGCCGGCATCCTGCAGGATGTCACCGAGCTGACGCTGAGCATGATGAAACTGAGGGAGACGCAGTCCCTGTGGGACGCAGCGATCAACGCCATCCCGGTCATGTTCACGGTGAAGGACGTCGATCACGACTTCCGCTATCTGCTCTGCAACAACGCGTTCGCGAACATCTTCAACCATACCCCGAACGATATCATCGGCAAGACCGATCAGGAGATTTTCGAGAACAAGGATATCCTGGATTTCGCCAGACGCATGAACAACCCGAACCAGGCGGTGAACGCCACGGTCGACTTCGAGGAAGAGCTCCCCGTCGGCGGCGAACACCGGCATGTCCGCTTCATCAAGACCGTCACGCGCGTGATCCGGGACGCCAGCGGACGCAAACTTCTGCTTGCCGCGTCCAACGACGTCACCGACATGCAGAAGCTGCTCACCATTGAGCGAATCAACACGGAAATGCTGTCCCGCTTCAACCGCGAGCAGGCCTTCGACGGCGTTCTGGACGGCATCGCCGAAGTCCTCCGCAAGGAACTCGGCTGCGCCCGCATCATGGTCGTTCACAAGGAAAAGAACAGTTTCATCGTCTACCGCCAGTGGCAGTACGACGGCCTGAACCCGATCAAGGCCGAACGGGCCGGGAACATCCTCAACATGTTCGACTGGGAAAAACGCGTCAGGAAGTCGCCCCTCGGATCCATCATCCGCATCGACGGCCTCCAGAACGTTGCGGATGCCAGCGGTTTGACGCTGGACGCGGGGGGGGCACGCGCGCCCGAATCCTTGATCTCCGTCCCGCTTTATGAAAAGAACAAGCTGTCCGGCGGCGTTTTCCTGACGTTCCTCCAGGACCGCGGGGACTTCACCGAACTCGACGAAGCCATCCTGACCAGCTGCGGCAACATCGTGGCGCTCGCCAGACAGCGCGAACGCAGCCAGCAGGCCATCCGCCAGGCCATGCTCGAAAACCAGCTGATCCTCGACAACATCGACATCCCGATCTGGCTGTTCAACACCGAAAACGTACTCATCCGTACGAACACCGCCGTCTCCCGGGTCGCCGGCCGTCCGGGCGAGCTCCTCGACCCCGCCGAAAACGACCGCGTCTTCCGCGACTTCACGGCCAACATCAAGGAGCCCGACGTCAGCATCGACGCCCTGGTCCGCCGTTCCTCGCGCCTCAAGAGCACCACGTACCTCGGACAGGATTACATCATCGTGAACGACGGCGTCCGCGACGGCCAGGGCAATCTGCTGTACAACATGGTGTACGCCGTGGACGTGACCACCATGAACCAGCTCATCCAGAACCAGAGGTTCGGCAACGAAATGCTTGAGGAAGTCATCAGCGAGGACGATTTCGATACATGCATCCGGCGCACGCTCGAAAACGTCTGCAGGCTCCTCGGCGCAAGCCGCGGCTGTCTGCTTGAACACGTCGAGGAAGGCACGAAGACGCACTGCATCGCCGAATTCGTCGATCCGGCGCATCCGCACGCCGATTTCAGGATGTTCGACCGCACGCTCAACCGTGTCCGCGGCATCCTGGAGAACACGGAAGACAAACGCGTGTTCGTATGCAGCGACGTCCAGTCGACCATCGACTGGTCGCATCTTCCGCCGGAGTGGGGGCGGGCGGCCAGCGCGATCGACCTCCGTTCGATCTTTCTCTCGAACATCCTTCTGGACGGCGAGACGATCTGGGGTACTTTCGGGTTCACTTTCGAGGGCGTCAACCATACGTTCAGCGACAACGACGTCTCGATCCTGCGCTCCATGGCGCACATGATCGAACTGGTGCTCTCCAGAAAACGCGCCAAGGCGATCATCATGGACGCGCTCTCCCGTGCTCAGGCGGCGGACAAGGCGAAGAGCTTCTTCATCGCCAGCGTCAGCCACGAGATCCGCACGCCTCTGAACTCCGTCATCGGGTTCGCCGAACTCCTCCGCGAGGGTGGCGTCTCCCAGAAACAGGAGAAGGAATACCTCGACGCCATTTCCTCCTCGGCGAACGCCCTGCTCATGCTCATCAACGACGTGCTCGACCTCTCCAAGCTCGAGGCGAACCAGATGCAGATCATCACCGCGTTCACCGACTTCAACGCCCTCTGCCGCGAGGTCCTGCTCATCTTCACCTTCCGCGCCCAGGAGAACGGCAACAAGCTCGTTTCCGACGTGCCCGAAGACCTCCCGGAACTCGACGTCGACAACATCCGCATCCGCCAGATTCTCATCAACCTGCTCGGCAACGCCGTCAAGTTCACGAAGAAGGGCACCATCACGCTCAGCGTCACCTTCACGCCCGACGTGGACGCCGGAGACACCGGCACGCTCAAATGCTCCGTCAGCGACACCGGCATCGGCATCTCCGAGGACGACCAGAAGAAGCTCATGGAACCGTTCGTGCAGCTCTCCAAACTGCGCGGCACCAACGCCGTGAACAACGGCACCGGCCTCGGCCTCTCCATCTCCAAGCGGCTCGCCACCTGCATGAACGGCGCTCTGACCTGCACCAGTACGGTCGGCGAGGGCAGTACGTTCACGGTCACGCTCAACGCCGTGCGCTACCGCGCGAAGGCGAAGCCGAAGAAGTCCGCGAAGGGCGCCGAAAAGACGCAGGCCAAGCTCACCGTCGCACCGGACAGCGATGTGAAGTCGATCCGCATCCTCATCGTCGACGATGTCCTGATGAACCTCCGCGTCGCGAAGGCGCTCTTCAAGAAGATCGGATTCAGCAATGTCTTTACCGCTGGTTCTGGCAAGGAGGCGCTCGAACTCCTCGAAAAGCAGCCGATTGACCTGATCCTGTCCGATATGTGGATGCCGGAGATGAACGGCGCGGAGCTCTCCGCCGCCGTGAAGGAGAATCCGAAATTCGCGCACATCCCGGTCGTCGCGCAGACCGCCGACGTCGAGACGAGCGGAAACTTCGACATGTCGCATTTCGACGCCATCATCCTGAAGCCGATTACCGGGGAGAAACTCTCCAACATGATCAAGCGCATCATTGAGGACGGCGACCTGCGGAAGGGCGAGGACGGAAAGCCGGTCAATCTCGGATGATTTCAGGTTATGTTCGAAGTCCCGAAAAAGTTTGACATCGACTTCGGCGGCGTGTACCGGTCCATCGGGCGCGACGCCGTCACCGCCGGGATCATCCGCAAGCACGAGGAGCTCGACTGGCACGGGGGCGGCTTCCCGCTGTTCTCCGTCTCGGTCGTCCTGCGCGGTACGGGGACTTATATCGATGCCTCAGGTCGCCGAGAACCGCTCTGCCCCGGCAAGCTCTTTTTCCGCATCCCCGGCGTGAGCCATTCCAACCTGATCGACCCGGGCAGCAACTGGCTGGAATTCTACCTCGCGTTCCACTTCATGAAGGACACCGCCGGGGGCGAGCCGCACGACGCGTTTCTGGACTACACCGAGGCGGGAAGTCCCGGCTATCTGAAGCTCAAAAACATGCCGGATCAGGACGATTCCTGGGTCCGCTCCATGTGCCGTCACCTCTTCGCGCTGGATTCGCAGGGGCCCGTCCGCGACATCAACCTCTCGCTCGAACTCCTCAACCAGTGCTACGATTTCCTCGCGTATCTGCGGACCGCGGGCGACGAATCGCAGATCGCGCTCCGGGCGCTCAAACTCCTGACCGTGATCCTGGACAGTCGTATCAAGGGATTCTCGGACGAAATCTCGGACGCGGTCAAGGAAGTCATCCAGGCGAACATCAAGAGCAACTGTCCTCTGCCCGAGCTCCTGAAGGACATCCCGTTCAGCTACCCCTCGCTGCGCCGCCATTTCCAGATGATCAACGGCTACAGCATTGGCCAGTACCAGATCCAGTGCCGGATGGAGAAGGCCGTGAACATGCTCTCCTCCGGCATGAGCGTGAAGGAGACCGCCGAACGCCTCGGCTACAAGAACCAGTTCTTCTTCTCGAAGCAGTTCCACCAGCAGATCGGATTCCCGCCGAGCGTCCTGAAAAAGAGCTGACTTTTGTAAGCCTTTTCAAAAAAAGAAAACCGGCCTCCGCGACTGTCGCGGGACCGGTTCTTTGCTTTCGTGACAATCCAGGTTTACCGCACGAGCGGGACGAGCTTCGCGTCCTTGTCAGAGTCGAAGCGGACGGTTATGTCCAGGAGCACGGACGAGGGCAGGTCGACGGTCCGCGTGATCGGCGGCGGCAGCCGGAACCACGGCTCACCTTTGTAATACAGCCAGACGGGAGATTTTTCCTCGCTGAACGGGGTGATGTCGTAACTGACCATGCCGTCATCGAGGTAGAATGCGCGCAGCGGGACTGCCGGATAGGAGCGGTCCGTCGGCTTCCACGGCAGCACGAAGAATGACCCGTCCGCCTGCGGTTCGGTCGTGACCGCCCACACACCGCCGACCAGGGAATCCTCCGTGGCTTCCTTCACCTTGTCGCCGACCCACGAACGGTTCCGCGGATCGCTGGAGGATGCGCCCTCGTAGATCCACTGGTCGTCCCAGAACTCGATCCAGGAGTGGTTGCCGGAACGGTCCGTCCACTGGGGGCAGCCGGTGAAGCGCGCCGGGATGCCGCAGGCGCGGCAGGCGTCCAGGAGGATGACGGAGAGGCCGGTGCAGGAGGCGTAGGAGGCTGCGATGGATTCCTGTGCGGACTGGTCGGCCTTCGGACGCTTCACCGCATCGTAGGTCACGTTCAGCTCCTTGAAGACGTGGTCGTTCAGGTATTTGACGGCTTCGCTGGCGGTCTTGAACTCGCGCACGGCGGGCATGAACTTGTCATAGAAGAATCTCCGCCACGGATCGCGTTTCTCGTTTACGCTCCAGTACGGCAGGATGTAGCGCAGAAACAGGTCCTCGGAGATCTGGTCGGACCACGGGACTTCCTTGCGCGCTTTGAGCGCGTAGCGGACGTGTTCCAGCAGCTGGAAGGGGTCGACGTCCGCATAGTCGCATTCGGGCATTTCCGCCAGCAGAGCGGCCATATAGGGGCCTTCCGGCGGAGTCATGGCGTAAACGGCGATCTTGTCGAGCTTGTCCTGCGGGATGCGGGAAAGCGCACGCTCAAGACGGTCGGAGAGGCCGGTCGCGGTCGCTCCGGCGGGGAGGGCGGCGAGCATCTTGCGGAGCGTCCCGGCGGCTTCGGACGTGTTTGCGTCCTTCGCGTTTACCGATGCGTCAGAGTTTTTTTTTACGTTTCCGGCGTCCTTGACCTTAACTGTGATCACGGTGCCTTTCTTGAAAGGTCCCTTGAGCTTCGCGCAGGCGAAAAGCGAGGAGGCGAGCACGTCGGCGTCGAACGACTTGGAGACGACTTCCGGATTGGCGAACACGCGTCCATAGGGCAGGTATACGCCCTGTTCCTTCCACTGGTCGTCCTTCAGCGCGGTCAGCTTCAGCGTCAGCACGCCGTCCGCGTCCGTGGACCGCTCCAGTTTGAGCGTCTGGCCGGGTTTCGGGTCGATGGCTGCGCACATGGCCGGATCGCCGTAGAACGCCACCACGTCGCGGTCGTAGAGCAACCCGAGCGCCTCCCTCTGCTCGTCGGCGTCCTTGAAGCGGAGCCCGCGCAGGGAGTTGCCGGCGGTGCGCTGGAACGTGTCGTAGTCGGCGGTGTTGAGCGTGATCCTGTTCCAGTCGTGCTTGACCAGGTTCTCCACGATCCACGCGTTCGTGAAGTGGAACGACTCGTTGAACGAATAGTAGCCGGGATAGTCGGTCAGCATGCCCTGCGCCGTCCAGCCCTGCCGCCCGAACCACGTCTCGATCGTGTAGCCCATGAGCTGGTACACGCCGAACGAATGGATCATGGCGGTCGCCATGCAGGAATCCTCGCCGTGCGGGATGTTTCCGATCAGGCAGTTGCCCGCGGCGCACCAGATCTTCGGCGTCATGTCCTTGAACTCGGTCACGTGGCCGCGCGTGTCGCGCGCGGCGAGTCCGCCCTTGCGGTCGATCAGGTACATGTTATTGCTCAGATAGCCGCTCGCCCAGTCGTGTTCGGAGGCGTGCCCGGAGGTCATCATGATCTGGAATCCGCCGCTCTTCACGAGCTTGAGGAACTCCTCGGTGAAATCCTTGTTCGTGCGCGTCTTTTCGTTGTCGAATTTCTTCGCCGGATCGGTGATGCGGAGGTTGGTCTCCTGCGTCTCGTCGAAGCTGTAGCAGCGGCGCATGAGCGAGTGGTGGAACCCGCCGACCATGTCGAGCGCGTCGGTGATATTGATCGGGCCTTTGAACTCCGCCACGCGCCTGATGTCCGAGGCGTCGTACCCAGTGATGATGCCCCAGAACGTGTCGCCGTACGGGTCGGGCAGGATTTCACGCGTCATGCGGGAGATTTCGCCTGTGAACTGGCGCCCGGCGAGCTCCTTCGGCGTCACGAAGCAGGTGTAATAGGGGAGCATTTCCTGAAGGCCGGGCAGCACCTCGCGGACGTCCTTCCTGTACGTGAAGACCTGCGGACCGAGCGCGGCGTATTTGGTCTTCAGCGCCTGGACCGCGGGATCCAGTTCGGGATGGTCCGCCGGGACCACGATGGCGTAGCCGGGGGCTTTTGCCTTTGACGCGGCCTGCGCCGGACGCGCCGCTCTGCGGACCGTCGCGGAATGAACCGCAGCCGGGATCAGCGCGGCGGCGAGCAGAATTGCGGAAAGGACGGGGATAAGACGTGTTTTCATAGTGCCGGGTTCTCCGTGCTGGAAAAAGCGTACTCCGGCGTTGATTCGGATTCGGAATGCGCCCTGTATGTGAAGAAATGATTTGCGGAACGGTCAATCCTCGTCCCCGTCGCGGCGGTGCCCGAGGAAAAGACGGTACATGGCGCGGAGGAAGGGATTCTTCGGAAGGTCTTCGTCGTAGTCGTCGGTGAGGACGGGAATCTCAAGCGGCTGTTCGTTCGCGAGAAGGCGTTTCGGATTCTCCTCGAAGAGGATGTTTGCCGTTTCCTCTCCGTAGTTTTCCTTGATGAATTCCTTGCAGGCCGTCTGGCGGAACGCGCGCGAGGTGGAGTGTGCGTCGGACGCGATGTAGTGGCAGAGGCCGTGGTCCAGCAGGTCGAGCGAGAATTTCTGGCATCCGCGCCCGAAATCGCCGAGGATCGATGCTGCCGTGAGCTGCATCGTGTAGCCGGTGTTGTAGATGTGATGCACATGCTCCCAGCTCTGGAAGAGGCGTTCCGGATGCGCGCAGATCGGATGGAATCCGGCGGAGTGCGTGGAACGGCTGATGGCGTCGACGGAGGAGTCCATGCGGCTGCGGACGAAGTCGATGAGGATGAAGTTCGTTTTTGCGAGCCCGACGGCGTTTTCGTCCACCTGGAACAGCTGGGGGAGGTTGTATTCGAGGCCGCGCAGGAGTTTGATGCCGTATTCCGCGGCTTTCGCCTCGGTCGCGGCGCGGATGTCGTCCATGCGCTTGATCTGGTCGCCCGCCGGCTGTTTCCCGTGCGGCGTGCAGATGATGGTGTCGATGCCGTCCGCCTGCGCCAGTTCGAACATCTTGACCGTTTCTTCCAGGTCGGGCGAACCGTCGTCGCCGGGGACGCCGGGCAGGATATGGCAGTGAATATCAATCATGATTCAAACTCGGTGGGGGCTGCTGGGTTGAATGAATGACACTTCCGTTTATTTTTTCTCTTCGGCGGAGTTCGTTTCTTCGGGCACAACGGGCGACATGAGGGAGATGGAGGCTTCTTCCTTGGTGAGAACGGGCTCTGGTCCTTTGCCTTTTTTCCTTTTCGAGCGGTGGCTGTAGCCGTAGCCATAACCGTAGCCATAGCCATAACCGTAGCCGTATCCGTAGCCGTAGCCGCCGTATTTCTTGCCGTAGCCATAGCCATAGCCGTAGCCATAGCCATAGCCGTAACCGTACCCGTAGCCATAGCCGTAGGCGCCGGAAGACTGTGCGAACTGGTTCAGGATGATACCGGAGATATTGAGCTTGAGTTCCTTCAGGCGGCCGACAAGGAGTTTCAGCGAGCTGAGCGATGTCTTGCGGGCGTTGACCACGACGATGATGTCGTCGACGATCTTGCCGAGGACGAGCGCGTCGGCGAGGATGGTCGCGGGCGGCGTGTCGACGATGATGTAGTCGTAATCCTTGGCCTTCTCCGCCACGAATCCGCTGTCGGCGAACACTTCGATCAGGCGGAGCGGGTTTGGCGGGATCGGTCCGGGCGGGATTACGTCGAGCTTGGTGCCGTTGATGCCGCGGTGGACCACCTCTTCGAACGTTTTCTTGCCGACGATGTAGTCGACCAGACCGACGGAGTGCGTCAGGCCGAAGTAGTCGGCGGAGTCGCCCTTGCGGATGTCGGCGTGGATCATGAGGACCTTTTTGTCCTTTTCCGCGAGGAGAAGGGAGAGATAGCTGGAGAGGAGCGTCTTGCCTTCGTTCGGGGTGGAGCTGGTGACCATGATGACGTGCGCGGTGTCTTTTTTCGGGCGCGAATACTGCAGGTTGGTCAGCAGGATCTGGAAGTCTTCGTAGAAGCTGTTGAAGTTGTACGTGGTCTTGTCGTTCATCGCCACGTTCGCCTTCTTTTCATTGCGGTACGCTTTGCGGCGTTTCAGGCGGACCATGGTGCCGAGCAGCGGGACCTGGAGTTCCTTGGTGATCTGGTCGGTCGAGGTGATATGGTCGCGCAGCATGGCGTAGAGCGTGAGCAGACCGAAGAGGAACGCGCTGGAGAAGATGAACGCGACGCCAGCCTTGAAAACGGGACGGTTGCTGACCGGTCTTTCCTGCGCCTGCGGGACGTCGATATTTCTGAGCTTGGAGATGCCGAGCTGGGTTTTGATGGTGTCGAGGAAGACCTCGTTCGTTACCGTGGCGGCGGCCATGGCCATTTCCCTGGATTCGGAGAAGAACGAACAGTCAATGAAGTGCGTTTTACGGCTGAGCGTGATCTGTTTGCGGTATGGGATGCCTTCAAGTGTCAGCTCCGGATACTCGAGGCTGAGCTGTGTTCTCACTCGGTTTGTAACGTAACGGCTGTTCATCAGTTTTTCGTAGTCATTCAGCATCTTGTCCGCTACAATGAGTTCACGGTCGATCGTGTTCGCCGTCTGCAGGGCAGTCGGGGACGGTCTCGTGGTTGCGGATGCAATCTCCTCCGAATCGCCTGCATAATCCCAGGCGTACAGGGAGAAGTCAACGCGGTAGACCGGCTTCACAATGTATTTGAGGTAGACGAACGTGATCGCGGCACAGAAGATCCCGAACGCAAGCACGTACTGGTAACGGCGTTTGAAAATACCCCACAAAAACGGGAAGTCGACATCACTTGGTTTGCGCATTGTCTGGAAAACCTTTCAGGTGTTTTTTGCTTGTGAAAACAAATCGCTTAATATAATATAACGCGCGTATGAGATTTTTTCAAGTTTTCCGCAGTGCATATTTGCGGAAAATTAGATGGAAGCGGACTGTTTTTACAGCCCGCTGATGATGCTTTTCCTGCTGGAACCGGATGAAAACGTATTTACGCTTCCGGGTCGTACAGGTAGAACGAACAGTTGTCGCAGTTCACCAAATTGCCGTTCCGCGCTTCCATCGTGGTCTGCGGCGAGTTCTTCATGTTGCAGTTCGAACAGCTTCCGTTGCGGATAGTCCCGACCGGGGTCCCCTTGCCCGCGGCGAGCATCCTGCGGTACGGTTCCAGGTAGTTCGGCACGACATTTTTCGCGAGCTCCGCGGACCGTTTTTCCCTTTCCGCGATCTCCTTCACGATCGCCTCCTTCAGGGAATCCAGCTCGCGGACTTCCGCCTGGACGGTCCGGCCCGTCGCCTTGTAGGACCGCTCCGCCTTCGCCAGCAGCTTGTCGGCTGCTTCCTGTTCGTCCATGAGCTCGATCTCGCGCGTTTCGGAGTCGGAGATGTTTTTCTTCGCGGCTTCGATCTCGGCGAGGATCGCGTTGTATTCGTTGATCTTCTTGACAGAAGACGATTTGATCTTCAATGCCTGAAGCTTTTCCTGCGCCGCCTTCGTGGCCGCCGCCTGCTGCTTGACCGCCTGGTCGACTTTCAGCTTGTTCTGCTTCGCCTTTTCCAGTCCCTTGCGCACGACGTCGAACTCCGCGACGAGCGCGGCGCGTTCGCGCGGGAGGGACATGTATCTCGTCTTCAGATCGCGGATGCGCAGGTCTTCCGCCTGCAGGATCAGAAGGTCTTTGATCGCTTGTTTTACCATGGTTTCGTCTCCTGTTTGATGCTTTTCCAGTAATATAGCCGTCCTTTTCCCAACATCAAGCGGAAACGGAAAAGTTTTGACGATTTTTCTTTCCATTCATGAAAAAACGCACCTCCGGCGGGGAGATGCGTACAGGAATGAATCAAGATACAGACGAGACGGTTTACTTTGTCTCCGATGCCCTCATGCGGGCGATCTCCGCCGCGTAGCCGTCCAGCTCGTTCGGCGTTTCGAGTTCGATCGGGAGATTGCGGATCGGCTCCAGCGACACGAACCGCGCGAGCGCCTCGAATCCGATCTCGCCCTCGTCGAGCTTCGCGTGACGGTCCTTGTGCGATTCGAACGGCATCATGGAGTCGTTCAGGTGGATCGCTTTCAGGCGGGCCAGCCCGACGACGCGGTCGAACTCCTCCAACACGGCTTCCGGCTTGTTCACGATGTCGTACCCGGCGCAGAAGACGTGGCAGGTGTCGAGACACACGCCCAGCAGGTCGCCGTACTTGGAACGGCTGATGATCTCCGCCAGTTCCTCGAACCGCGAGCCGACCTCGGAGCCTTTGCCGGACATCGTTTCCAGCAGCACGACCGGCTTCAGTTCCCGGTCCATGACCAGGTCGAGCGTCTCCGTGATCAGCTCGATGCCGCGTTCGATCCCCTGTCCGACGTGGCAGCCCGGATGGAAATTGTAGTAGACGCGGTCCACGGGAAACCGGTCCAGCAGCTCCAGGTCGCTGCGCATGACCTCCCGCGCGAACCGCAGGGTGTTGTCAACCGCCGCGCACGGATTCAGCGTGTACGGCGCATGCGCGACCGCGGGCGCGAAGCTGTATTCGCGAAGAAAAATGCCGAGTTCGGCGAGTTCTTCGTCCGACGGCACGCGTCCCGAGCCGCCGCGCGGATTGCGCGTGAAAAACTGGAACGTGTCGGCGCCGATGGCGAGCGCGTCCGCGCAGAGCTGGCGGTAACCGCCCGCCACGGACAAATGACAGCCTATGTGCATGATTTCGGTCCCCCTGTTGGAATGATCGTTCTGTTCCGGCGACAGCTCGCCGGAAAAAATCAAAAAAATGGAAGACAGCGGGGTGAGCCGCCGTCTTCCAGTAGTACTCATTTCATGCGGTGAAGATACCGCCTGAATTCAAGCCTGCAGGGCTATCAGAATTTGTACTTCGGGGTATTGGGGGAGCCTTTGACCTTGAGGTCGGGAGTGACAGCCCACCAGCCCTTGGCATCGCCGGAACCGGCGCTGTTCGCAACACCGACGGAACCGTCGCCGCGGACGTAACGGCCGGTGGAGGAGTGGTTGTCGGCGCCGTCGGCGCAGACCGGGGAGATCGTGGCGTTGCCGCCCATGAGACCGTCAACCCAGTTGTAGGAGACGTTCTTGTTGCCGAGTTCCTTGTTCGGCTGCTGGGTTTCCATGCCGCCCTTGGACGGGCAGAGATAGCCCTTCGGGTCGGTCAGGAGGTCCTGGGAACGGAGAAGGTCGAGGGACTTGTAGCTGCTGCCTTCTATCCACTTCGCATCGGTGATGCTCTTGGTGGAGGTCGGATACCAGTCGTCATAGCTCATGGCATACTGGAAGAAGGCTTTGCCGATCTGGGAGAGCTTGCTGGTGCAGTCGGCCTGTTTGGCTTTTTCCTTGGCCTGGTTGAGGGCGGGGAGGAGCATGCCGGCGAGGATGGCGATGATCGCGATCACGACGAGGAGCTCGATCAGGGTGAAGCCTTTGTCTTTTTGTTTCATGATTGTGTGTCCTTTATGGGTTTGGTTGTGAAACAAGAATGTGAAAAATCTGTATGGTTTGGAAAATTGCACCTATTATTATACCTCATGTCGCGGAAAATGACAAGAGGAAAACCGCCGAAAGTGTGATTTTTTTTGAAAAAAAGTGGATTTTTCCATTATTTCCATTATTTTGCATCAATGATAGCCCCTTTTACGGCGTCCATCGACGCGCAGACCGCGTCCGGCTGATTTTTATCCGGCGCGCCGTAGCCATAAGTGCAATATGCGGTGCGGAATCCGGCGGCGCGGCCCGAGTCGATGTCCGTCCAGTTGTCTCCGACCATCCATGATCCGGCGGCATCCGAGCCGGTCTCTTTCAGAATATGAAACAAAGCGTCGGGAGCGGGTTTCAGCGGAAATCCGGAATCCGCGCCGACCACGGCGGAGAAGAACGCGTCGATGCCGAGCCCCTTCAGGATAAAACATGTGGAACCGTAGGGCTTGTTCGTGAAGACTGCGAGACGGAATCCGGCGGATTTCAGCGCCTCCAGTGTGTCCCGAACGCCGGAGTAAAGAGTTGTCTCGACGATGAGGTTCGTATCGTATTCGTGACGGTAGCGCCGGAACGCCTCATCGAGGTCCGCGCCGGGAGTGTCCGCCAGCGCCCGCGCCACCAGCACGCGCGCACCGCTGCCGACCATGCGGACGACGGATTCGCGTGGGAGTTCTTTCAGACCGAAGGAAACGCGCATGCGGTTGACGGCAGCTCCGATGTCGGCGGCGGAGTCGATCAGCGTCCCGTCCATGTCGAACGCGACGACTGCGTTCACGATTGGACCTTGTCGAACCAGATCGGGATGGTCTGGTTGAGCGGCAGGCGCGCCTGCGCATCGAGTTTCGGCTCCGCGGTCACGCCGCGTTTCCAGTAGTGCCAGCCCAGGCCGCCGACCATGGCGGCGTTGTCCGTGCAGTATTTTTTGAGCGGGAGGACGGCGCGGTAACGTTTCGGGACGGTGGCCTGGAAGCGTTCGCGGAGTGCGCCGTTGCAGGCGACGCCACCGGCGAGTACGATGGAACGGACATTGAAATACTGAGCGGCGTCGAACGCCTTTCTGCAGAGCACGTCCACGATGGCCTCCTGATAGGAGGCAAGGATGTCGAACAGCACTTGGTCGCGAATGTTCTCCACGCCGCCGAGGTTTTTCACGTGGTAGAGCAACGCGGTCTTCACGCCACTGAAACTGAAGTGAAAACGATTCTCTGGTGCAACGGGCTTGCCGGAGGTGGGCGTCAGCGAACGCGGGAAGTTCACTGCGTGCGGATCGCCGTTTTTTGCGAGGCGTTCGATCACCGGACCGCCGGGATAGCCGAGGTCCAGAATCTTCGCCGCCTTGTCGAACGCTTCGCCCGCGGCATCGTCGAGCGTGGTCCCGGCGAGCGTCATCTTGCCGTCGCTGCCGACCACGACCAGCGCGGTATGGCCACCGGAGACGACCACGGCGAGCATCGGGAAAAGGTCCGGGTCGCCGAAGACGATGGAATCCTGTTCGAGGAACGCGCCGTAGATGTGCGCGGAGAAGTGGTTGATCGGGATCAGCGGCAGGTTGTGCGAGGCGGCGATCCCTTTGGCGAAGTTGAGGCCAACGAGCAGTGCCGGGATCAGGCCGGGCGCGTGCGTTACCGCCACGGCGTCGAGGTCGTCCAGCGTCACGCCGGCCGTCTTCAGCGCCTCGTCGAGCGTCGGGCAGACCGCGGTCAGGTGGGCGCGTGCAGCGAGTTCCGGGATGACGCCGCCGTACGGGGCGTGTTTTGCGATTTGGGACGCCACGGCGTTGGACAGGACCTTTTTTCCGTCTTCCACGACCGCCACGGCGGTTTCGTCGCAGCTGGATTCGATCCCCAGGATCAAGCTCATAGTATGTCAGCCTCGCGTTGTTCCGATATGGTTATTTTGTTCGCATGCAGTCAATTAATATAGCATTTGCGGGGGCTGAAATCAAGCCGGAACGCGAAAAAGCGTCCGGAATCCAACAAGGAAAAGGTCAGTTTGCCGCAGGGACGGCAGGAACGGCTTCCGTTTGAACCGGAACCGCTGCTTCCTGTGCCGGGGAGGGGGATGTCTGTTTGTTGAACAGGAATCCGTAGGGGATCAGAAGAATGATCGTCAGGGCGGCGATCGAAAGCGCGCGCAGGAACGGCACGGGCAGCCCGAAAAGTGGCGGGCGGTTCTGTTCGATGCGCTCGGCGGCATCGTCCCACAGCAATCCCGGCAGGACGCCCGCGATCCCCGCCACGATCTCCAGACGGCTTCCGGCGAGGGATTCGTTCAGCCAGTCCGCCGCCTCGCCAAAGCCCGGCAGGCACAGGAGCGCGAACATCAGCGCCGGGACGGTGCAGAGCGCGCCCCAGAGCAGAAGCCACGGCAGAAGCGAACGGTATTCCTTCCGCACAGTGCGCCGCATGAGCGCCGCTCCGGCGACGGAAATCGCCGCCAGAAACAGCGCCGGGAGGAGGCTCGGATGAAAGGGCAGGTTCATGGTCAGGTCCGGTTGAAGAGGAGCCGTTTTAAAAAGAAGTGAGGCGGCAGGGAAAAAGGGAGGGTAAAACCCTGCTGCCTCAGGAGTGCGGATTCAAATGATGCCGCCGTGCGATGTCGAACGCCGGGACATCTCTGCTATATACATTACGCTTTTTCCGGCGAAAATCAAGCCGTTTTCAGGAAAAAGCGGAAAAAAAAAGCGCCCCGTCGGGAAACGGGGCGCGGGATGGATGCGGCTTACTTCAGGATCGCGTCGATCTCCTTCAGTTCTTCCGCAGTGAACGTCGGATTCCTGTCCAGACCGTCCAGAATATCGTTGATCTGGCTGGTGCGGCTGGCACCGATCAGAGCGGACGTGACGGCGTCCTGACGCAGCACCCAGGCGATGGACATGGATGCCAGACTCTGGCCGCGTTTCTGCGCGAGCTCGTTCAGTTTTCTGATCATTTCCTTTCTTTCCGGCGTGAGCGCATCCGGCTTCAGGAATATTCTGCGCGTCATGCGGGAATCCTCCGGGATGCCGTCCATGTAGCGGTTCGTGAGCAGGCCCTGCGCCATCGGCGAGAAGACGATGCCGCCGACGCCGAATTCCTTCATGACGTCGAACGTGCCGTCCTTTTCGCATTTGCGGTCGAACATGTTGTACCGCACCTGATGCAGCACGGTCGGGGTCTTGAGCTCGCGGAGAATGGCGAGCGCCTCGCGGGCGCGCTCGGGCGAGTAGTTCGAGATGCCGACGTAGAGAGCGCGTCCGGACCGCACGATCTGGTCGAGCGCGAGCATGGATTCCTCGACGGGGGTATTCGGGTCCATGCGGTGATGGTAGAAGACGTCGACGTAGTCGAGGCCGAGTCGCTTCAGGCTCTGATCGCAGCTGGCGATCAGGTATTTGCGGCTGCCTCTGTCTCCGTAGGGGCCGGGCCACATGGTGTAGCCGGCCTTGGTGGAGATGATCAGTTCGTCGCGCAGTTTGCCGGTGAAGTCGGCCTTCAGGATCTTTCCGAACGTTTCCTCGGCGCTGCCGGCCGGCGGCCCGTAGTTGTTCGCCAGGTCGAAATGGGTGATGCCGTGGTCGAACGCGTCCCAGACCATGGAGTGCGCGTTGTCGAAATTGTCTTTTGCGCCGAAGTTATGCCAGAGTCCGAGCGAGACCTTCGGCAGCTGGAGGCCGGTATTGCCGCAGTGCCGGAATTCCATGTCGGTGTACCGTTCCGCCGCCGGGGTGTAGTCGATCAGCGGATCAGGTTTCCTGCCCTGGCGTACGACGAAGACGGCGAATCCCACCGCGGCGATGACGCCGATCGCGACGGAGACGCCGTATGGCAGACCGCCGCTGCGCATGAAGAAGAAAAGCCCTGCGGGCTGTCCGTTCTTGCCGGTCGTCCAGAAGATGAACGTGACGACGACGGCGGTCATGAACATGCCGGGGAGCAGCGTGATGATCGAACCGACCTTTTTTCCCCTGCGGAGCAGCCACACGGTACCTGCCATCAGCGTGGTGGCGGCGAGCACCTGGTTGCCCCAGGCGAAGTAATTCCAGAGCTTGTTGAACGATTTGGCGGACTCTTCGTCTTTGTTGGACCAGTAGAGCAGACCGGCCACGAGGACGATCAGCGGCAGGCAGGTCAGGAAGCGAGGCAGGAAGCTCTGCTGCGGGATATGAAGCATTTCGGAGAGGGCGAGGCGCGTGCTGCGGAGTGCGGTGTCGCCGCTGGTCACGGCCAGGATCACGACCGCCAGCACGGTGACCGTGCCCATCCAGGTCCCGAGGAAATGCGTGGTGATCTCGCAGAGCACCACCGGGCCTTTCTTCGCCATGAATTCCGGTTTCAGGTTGTAGATGGCAAGTCCGCCGACCGCCCAGATCATGGCGATGATGCCTTCCACGATCATCATGCCGTAGAAATCGCTTTTCGCCTCGCGTTCGGACTTCATCGTGCGGGCGATGATCGGCGACTGCGTGGCGTGGAACCCGGAGATGATGCCGCATGCGATGGTCACGAAGAGGAGCGGGAAGACCGGAGCGGTTTCAGAATTGAACTTGCCCTGCTGGAACGCCGCGCTTTCCTGCAGGAGGCTCGGCGACTTGAATCCTGCGACGAGCAGGGCGATGAAGATGGCGAGGGTGCCGACAAGAAGCATCAGGCCGAAGAACGGGTACACCTTGCCGATGATCTTGTCGACCGGGAACATCGTGGCGATGACGTAGTAGCAGAAAATGGTGACGACCGCCACCCAGAAGAAATTCTCGGGCTGATAGGTCGAAAGTTCAACGGGATCGGTCGGCTTGGCGAAGTCCTGCAAGGTCGTATTGATGAGGTCGGCGGGGATGTTGATGAAGACCGCCACCACGAGGAGAAGCAGGACCACCATGAACCACTCGAAGAAGACGTTGTATCCCATGCCGAGGTTCTTATGCACGATCTTCGGCAGGTTCGCGCCCTTGTCGCGGATCGACATCATGCCCGCGGCCATGTCGTGCACCGCGCCCATGAGGACGCATCCGATCGGGATGATGACCAGGGCGATGACGCCGAACTTGATGCCCAGGATCACGCCGATCACCGGGCCGATGCCCGCGATGTTCAGCAGCTGGATCAGCATGTTCTTCCAGCGCGGCAGGATCACGTAGTCCGTGCCGTCGGCAAGCTTCACCGCGGGCGTCTCGCGGTCATCCGGGTCGAAGACCTTTTCCACCAGTTTGCCGTACAGGAAGTACCCGAGAATCAGGAACGCGATGCCGCCGAGAAAGAGTAACATGACAGTGCCTCATGGGTTTGAAACCGGCGGGAACCGTGTGTTTCGAGGCGGGGACGCCGGCCGCGGAATATGCCGCGAATGATTGTTTTTGAGAACTATAATAGAATATTATAGCATGTTTCCCGCGCATTTCAAGTAAAAAGCGCAAGAAAGAACGCACGGATGCGCGCGAAACGCGTGGAAGATGCCGGAGCAGGACCGGATGCGGAGCCTATGCGCGGATCAGGAGACGAGCGAGGCGTCGACCAGGTAGATTTCGCGAGCGAACGGCTCGAATTTGAGGAGTTCGCCCTCGAAGAGGACCATTTTGCCCTTCATCGCATCCAGAATTTCGCGTTTGTCCGGCGGGAACGCCGCGACGGCCTTGATCTGGACCTTGACGGACCCCTGCGCGAGCTTGCAGATCAGGAGCGTCGCCTTCACGCCCTTCTGCGAGCCGAACACGAAGTCTATGCTGAACGGCATGCTCATCAGGAGCTCGCCGCTCCAGCGCACGCGCCGCCCCTTCATCGCGTCGAACGCGGCGCGTTCCTCCGCGCCGGGGAATGCCTTGCCGAACAGCGCGGTGCAGACGGATTCGACGGTCAGGTCTTCGGCGACCGTAGGCTTCTTCACGACAGGTTCAGGTTGAATCCGAGGCGAAACAGGGGCGGACGCCGGAGATGTTGCCGGACTCGAACTCCGCACGACGTCGGCTTTCGGCGTGTCGGATTTGTTCATGCGCTTCGCCTCGGGGGAGATGCGGATGACGGTCGTGCGCTGGGAGGACAACGGAGTGTTCGAGGGGAGCGGCATCCTGACCGTTTTCGAAACCGTGTCGACCGGAAGCGGCTGATGGCGTTTGGGCGTGTCCGGTTCTTCCAGCTGCACCTCGGGCGAAAAATCCTGCGGCACGGCGAGAAGGTCTTTTTTCTGCACGGTCGTCAGGTCGGGCATCGGCTCGGACGAGGGGGATTCCAGCGCGTTCGCGATGGCGGCCATCCTGCTTATGACGGAGATGTCCGGGGCATTGCCGCGCAGACGCACGGAGACGCCTTCGTTGTTGAACATCCCGGCGGGGAAGAGCCGGACAAGGTTGAGCACGGCGGACCGGTTCGACGGGGTGTTCAGGAAACGGTCGAACGCGTCCTCGGATTCCGCCGAACAGAAGAAGTCGGGTTCCTGCGAGGAGAAAAACATCTTCGAAGGGAAGATCGGGTGCCCGTCCAGGATGCGTTCGGCGATCGACTCCAGGTCGCGGACCACACAGACATTGAAACCCGGCGCCTTGCGGAACGCCACGAAATAGCGGACGTAGTTGCGTCCGAACCGCTTGATGGTGACGGAATGGCCCGAGAACCTGCCTGTGATGGCGGCGTCCTTCCCGTCCGGCGACGTGCCGGGATCGTATTCGCAGCCGAGTTCTTTCGCCGCCTCGCGCCACTGTCCCTCCAGGTCAAGTCTCGCCACGGGGGCATTTTCGTCGTCCGAATCCTCGTGAATCGCCTTGTTTGCCTTGCGGAAGCTGGCGACGACGGTCTTCCAGATGAAGATGCCGAACAGGATGGCGACGATTTTGAACAGGAAAGGCATGAGAGGTCCCTCCTTCAGCGAATCTCCGGTCAGGCGGTCTTCAGCGCCGCGCGGCAGGCGCGGAGCGTGTTCTTCATGAGCATGGCGATGGTCATGGGGCCGACGCCGCCGGGGACCGGGGTGATGAGGGAAGCCTTTTCCGCGACGGATTCGAAATCGACGTCGCCGACGAGACGGCAGCCGTTCTTTGCCGTCGGGTCCGGGATGCGGTTGATGCCGACGTCGATGACCACGGCGCCTTCCTTCACCTGGTCGCCCTTCAGGAAACGCGGGATGCCGAGGGCGGCGACGATGATGTCGGCCTGAAGCGTGACGGCGGCGAGGTCGCGGGTGTGGGAGTGACAGACGGTGACTGTGGCGTCGCCGAACGGGGCTTTCGCTGCGAGCATGGCGGCCATGGGCTTGCCGACGATGTTGGACCGGCCGAGCACGACGGCGTTCTTGCCGCGCGTGACGACGCCGGAACGTTCCAGCAGGACGGTCACGCCCCACGGGGTGCAGGGCAGAAACCCGGAGAAGTCGCCGAGCATCATGCGGCCGACGTTGAACGGATGGAAGCAGTCGACGTCCTTCGCCGGGTCGATGGCGAGCACGACGCTCTTTTCATTGATCTGCTTCGGGACGGGCGACTGGACGAGGATGCCGTGGATGGACGGGTCGGCGTTGAGCTTCGCGATGATCGCCAGCAGCTCGGCCTCGGAGGTGTCCGCGGGCAGCACGATCTTTTCCGAGCGGATGCCGAGCTCGGCGCATTTTTTCGCCTTGCGGGAGACGTAGACCTGGGAGGCCGGGTCTTCGCCGACGAGGATGACGGCGAGCGCGGGCTGGACGCCGTACTTCGCGACGATCTCCGCGACCTCGGCCGCGGTCTCGGCGTTGACAGCTTTGGAAATCTCGTTGCCATTGATGAGGTTGGCGGACATGTTCGGTCACTCCTTTCCGGCCTTGCCGGTCTTATCTGCGTTTCCGGCCTTGCCGGCGTCTTCTTTTTTCGTGTCTTCGGTGGCTGCCCCGGTTTCCGGCGCGGGCGCGGGCTTGAGCTTGGAAATGGCGCTGTCGAGCTCCAGTAGCTGGGAATTCAGCTCGATCATGGACTTCTTTGCTTCCAGCAGGGATGCGAGCTGACGGTTCAGGCGCATGATCTCGTCGTAAAGCTCCTTCGCCTTGGCGTCCTCCTTCAGGATGCGCTTGCGTTCGTTCTGAATCTTCTGCGCAATCTCGGCGCGGCGTTTGAGCAGGTCCGCGGCCTTGTCCGGTTCGGCGAACTCGGACGGAGCGCGGTTCGCGCTGTAGATTGAGGTCAGGACGGAGCCCGTCGGTTTTGCGGTCGTTGCGGCGGGCTTTGTCGCGGTTGCCGCGGGAGCAGCGGTTGCGGCGGGCTTCGCCGTGGCCGTCGAGGGAGTCGCGGCCGGTTTTGCGGCGGCGGACAGGACCGCCGTCATGGCGAAAAGCAGAAGAAAGCAGAAATGTTTCATGGTCATGCACCGGAAATAGGGGTTGCGCGCGGTCTGGCTGCGCGGGAAAAAGATACGCAGTTAAATATAGATTTGAAACGCGAGAATGCAAACGCCAAAGTGAAAACACGCGCGAAAAAGGCGGAAAAAAAGACCGAAACCGTTTGAAAAGGACGCGCGGATGTGCTAATGTATTGTGATAAGAAAACGATTCAAAAGGAGACTTGCGCAATGAGAACCGCGGAAATCGAACGCAACACGAACGAAACCTCCATCTTCGTAAACTGGAATCTCGACGGGACCGGAAAAGGCGATATCGAAACGGGCATCCCGTTCATGGACCACATGCTGACGCTTTTTGCCCGGCACGGCGGATTCGACCTCACGGTCCGCGCGTCCGGCGACCTGGACGTGGACTGCCACCACACGATGGAGGACCTCGGCCTGACCATGGGGCACGCGCTGACGCAGGCGCTCGGTGCGAAGGAGGGCATCCGCCGCTACGGGAGCTTCCTGCTGCCGATGGACGAATCCCTCGCGCTCGTCGCGCTCGACCTCTCCGGCCGCCCGTTCCTGGTCTACGACGTGGAGCCGCCCGCGGACCGCATCAAGGACCTGGATACCGCACTCTTCAAGGAATTCTTCCAGGCGCTTTCGGTGAAGGGCGGCGTCACGCTCCACATCCGCATGCTGTCCTCGGGCGAGGTGCACCACGTCTTCGAGGCGATCTTCAAGGGGCTGTCGCGTGCGCTTGCCGAAGCGGTCTCCATGGATCCCCGTATGCAGGGCATCCCCTCCACGAAGGGCGTCCTGTAAGCGCGTCCTTGCTCAAACTCGAACTTTCTTGAACGGGCTTCCTTGCCATGGATGACGAACAGGGCAGTCTTTTTTCGGCGTTTCTGAAGTCGCCGCTCGCCGACCGCATGCGTCCGCGCACACTCGAAGAGGTGGTCGGACAGGACCACTTGCTCGGCCCGGACGCCCCCCTGCGCCGCATGATCGAAAGCGGCCGCCTGAGCAGCTTCATCCTGTGGGGCCCGCCCGGATGCGGCAAGACCACGATCGCCCGCATCATGGCGCACACCACCAGCATGCACTTCGTGGCGCTCTCAGCCGTGTTCTCCGGCATCGCCGAACTCCGAAAGGCGTTCGACGAGGCGGCGAAACGCCGCGCCGCGGGGCAGGGCACGCTGCTGTTCGTCGACGAGATCCACCGCTTCAACCGCGCCCAGCAGGACGGCTTTCTGCCGTTCGTGGAGAACGGCACGGTGACGCTGGTCGGCGCGACCACGGAAAACCCGTCGTTCGAGCTGAACAGCGCCTTGCTCTCCCGGTGCAAGGTCTTCGTGATGAAGCCGCTGGACGAGGCGGCGCTGGATAAGATCATGGTTCGCGCCGAGGAGCTCTCCGGGATGCCTCTGCCGTTGTCTGCTGAGGCGCGCAGGACGCTGCCCGGACTTGCCGACGGCGACGGGCGCTACCTCATCAACCTCATGGAATCCGTCTACGACCTCGCCGCCGAGGGCGAGCAGATCGACTCCAAACGCCTTTCCCAGCTGGTCCGCCAGCGCGCCCCGGTCTACGACAAGGACCGCGAAGGGCATTACAACCTCATCAGCGCGCTTCATAAATCCCTGCGTGGCTCCGACGTGGACGCCGCGCTGTACTGGGCGGCGCGCATGATCGAGGGCGGCGAGGACCCGCTCTACCTCCTGCGCCGCCTCACGCGGTTCTCCATGGAGGACGTGAGCCTGGCCGACCCGAATGCGCTTCAGGTGGCGGTGTCCTGCTGGGACACCTACGAGCGCCTCGGCTCGCCCGAAGGCGACATCGCCATCGCCGAGCTCGTGATCTATCTGGCGACCGCGCCGAAGTCGAACAGCGCGTACGTGGCGTGGGGCAGCGCACTCCGCGCCGCGAAGAAGTATTCCTCGCTCATGCCGCCCGCGCACATCCTGAACGCCCCGACGAAGCTCATGAAGGAGCTCGGCTACGGGCACGGCTACCAGTACGACCAGGACCTCCCCGACGCGTTCTCCGGGCAGAATTATTTCCCGGACGGCATGCCGCGCACGAAACTCTACAATCCGCCGGACCGCGGATTCGAGCGTGAAATCCGCAAGCGTCTGGATTACTGGGACCGTCTGCGCCGCGAGAAACAGGCGCAGATGAAGCGCGAACACCTGCCCGGCGCCGAGCCGGACCCGCCGCCCGCCCCGGAAAAAGACAGTAAGTGACCGAGTCTTTTATCATTCGAATCGTATAAGGTTTTAGAAAAGAGGTAAGAATATGTGGCCGTTCTCTGAAATAAGCAGACTCCGGGAAGAGAATGAATCGTTAAAAAGGCACATCCGTTCTCTTGAAGCCTCGCTCCAGCAAAAAGA
>ONQZ01000017.1 GCA_900320095.1 uncultured Lentisphaerota bacterium
TCGTTCGTGCCGTTCATCCAGTAGCCGAGCTGGTAGTCGCCGCCGGTGTACTGGAACAGCACGTCGCTGATGCCGTTGCCGTCCACGTCGCCCTTCGCGACGCGGGTCGGGGTCGGAGCCGGGATCGGAGTGACGGTGCCGCCGCTGACCACGAAATCCAGCCCGGACACGACGGAAGAGACATTTCCGGCGTAGTCGTACGTCTGAACGGTCCAGTGCCAGGTGCCGTCCGTGATGTCCCTGATGGCGTAGTTCACGGCCGGGGTGGCGACGCTGACCGCCTCACTGCCGTCCTTCCAGTAGAGCAGGTTGAAGCCTGCGACGCCCGAGAAGTCGTCGGTGGCGTCTTCCCAGCTCAGGATCACGTCGGCGTCGTCGGCTGTGACGGCAAAATCGGACGCCGTGGTCGGGGCGACCTTGTCGATGTTGCTGACGGTACAGCTCACCACATCGGAGACGGTGCCTTCGGCATCCGTGCCACGGAAGTAGTACTTGCCGTTGGACGTGGCCGTGTAAGAGCCTTCGAAGGCAGTCCATGTCGTGCCGTCGAGACTGTATTCCTTCAGGGTGACGGCCTCTCCGTAGGAAGCGGTCAGGATGACGTCCTGACAGGTGAACGTTTCATTGCCGGCGGTCACGGTCGGCGCGGCGACCCACTTGGGCGCGGCGTAGTTGGATTCGACCTTGAGGACGAGGTCGAAGTCGATGACTCCGTCGTCACGGTCGACCTGGATCGCGTCCAGCTTGAGGGTAAGGCCTTCGATCGTGTAGCCGGAGTAGCTGGAGGCGAACTTGTAAACGTAGGTCTCATCATCCTGCTTTGAGTAGTAGAAATAGCCTTCGAAGTATCCGTACTGTGTCCCGTTCGCATCGACCAGGTAGAATTGCTTGGTGTCGCTGAAATAGGTGCTGTTCGCGAGGACGTACGTGCCCGCGCCCTGCTGCTGGTCAACCGTGATGGTGTATTTCGGCTTGTTGGAGGAAGTAAGCCCGTTGAAGCGCCAGTCGTTGCTGCGCGCGACGTAGAGCGCGGACTTGTCGGTGAGGTCGAAGTCGATGATCGCGCCGCTGTCGCAGGAGACGACGGTACTGGCGCTGTCGAAGCGCATCACGCCGGTGATCTTGCCGCCGGAGTTGACCATGAGCGTGCCGCCGTTGTTCACGGTCACGCCGTCGACGATCGCCCCGGAGTTCACGGTGGCGCTGCCGTAGTCGTACTGCACATACGAGGAACCGTTGTAGGCATAGGTGCCGCGGTAGGTGCCGGTGGCGACGGTGAGGTTCTCGAAAACGTCGCCGTTGTCCAGATACATGTAGGACCGGTCGAGCGTGACGTTTACGCCATGGAGTCCGCCGTTCGTATAGATCGGGCAATTGGTGACCCAGACGTCGACGATTTCCGTAACGCCCTCACCGAGGTTCAGGTCGCTGTTCATGCCATCGTTGATCCGGAATCCGGACAGCACGCTGCCGTCGAAGGAGAAGGGCTTGCTGTCGACCGCGGCGTTCTCGATGACGGTGGAGGAGTCGAGGAAGAGGTATACGAAGTCGTTGCTCTTGAGGCGCAGGCCGCTGACGGTCGCGCCGTACTGGATTTCCATATGTCCGCCGTGACCCTCTGTGAAATAGCGGGTCATGTCGATGTTGGAGGTGATCGCGCCGGAGAGGAGAATGATGTCGGTGATGCTTATGCCGCCGTTGACGGCGTAGAAATCCCGCACGATGCCGCCGCTGTAGACCGTAAGCATGCCGTTCTCCAGGGTGTTGTCGATGGCGATCGTGTTCTTGTGGACGGTCACTTCACCGCGCAGGGCCATGCCGGAGAAGGTGTTCGAGGTGAACGAGTACTGGGTGTCGGGATCGTCGATATCCACGTAGACCGCGCCGCCGTTTTCCGTCATCTCCAGCGCGGTCTGGCCGTAGTCGACCGAAACCATGCCGCCGTTGTTGACGAGGAGGTTTTCCAGCTTGCCTTCGTTCAGGTACAGCGTGGTGTTGTCGAGCTTGTTGTTGCCGAAATAGCCGTCCTTGATGTCGTAGGCGACCCCGCCGGAAATGCCGCTCACGACCGTCTGGCTGGTGATGTGCACGGTGAGCGGGGAATCCGCGTTCAGGTTGAGATTGGTCACGGTCGCGCCGGAATCGAGGTACACGTATGCGCCGCGAATGACGTCGACTTCGACGTATTGCAGCGGATCGTCCTCGCCGCCGCCCCACGGATTGATCAGCACGGTGTTCTTCACCGGGACGCCTGTCCCGGTCACGCCATCGACGACCGCGCCGCTTTCGATGCTCAGGGCCGTTCCGCTCAGGGTCAGGTCGTTGACGATCGCGCCGACGTAGACGGATGCGCTGCCCTGTATCTGGGTCAGGTTCGTCACGGTCGCGCCGCTCAGGAGTTCGAGGGCGATCTTCGTGGCCGTGGTGTTCTCGACCACGCCGATGTTCGTGTGGAACTCGTCGCCGTCGACCGTGGCGGAAATCAGGGTGCCGGGGGCGATCTGGAACTTGAGGTAGTTGTTGTAGTAGTCGTTGCTGTCCGGCAGGTCCGCGACGATCCCGGTGGCCGTGCCGCCGACCAGGACTTCGAGCGAGCCGCATTCGTAGGTTCTGTATCCGTATTCGTCGATCGTTTCGCTGCCGCTGACCTTGAATCCGTTCAAGATGCCGCCGCTGTATACCGTGAGGCCGCCGCCGGTCGCCGTGATGTCGACGGCGGTGGTGCCGGAGTGGACCGTGCCGGAATCGTAGTAGTTGGT
Organism: uncultured Lentisphaerota bacterium; assembly: GCA_900320095.1. GTDB lineage: Bacteria > Verrucomicrobiota > Lentisphaeria > Victivallales > UBA1829 > UBA1732. The sequence goes on from ONQZ01000017.1 coordinate 2,760, forward strand.
GTAGGTTAGCCCGCTGAAGGTGTTCGAGGCGAACACGACCGGGAAGATTTTTGTTTTGTAGGAGCTTGTGTCGTAGTCATAAGTAGACGACGATCCGACGATGACCTGGCCGCCGTTTTCGATGACGTTCACGGCGCTGTCCGTTTCGGGGATCGCGCCGTACCATCTGAACCCGGCGCTGAGTGTGCCGCCTTTGTTCACCGTGATGGAGTCCACGATGCCGCCGGCCTGAGTCATGCTTCCGCCGCTTCCGATCACGGTGCTGCACGCCGTGCCCCCGGACAGGTGAACGTACGCGTTGCTGCCTTCGAGCACTGTATTGTACGCGCGGGCTCCGGCGGAAATCCCCATGTTCGCCCCGCCCTCGATCGTGACGCCGCTCGCAACCGCGCTTGCCCCGACATTGTCGATGCGTCCGCTGGTTCCGATCGTGGCGCCGTAGATCGTCCCGCCGCTGTTGTTCACGGAGCCGGAAGAGTTCACGATTGTGTCGAACGTGGTGCCGCCGTAGATGAAGACTTTACCGCCGGAGTTCACGACCGTGTCGTGCATTTCCGCGCCGCGGCTCATCATGAGCGTGCCGCCGGAGTTTATCGTAGTGTGGCCAGCGTTCGCGCTGGAGACCACCATGCTCATGATGTTGTAATTCCCGCTGTCGCCGCCCAGAACGGTGTTGTTGGCAGTACCGTTGATCGTGACATACATGCGGCCATCGCCGGTCAGCATGGTGTCTTCAGCGTGGCCGCCGCGGGTGACGGTCATCGTGCCGCCGGTGACCAGGGAATCGGTTGCCGTGCCGCCGGAAACGAGGATGGAATCGCTGTAGCCGCTGATGGTGAGGCCGGAACTGACCTCGCCGTCCGTAACAACATAATTTTGGCTCATTGTTTGGCTCCTTTAGAGTAAGGTGTTTGAGTCGCTGAAAAGTTGAAAACGCCTGTACTATATCATTTGTTATTTTAAAATGCAAGCGGTTTTTCTGCTTTTTATTCATTTTTTTTCTAAAAATCAATATCTCTTCTTTTTTGGATATTTGAAAGAAAATATATCATTGATGCGTTTCAGCCTCAAAAAAAAAGGACGAAAAAGCCGCTCCCCCGGTGAAGAGAGAGCGGCGGAAACCGGACCGTATGAATGAAAAAGCCGCTCCCCCGGTGAAGAGGAAGCGGCGCGAATTGACGCGTGGATTGACGGATCAATCGAAGGCGTGGTGGGCGGAACCGAGCACGTTGATGACTTTGTGCTTGTAGAGTTCCTTGAGCATATCGCGGGCGGGGCCGAGATACTTGCGGGGGTCGAATTCCGCGGGCTTTTCCATCAGGACCTTGCGGACGCCGGCGGTCATGGCGAGACGGCCGTCGGAGTCGATGTTGATCTTGCAGACGGCGGACTTGGAGGCTTCGCGGAGCTGGTCTTCGCCGATGCCGATGGCGTCCTTCAGCTGGCCGCCGTACTGGTTGATCATCTGGACGTATTCCTGCGGGACGGAGGAGGAGCCGTGGAGGACGATCGGGAATCCGGGGATGCGCTCTTCGATCTGCTTGAGGATGTCGAGGCGGATGCGGGGATCCGTGCCCGGTTTGAACTTGTAGGCGCCGTGGCTGGTGCCGATGGAGATGGCGAGGGAGTCGACGCCGGTGCCGTTCAGGAACGCCTGGACTTCTTCCGGACGCGTATAGGTGTGCTGTTCGGCCTTGACTTCGTCTTCGACGCCGGCGAGGACGCCGAGTTCGCCTTCGACCGTCACGTCGAACTGGTGCGCGTATTCGACGACCTTCTTGGTCAGGGCGACGTTGTCGTCGAAGGACTTGGAGGAGCCGTCGATCATGACGGAGGAGAAACCGAACTCGATGCAGCTCTGGCAGAGTTCGAAGGAATCGCCGTGGTCGAGGTGGAGGGCGATCGGGATCACCTTGCCGCCGCCGATCTCACGGGCGTATTCGACAGCGCCCTGCGCGAGGTAGCGGAGGAGGGTCTGGTTGGCGTAGTTGCGGGCGCCCTTGGAGACCTGAAGGATCACGGGGGATTCTTCCTCGGAGCAGGCGGCGATGATCGCCTGGAGCTGTTCCATGTTGTTGAAGTTGAACGCGGGGATCGCATAGTGGCCGGCCATCGCCTTTTTGAACATGTCGCGGGTGTTGACCAGTCCGAGATCTTTGTAGTTGACCATACGGTTGTCCTTTCCTGGGATTTGGGTTGAAAGATGTGCATCATATCAATATAGCACCGCGCGGGAAAAAAAGCAATCCTTTTTCGTGAAAAAAAACGTTTTGCGCCCGATTCTTTTTACCGGCGGGAAGAGAATCTCCGAAAAATGACCGTGCCGGCATCGGATCGCATACCCGTCGTCGGAGGCAATTCAGTCGTCCAGCGGCAGGCCCATCGCCTTCCGCGCCGTGCGGAAGTGCATCTTCGCGAATTTCCGCAGAAGCGGTTCGCCGCCGGAGAGGAAGAGCTGTTTCGCGGTCTTGTCGACCTGCGTCCCGGCGCCCTTCGGCAGCGGGCATCCGGCTTCCTCTTCGAGTTTCGCCAGACGCCGCACGAATTCGGCGCGCGCGAGGATGGAGGCCGCGGCCACGGCGACGTCGCGTTCGCCGCGCGGGAACTGTTCCAGCCGGACCGCTCGGCCGTTTTTGAGGAGGGCGTTTTCCACGAGGCGCCTGTCGCCGAACTGGTCGGAGATCACATGGCGGCATTCGGGCGCGAACTTGAGCATGTTTTCCAGGGCGCGGGCATGTCCCCAGGCGAGGAAGCGATTGAGGTTGCCGATATTCTCGTAGGTACGGTTGTACGCCTCGGGGCCGATGACCACGACGCCGAACTTGCCGTGAACGGCGGTCTTGACCTGCTCCGCGAGCGCGGCGATCTTCGTGTCGTCCTTGATCGCCTTGGAGTCCCGCACGCCCGCCTTCGCCAGCGCGTCGGCGGTCTCGCGGTCCGCCACGAACACGCACGCCACGACCAGCGGCCCGAAGAAATCGCCTTTGCCGCTCTCGTCGATGCCGGCATGCGGATCCCTGAACTCCAGCAGCGGCGGCGGTTCCGATTCGTCCTGCGTCAGCCCGATCAGCGGCTCCAGCACGAATTCGACGAAATCCTGCGTGCCGGCGCCCTGCACCACGAGCTTGCCGGACCGGTACGCCGCCACCTGCGTTTTTTCTCGCGCGGCTTTGAAGAGCATGTACGGGCCGGTGGAAAACTCCCACGCGGAGATCGTTTCAAGGTTGGCCCGAAGGGCGTTCATCTGGTCGGGGGTCAGGGTCGCGACGAAACAAGTCTTACCACTCACGGCAGCATCCTATTTTAGATAGAAAAAGGCAAACAAGGGCGGAAACCGGCATTTTTTTTAAAAAAAACGCCAAAACTTTTCTATTATAGCTTGAAAACTCGCAAGAATCAAGTTAAAGTATGAATGTTTCCCGTGTTTTTTCGGAAAATTGCCGGGAAACACACCCTCCTCACGATCCATGAACCGCATATAAGGAATAACGACGATGAAGAACACTACATGGGTTTTTGGAAGCATGCTCGCCGCAGGCTGCATGCTGTTGTCCGTCCCCGTGGCCGCTCAGGGCAACTTCCCGCAGGGAATGCCGCAGGGCATGCCGGGCGGAATGGGCCGCGCGCCCGCCGGGTTCCCGCAGCAGGCGGGCGCTCCCGGATTCCCGCAGGCCGGCGCACCGGGCAAAGCCAATCCGGCAGCCGGAGCGAAGCCCGCGACCGGAACGAATTCCACAGCGAAGACCAATACCGCGAAGAACGACAAGGCCGCGCTCGAAGCCGCGAAATACCAGCTCTCCAACCACCGCACCGACCTCATCAAGACCACGATCGACGGCTATGCCGCGTCCGAGGACCTCACCGATCCGGCCATCGTCCGCGCCATCAACGCGGACATTGAGAAGCACATGACGCTCATTCCGTCCGTGCCCCTCGAGAATCCCGACCTGCAGGAACTGAACAAACGGGCAAAAGACATTGTCGATCAGGAATTCGGCGTTGACGACAAGAAGGCGCGCGAACTTCTGAACGCCGACGCCGTAAAGGAGATTCCCCTCTACAAGGTCGGCGACAAGGTCGTCGTGAACTACAACATGGGGCCGAAGCACTTCTCCGTCAAGGGCACGCTCTACCGCGTCGGCGACAAGGCCATCACGGTCGAGGACAAGATCATCAACCTCGTCGACCTCAACGACGAAACCCGCGCGAAGTTCGATCCGCAGAGAAACAAATACATGCGCACCCAGTTCGTCGAAAAGCGTCTCCAGATGATCGCCCGCGAAAAGAACGACAAACTCAATTCCATCTACGACAAACTCAAAGGCGAGATTTTCAAGCGCAACGAGACCGCGGGCTACATCTACGATCCGCAGACGGGCGAGTGGGCAAACGCGCAGATGGTCTCGAAGAACTACATCGACCGCCTCGTGAAGGAAAAGGCGAGACAGCCGAAGCCGAAAACGACCGCCCAGACAAACAAACCCGACGACGGTTTTGACGATTTCGATGACAACGGACAGAGCGCTCCCGCCGCGGACACCAATGCCGGAACGAAGCCCGACGCCGCGCAGACCGCCGCGGTCATCCCGGTCAACGATGCCATCAAGCTCGAAGACAATGCGGAATCCCAGGCGAAATACGAAGCCGTCATCGCCAAGGCGGAAAACCAGCAGAAGGACGCGAACGAGAACTACGCCGGCATCGACGCCGACTGCGGCTACAAGAAAGCCTGCTGGGGCTTCACCATCGCCGACACGCGCTATGCTCTCTGGCACGAGCCCGAATTCCCGCACATCGAGCCCGCCCTCGGACGCGACGTCATCAACTTCCCGCCCGAAGGACTGGACGTCGGCATCGCGGGCGAGCCCAGCACGATCGACCTTGTGTACGTCTCCAACAGCCTCTCCAAGGTCGTCTACATGATGAAGGACTGCTCCAGACAGGAGTTCATCCGCTTCAAAGACGCCCTCACCGAGCAGTACGGGCATGCGGCCGAGGACAAAGGCGGCAACTCCGCCGCGTTCACGAACATTTTCACCGGCAAGGCCCAGCCGCAGCAGATCGCCGACGCCGACGAGATCGAAGCGGCGCAGGCGGCCGTGAAAGATGCCGAAAAGGCGTTCAACAAGGCCGTGGCGGAGCTGAAGAACGCGAACGACGACAACCGTGAAGCGCTTCAGGAAGCCCGCGACAATGCCGCGACCGCGCTGAAGGAAGCCAACGCAAAGGCCGAGGAGTTTGAGAATGCCGTTTCCTCCGACAATCTCCCGTACGTCTACTCCCGCATCAAACTCGCGAAGGACGGCGACGGACAGACGATTCTCCCCTACACGTTCAACTGGAAGGGACAGAATGTCGTCGGCACGCTCATTTTCTATTACGACAAGGCGAAGGACAAAGTCACCAGCCTCGTTTTCGCCAAGGAATACAAGAAGTAATCCTCCGCGCATTCAGACGATCCCGATCCGGACGGTCCGCAAAGGTCCGCCCGGATTTTTTTGTCTTTTTTCCCGCAAAGACGGGACAAAACATGTCATTCGTAATCCTTTGATTTTTAACTGCATTACGCAAACATCGCGTCCGTTTTTTCCTGTTCGGCCCCTTTATTGAGAGACCAGCTCAAAAAAAAGGAGGGACCATGGGCTTGCCCCAAAAGAACAAGAAAACAAAACAGCCTTCCCAGTTCGGACGCCTCCCGTTCCGGCTCCGTTACCGGATCGCATGCCTGCTTCTGGAAGGCGCGACAAATCAGGCGGTGCTCGCCAATCCCGAGGTCGCGGGAACGCTGAACGCGCTCGGATTGACCTTGACGGCGGCCGCCGTCACGCGTTTCAAGACCACGCGCGAGTTCAAGACCATCGCCGAGGAACGGGAGAAGGTGCATCTGGCATACGAGGAGGTCCGGCTGTCCGCGGCGCTGCTCCGCGACTGCGAAGCGACGAGCGCCATCGCCGAGGAACTCAAGATCGACCTGCTGAAGCTCGTCCGCGAATGCACCGACGCCACGACCGACGATCCGAAGACGATCGAACGACTCGTCCGGTCCGCCGTCACGCTGTCCAAATCCGTTTCGGACGGTCAGAACACCGTTCTGCGAAAACGCGTCGCCGCGCTGTCCGAAGAGAACGTGCGTCTGCGCGAAGCGCTCGAACGCGCCCGGATGCAGTACAACGAACTGCTCGACCGCCGCCGGGACGAATGGTCCCGCGTGGACGGGGCCGAGGTCGCCGACCGGTTGTCCTCGATCCTCGGCATCAAACCGTAAGCACTCCACATCAACCTCAAAACCATAAGGAACACGACAATGAAACTGAAACTTTCCGATCAGAACACTGCCCGGGACGGCGGCATGCCCGCGCCGGGCCGCTGGATCGCCACCGAGCCCAACGACCGCGCCCGCTGGCTCCAGACCTCCGAGTACACGCCCGTGAACGTATCGCGCATCCTGGAGGCCGCGAACGAGGGCGACATCGCGGAACTCGCCGTCGCCGCCCGCGAGATCCAGGAACGCAACTGGGAAGTCATCCTGGCGATGCAGGTGCGCAAGAGCGCGCTGACCGGCCTCGACTGGGGCGTGGAACCCGGCGACGACCGGCCCGCCTCGAAAGACGCCGCGAAGGCGTTCGAAGCCGCACTGAAGGAATCCGGCGGAGAATCCGGGCTCGTGTCGTTCCACGAGCTCACCGATCACCTGATGGACGCCGTGATCGCTCCGCTGTCCGCCGCCGAGATCGTCTGGGGCGCTGGCGGCTCGCTCGCTGGATTCCGCCCCGTGGGGGCATGGCACTTCACGTTCCGCGGCTCGGAGACGCCGCTGCTCGTGACGGACGACAACCACGCGGGCGTCCCCCTGCCCCCGGCGAAGTTCATCGTTCACACGCACGGCGGAGCGGGCGATCCCGCGCGCGCAGGCCTCATCCGCACGCTGATCTGGCTGCACGTGTTCCAGAATTATCCGGTGAAGGACCTCGTGTCGTTCGTCGAGCGCTACGGCATGCCGTTCGTGGTGGCGAAGGTCGACCGCAGCGCGTGGGAGAACGAACGCGGCGTGATGCGGAACCTGATCCGGAGCTTCGGGCCGAACGGCGGTGGCGTGTTCACGAAGTCGACCGAACTGGAACTCCTGCAGGCGTCGAACTCCGGGGGCGACGTCTATTTCAAGCTCCTGGAGTACACCTCGAAGGCGATCACGAAAGTCATCCTCGGCCAGCTCGCCAGCTCGTCCGAATCCGGCGGCCTCTCCGGCGGCGACGCACAGTCCCGCGTCCGCAGCGACCTGCTGGAAGCCGATGCGCGCGCGATCGAATCGACCGTCCGCGCCCAGCTCGCCGTCCCGTGGACCAAGTTCAATTTCGGCGACGCGGCGGCCGTCCCGGTCCTGCGCTTCCGCAATTCCGCGCAGGAGGACCGCGCCGTCTTCGCGGGCATCGTCGAAACACTTCACCGCGCCGGACTCGACGCCGATCCCGAGGAAATTTCCGCACGGTTCGGGATCTCGCTGAAGCGCGCGGAAGAGGCCGGGGAGGTGCGTCCATGACCGCCGCCACGCTCACCGTCGCAAACGCGCTGAAAAGCCTCGTTTCCGCAACGTTTCCCGCGGTCGGATTCGTGACCGCCGCCACGCCGGAAACCGCCGTTCAGGAGAAATCCCTGCCCGCCGGACTCCGGCCGCCCTGCGTGCTCATCCTCGCGGGCGACGGCGTCTACACGGACAGCACGCTCACGCGCCGCCAGCAGTTCCATCTGATCCTGATCGACGTGCTCGCGGGGACCAACGACGCCCGTACCGCCGCCGCGCTCGGACGCTTCGACGCCCTGCAGGAACTCTTCCCGCCCGACGGGCTCCAGTCCGGCGACATCGTGTTCATCCCGGAGTCGTTCCGGCTGCTGGACTGCCCGGACGCCCGCGCCGCGGCATCTCTGACCGTCGCCGCGCTGTCTCCGTCATCCTGAGCACAAAACCTCCCCCCCAAAAAAACATAACGCACAGTTGTTTGCCAGTCAAACAACCGTGCGTTTTTTTGTACCCTCAAACCGTGCTTATTTCGAGTTCAGGATCTCTTCCAGAACACGGATCTGCTCCTGTTCGGCATGAACAGCCGTCTCCAGCGCGGCGGGGTCTTTCGTCCGTGCGTGCCGTTCCAGCATGACGCGCGTCGATCCGCGGCTCAGCAGTTCACGGGCGGCGGTCCTGAGGGAATCGAGCCGTTCGTCGTCGGACGGCAGCCCGGCGATCCGGTCGGCGAGTTCGGGGTAACGCCTCATGAAAACGCCCAGGTTCCACGGTTCGGGCGAATCGGGATTCTCGATCCGGATGTCCCGGATCGTTTCCGCCGCCTCGCCGAGACCGGTGATCACGCTCAGATACACGATCTTCCGCGCGGACCGGATCTCCACGCTCCCGAGCAGAAGGCATTCCTGACGGCGGATCAGCCGGAAATAGCGCGGACGCAGGCTCGACGCCACCACAGCGACGCCCGGTTTTCCGACGTATTTTTTCGCCTCGTTTCCGACTGCTTCCGGCAGCGCATCGAGCACGTCCGGCGTCACCAGCATGCACGGCGCATCCAGGGCGCAATCCTCAATCTCCATGACCTCCGACATGACGACCGGTTCGGCGTCCTCCTTCGCGGCGGAACGGCAGGACACGGCTCCGAAGCAGAGCATCAGGCAGAAGATGGAGAAAAGAAAGGTCGGTTTCATGTGTGAACGAGTTCGTTTTGTGTAGAAAACAGCACGGGCGGGACCGTGAAAAGCGAATAAATAATATGGCGCTTCGGACGCCGGATTTCAAGCGGAAAAACGGAATCCGGGAAAGAATTTACGGTTTTTATATTTTTTTTATAAAAAATTTATAAAAAAAGTCGGTTTTCGGGTTGTACTGCGGCAAATTTGGATTAGGTTATCATATCCGCTTTTTTCCGACCTCTTCACGCGTGGTATTTAGATAGCACATGAAAATCCGTCAGCCCATCAAGCCGCAGCCCGACGCGCAGCCCATCGAACCGCCGAAAAAACCGGCATTGCCCGAGCTCGCGGTCTTTATCCTTTTCGCGTTCATGATCACGCTTTTCGGCCTCATCATGCTGTATTCCACCTCGTTCGTCACGCAGGGCAGCGCCTACTTCACGAAACAGCTGGTATGGATGATCATCGGCCTCGTCGCGGGCGCGGGCGCGATCATGGTCGGCAGCAAACGCCTCTCCGACTGGAGCCCGGTGATGATCCTCGTGCTGGACGTGCTTCTGGTGTGGGCGCTCTTCTGCAAGCCGATCAACGGCGCGCGGCGCTGGATCCAGCTCGCGGGCTTCACGCTTCAGCCGTCCGAGCTGGGCAAGGTCGTCATCACGCTTTTCATGGCAAAGTTCCTCGCTTCGCGCACGCGCGCCCTGGAAAGCGAACCCTTCTGGAAAGTCATGGTCCCGAGCGGGATCTGGGTCGGTCCGACCATCCTGCTCGTGCTCGCGGGCGAGGACCTGGGCACGACCGTCCTGCTCGGTTCGCTGTACCTGCTGATGCTGTTCGTGGCGGGGATGCGCCTGCGCTACATCCTGCCGTTCGCGCTGGTCCTGCCGCCGACCGCGGTCATCGTCATCAAGCATTTCGACGCGATGCGCTGGGCACGCCTCACGGTGTTCATGGACGCCGAATCCTACAAGATGACCTCCGGCTACCAGCTCTGGAACTCCCTGCTCGCGCTCGGTTCGGGCGGCTGGACCGGCGTCGGCTTCACGGAGAGCCGCCTGAAACTTCTGTACCTCCCCGAAAACCACACCGACTTCATCCTGTCCATCGTGGGCGAGGAGCTCGGATTCATCACGCTGCTGACCGTGATCGTGGCGTACCTGATCCTCGTGTTCGTCGGGTTGCGCATCAGCGTAAAGGCGCGCACCCGCCAGGGCATGCTGATCGCGTTCGGCATGAGCATCTTCATCGGCATGCAGGCGCTGATCAACATCGGCGTCATCACGGCGGCATTTCCGACCAAGGGCATGCCCGCCCCCATGATCAGCTACGGCGGCAGCAATCTGCTCGCCTGCCTCATCGCGGCGGCGTGCGTCGCGAGCGTGGCGGTCGACTCCGCCATCCCGGACTACCAGGACAAGCTGCTCGCCTGGGCAGGGAAACGGCTCCACTTCATCCGTCCTCCCGCGGCGGAGGGCGCACAGCAATCATCGTAAAGGGACAAATCATGCAGGATCTGAACCGACTTATCATCAGCTGCGGCGGCACGGGCGGACACTTCAATCCCGGTCTGAGCACGGCATGCGCATTCCGCGACGCGGGCGGCAAGCCTCTGCTCATCCTCGGAGGAAAACACTTCGAGGAACAGTCGAAGACCGCCGAAAAGAACGGCATCGAATACCGGCGCGTTTCCTGCGCTCCCCTTTCCAAGAGCCCGTCCGGCGCGCTTCAGTTCGTCTCGCAGCAGATGAAGGGCGTCCGCGAGGCGAAAGCGATCTTCCGCGAGTTCAAGCCGGACGCCGTCCTCTCCATGGGCGCGTTTCCCTCCATCCCCGCCTCCGTCGCCGCCTGGCGCACCGGCATCCCGCTCTTCCTGCACGACGGCAACGCGCGCATCGGCAAGTCCAACCGCGTCTTCAGCCGCATCGCGTCCGGCATCGCGCTTTCCTTCCCCGCCGTGAACGCGAATACCCTGCACTGCCCTTCCGCCGTGACCGGGCTCCCGCTCCGCAAGGCGCTGCTGGAGGACGTCCCCGCCTCCAAAGCCGAGGCGGTCGCCCGCATCAACGCCACGCGCGGCACCTCGTTCTCGCCCGACCGCCCGGTCGTGCTCGTGTTCGGCGGCTCGCTCGGCGCGGCGGCGATCAACGAGAACTTCACGATCCCGATCGACCATCCGGGCGCGAAATCGCTTCAGGTCATCCACCTCTCCGGCCCCGGCAAATACGAGGCGATCCACGACAAATACTCCGCCTGCGGCGTGAACGCGCTCACGCTCGAATCCGCCTCGGATATGCAGAATCTCTACATGGCGGCGGACCTCGTGGTGTGCCGCGCGGGCGGCAGCACCGTCTCCGAGCTCGCCATCTTCGGCCGCTACGCCGTGCTGATCCCGTATCCGTACGCCGCCGAGGGCCATCAGGATGACAACGCCCGGCTGCTGGCGAAGACCGGAGCCGCCCGGATCGTCCCGAACGCCGAATGCTCCCCGTCGCTCTTCCGCGGCATCCTCGCCGAGTTTCTGGACGATCCGGAGAAGTTCCGCGAGGCGGGCAAAGGCGCGCTCGCCATGGCGCAGCCGAAAGCCGCCGCAAACGTCATCGCCTTCATCGAAAACTCCCTGAAAAACGCCCGTTCCGGGGCATAAAACCATACACGCCGCTCCGCCATGAAAATACGTTGTCCGCAGTGCCAGAGAGTCAGCGAGATCCCCCATGTCGAACATGGCAGGATCGCCGTCTGCGCCTGCAAGGCGACGTTCCGGATCGACGATTCCACGGTCGTGGAGGAGTTCTCCCTGCCCGACCTGCCGCCGCCCGAGTCCATCGGCCGATACACCGTCGTGCGCTACCTCGGACGCGGCGCGCTGAACTGCGTTTACGAGGGCATCCACCCGGACCTCGGCATCCCGGTCGCGATCAAGACGCTCCTCCCCGAATACGCCTCCGACAGGCCGACCCGCGACTTGTTCCTGCACGCCATCAAGGCATACGCGAAGGCGGTCCATCCGAACATCGTCAAGGTCTACGAGACGGGCCGGGACACGAACGGCGTCCCGTATCTGGTCATGGAGTTCCTTCCCGGCGGCACGCTCGCGGACCGGCTCGTGAAAGACGGGTTCTTCTCCGCGAAGGAGGCGGCCGAGATCGGCGCGGATATCTGCCGGGCGCTTGTCGTGACAGCCGGGCTCGGCATCGTCCACCGCGACATCAAGCCGGACAACATCATGCTCTCCGCCGAGGGGCAGTACAAGCTCACGGACCTCGGCCTCGCCAAGCTCGACAATTCGGCCGCCGCCGGAAACGGCGCGCTCGTCCTGGACGAAAACGATCCGGTCAAATCGACCCGCAAAACGAGCTTCGGCACGCTCGAATACATGTCACCGGAACAGTACATCGACACAGAATCCTGCGACATCCGCTCGGACATCTATTCGCTCGGCGTGACCCTGTACCAGCTCGCGACCGGACGCCTGCCGTTCGAGACGCAGACGCGCTCCGAACTCCGCCACATGCACATCTCCGTCGAGCCGCTCGTCCCAAGCTCCTACATGCACGGCATCCCCATCGACTTCGACTATATCGTCATGCACTGCATCCAGAAACGGCCGGACGAACGCTACGGCACCCCGGAAGAACTGCTCGCCGACCTCGAGGCATTCCTCGCAGGCACGCCGCTGCCCTCGACCACAAGCGGAGCCGTCCCGCTGAACACGGCGACAGTGCGCCCCGACGGCACGCCCGACCATGGGAGAGGGATCTCATGCTCGCCCTTCATGCTTTTCTTTTTCCTGGGAATGGCTGTCATCTTCGCCTCGCTTGCCTATGTCTTCATCAGAGACAGGATGGGCCGGGCCGCCTCGAAACAGCAGGAACGGCTTTCCGCACCGGTCGAAGCGGCGCAAACCTTGCAGGACATGCCCGCGGAACAAGTCATTCCGCGCGTCAGGCCGTCCACGAAAGTGCTTGACGCCGAGATCACGATCGACGGAGAAAGCGTCGATGCGGACGGTTCAGGTCTGATTCATGTGGACCTGTCGAACGGGGAATCCGGTTCGGACACGGAGAAGAGTGACAACGATACGCTCAGCCTCGAATCCGCCTCATCTGACGATTCCGGCAAATCCGACACCTCCGAAACATCCGAAGAAACCGGCTCTCCCGGGTCCATGGAGGAAGGAATCGAATCATGAACGCTGTCACCCCCGGAAACATGCTCCCGCGCATCCTTGTCTGCGGCCCGAACCCGTCCTGGCAGAAGACGCTCGTCTTCGACGAGTTCCGTCCGTGCGAGGTCAACCGCGCAAATGCACGCGACTGCCGCGCCTCCGGCAAGGGCGTGAACTTCGCCCGCGCCGTCCGCACCTGGGGAACCGCGCATCCGGCCGTGTACCAGTTCACCGGCGGCATAAACGGACAGAAACACAACGACTGGCTCCGTCAGGAAGGCATCGATTCCGTCAGCCGGGAGATCGTCGGCGAAACGCGCTGCTGCACCACGGTCCTGTGCCGGAAAAACGCCTGCATGACCGAGCTGATCGAACCCTCGCCTTCGGTCACCTCCGGCGATGTGGAGCACCTGAAAAACGCTATCCTTTCCGCGCTCCCCGACGCCGACGCGCTCGCGCTCTGCGGCACGCTCCCGGAAGGCCCGCTGGAAGGCTTCTACGCCGCGCTCGCGAAGGAGGCCGTCCGCCTGGACAAACCCATCCTCATGGATTCCGTGGCGCATTTCGACGAAACGCTCGCCGCCGGAGTCCAGCATCTGAAGATCAACAGCGGCGAACTCCTGACCGTGACCGGCGCGTCCGATCCCGAGGCCGCCGCGCTCGCCCTGCTGAACCGTTTCCCGCTCCAGTGCGCCGCCATCACGGACGGCCCGGACAAAGCCTTCATCGCATGGCGGGGCGTCATTCACCGTATCTCCATCCCGCCGCTCTCCGGCGTCCGCAATCCCCTCGGCGCGGGCGACGTCTGTTCCGGCGTGATGCTCTCCGAGCTTCTCGCGAGCTCCGACCCGCTGAACGCCTTCACCTCCGGACTCGCCGCCGCCTGCGCGAGCTGCCTTACGCAGTACGCCGCGGAATTCGACCGGGCGGAAGCGCTCCGCATCAAAAACGAAATGCGGATCGAAACCGTCGGCATACACACACCGTAACAAAACCATTCACTTCATTCATAACAAAACCAGAAAGGATTTTTTACCATGAGCTCCAATTCTTCCGGCGGATTTCTCCGCGGCTGTCTGATCGCATTCGGCGTCTTCGTAGTCGTCTGCTTCCTCGGATTCATCGCCCTCTTCGTGATGATCGGCGTCGTCGCAGGCGCGATCGGCGAAAGCGGCGCGGCGCTCAGGTCCGCCTCGACCGACTACACCGTCGAATTCGTCAGCGGCAACCAGGAAGCGGAAAACAGGATCGCCGTCATCGACGTAAAGGGCACGATCGCAAGCGAAGGCGAGTCCTTCGGCGAAGTCATCGCGAACTCAAAACAGATCGTCAAACTCATCCGCGCCGCGAAGGACGACGACAGCGTGAAAGCGATCATCATCGACCTCGACACCCCCGGCGGCGAAGTCACCGCCTCCGACGAGATCTACCACGAGCTCAAGCTCTGCGGCAAGCCCGTCGTCGCCATGATGAACACGATGGCGGCCAGCGGCGGCTACTACGTCGCCTGCGGCGCGAACAGGATCGTCGCGAACAAGTTCACCATGACCGGCAGCATCGGCGTCATCATCTCCACCGTGGACGTCTCCGGCCTGCTCGACTGGGCGAAGGTCAAGCCCGAGTTCTACACCTCCGGCAAGATGAAGGCGATGCTCAACCCCGCCAAGCCCACCACCGAAGAGGAAGCCAAGGTCGTCCAGGCGCTCGTCATGGACGCATACAAGGAATTCGCCGGGATCGTCGCCGAAGCCAGAAACATCCCGCTCGAGAAGATCACGCAGGGCGAACTCGGCGACGGCCGCGTCTTCGACGGCGAACAGGCGCTCGCGAACGGCCTCGTGGACCAGATCGGCTACTTCACGACCGCCGAAGACGCTGCGCTCGAACTCGCCGGCCTCACCCGCGAAAACTGCCGCATCGAACGCTTCAAGACCAGCACCTCCCTCGCCGACCTCCTCGGCATGTTCGGCGTGAAATCGCAGCCCGTCACGTTCAACTCGCTCCTCTCCGGCACGAACGTCGTCCTCCCGAAGGCCGGCTGCCCCTACTACCTCGCCACCGGATTCTGATCCGCCTCGCATTCCAGCACGCGCCATGAGAGATTTCGAACGGGAAGTCAGCAACGCCGCCGGGCCGCTGCCGCCGGTCAGGACGGAGGAGTTCTCCTGGTCCCTCGCCAGGCACTATCTCTTCCGCTTCTGCCGCCGGGCGTATTTCATCCGGTACTACCTCGCCCAGGGCGGGTGGGACGCCTATTCCCACACGCTCGCCCGCGAGGCGTATTTCAGCAAGTACCTGATGCCGTTCGACACCTGGCTCTCGCGCACCCTCCGCGACTCCATCCGCGAGGCGTTCGCCAAGATGAGCGCCGGCTCCCCCGGCCACAAGCGCCGCGGATTCGGGTTCTACCTGCTGCGCCAGATCGGCAAGGCGACCGCCGACCTGCAGATCAGCCTGAAGAACCGCGAATACCTCTACGACGCGAAACGCCCCGCGATCCTGGAATACCACCTCGGGATCGGCGATTTCGCCGACGTCGACAAGCTCACCGCCATGGCCGTCTCCATCCTCGGCGACGCCTACGCCATGCTCTCCCGCTCCGACATCATCGCCGACCTCGCCAACATCAGTTTCGTCGACCTCCGCACCGACGACGTCTTCATCAGCGTCGACCACAAGGGATTCCCCGTCTGGCTCGTTCCCGGCCTCATCTACTTCCACGAGGGCGCGGCGTGCGCCATCGACGCCGAGGTCCGCCTCACCGGCGGCGAAAACACCACCGACTTCTTCGCGCGCATCGGACGCCTGAACTCGCTCTTCGCCCTCTACTGCGCCCGGCGCTACCCCGGATTCCCCGTCAACATCACCACGTTCACCTTCTCCCGGGAACTCTCCAGCGTGGTCTACAACCTCTTCGAGCCGGACATCGAGTCCCTGATCGACCAGAGCAGCGCGGAGATGCTCGCGCTCATCGACAAGGACGGACTCGCACACCCGGAGGACTTCCCGCCGTGCGAAAACCGCGACGCCTGCCGCACCTGCCGCTACCAGTCCGCGTGCAGGCTCCTCGAAAGCGCCATGCAGGGCAAACAGGTCTGAGGTGAAACCATGATCCAGGACTCCGGCGAAATATTCCGCGTGGTCTCCGACTACGAACCCGCGGGCGACCAGGCGGACGCCATCCGCCAGCTGAAGGAAAACCTCGACCGCGGCATCCGCCACCAGACGCTCCTCGGCGTCACGGGCAGCGGCAAGACTTTCACGCTCGCGAAACTCCTCGAATCCGAGCTGAACCGCCCCGCGCTCGTCCTCTCCCACAACAAGACGCTCGCCGCCCAGCTCTACAGCGAGTTCAAGGCGTTCTTCCCCACAAACGCCGTCGAATACTTCATCAGCTACTACGACTACTATCTGCCCGAATCCTACATCCCGCAGACCGACACCTACATCGCGAAGGATGCCAGCATCAACGACAACATCGAGCGTCTCCGCCTCAGCGCCACCGCCTCCCTGCTCGAACGCCGCGACACGCTCGTCGTCGCCAGCGTCTCCTGCATCTACGGCCTGACCTCGCCCGAGGACTACGACTCCATGAGCCTGCGCCTCGCCGCCGGGGACGAGCTCGACCGCGACCTCTTCCTCCACATGCTCGTCGCCATCCAGTACGAACGCAACGACATGGCGCCCGAGCGCGGCCAGTTCCGCGTGCGCGGCGACTGCGTGGACGTCTTCCTGTCGCAGAAGGAGGAGTTCCTGCGCGTGGAGTTCTGGGGCGACACCATCGAATCCATCTCCCGGCGCGACCTCGTGACCGGCCACGTCATCGCCCAGTGCCGCAAGGCGCTCATCTTCCCCGCCCGACATTTCGTGCTGCCGCAGGAGAAGATCGACGCCGCCATGAACGGCATCCTGGAGGAAATGCGGACCTGTGTGCACGATTTCGAGGAACAGGGCAAGCTCGTCGAGGCGCAGCGCCTCTTCCAGCGCGTGAACTACGACGTCGAGATGATGAAGGAGATCGGCTACTGCCCCGGCATCGAGAACTACTCGCGCCACCTCTCCGGCCGCGCCCCCGGCTCCCGCCCGTTCTGCCTCGTCGACTTCATGCCGAAGGACTACCTGCTCTTCATCGACGAATCCCACGTGACGCTCCCCCAGCTTCAGGCGATGTACAAGGCCGACCGCAGCCGCAAGCAGACGCTCGTCGACTACGGGTTCCGTCTCCCCTCCGCGCTCGACAACCGCCCGCTCACCTTCGACGAATTCCTCGGCCTCACCGGCGACACCGTGTACGTCTCCGCCACGCCCGGCGACTATGAGATGAAGATGTGCGGCGACGCCGTGGTCGAGCTGGTCGTGCGCCCGACCGGGTTGCTCGATCCGCCGGTCGAGGTGCGCCCGCTCGGTTCGCAGATCGACGACGTAATCGCGGAGATCCGCGCCACCGCGGCCGTCGGGGCGCGTTCGCTCGTCGTCACGCTCACCAAGAAAAGCTCCGAACGCCTCGCCGACTACCTGTCCGACGTCGGCATCCGCGTGAAATACCTGCACTCCGAGATCGACGCCATCGAACGCGTGAAGATCCTGAACGAACTCCGGCGCGGCGACTTCGACTGCATCGTCGGAATCAACCTCATCCGCGAGGGCATCGACCTCCCGGAAATCCGACTTGTCGCCATCCTCGACGCCGACAAGGAAGGCTTCCTGCGTTCCCGCCGTTCCCTCATCCAGGTCGCCGGACGCGCCGCGCGAAACGCCGACGGCAAGGTGATCCTGTACGCCGACAACATGACCGACAGCATGAAGGCGCTCATCGAGACCACCGAGGCACGCCGCGCCAAGCAGAACGCCTACAACGCCGAACACGGCATCGTGCCGCACACCATCATCAAGCCGCCGCGCGAGACCATCGCCGAGATCATCGGCGCGACCCAGCCCGAAAAAACGTCCGCGCCCGCGGCCGCCGCCTCGAACTCCGGCCGAGCCTACACCTTCCACGAGCCCGGAGCGCCCTACAACACCGGCATGAAGACCCGCCCCACGAAGGGAAGGAAGGGACGCGGCATGAAGGGCCAGTCGATCTCCCTCAGCGAGACAGAGGAGATCCTGAAGCAAACCGGAGCCGCCAGCATCGACGAACTCGTGCTCGAACTCGAATCCCAGATGCTCGAGGCGGCGGAGGCGCTCGAATTCGAACGCGCCGCACAGCTCCGCGACCGCATCCGTTCCCTCTCGAAAGACCTCGACGCCCCGCCCTTCTGAACCGACCATCCGCATATCAACCGAATTCATATAACCGAAACAGAAAGCACTTCCATGAATCCGCGCCACCTGAAAGCATCGTTCCTCTCCGCATTCGCAATTCTCGCGGCACTGCTTGCTTCTTCCTGCGCATCCAGCGAACGCATGAACCGCATCGGCTGGGATTCCGATTCCTACTCCGCGCCGAAAGCCGGCCGCATTTCCGGCGGCAGGTTCGACGAGGCCGTCGTCAATCTCCGCGCCCCCGTCGGGCTGAAGGACCGCCAGGTCAACGTCTGGCCGTTCTGCACCGTGAACAGCCGTTACGTCAGCGTGCTGTGGCCGTTCATCGACTGGGACGATTTCGGCATGGCGATCCGCCCGTTCTTCAACCAGGAGGGCAACGAATACTCCATCCTCTTCCCTCTCTGCGCGTGGAACCCCGTCAACGGCGACGGCTGGGCGCTGAACACCTACTGGAACAAGAACCACTTCGGCATCTTTCCTCTGATGCATATCGGGAAGGAGGAGGATGACTTCTGGTTCGCCGGACCCCTCTTCGGCATCGAAGGACGCGTCGGGCTTTTCCCCGTCTGCTACTTCGGGGAAAAGCTCAACTTCGTCGGGCCGGTCTGGTGGGATAGCCGTAAAAACATGGAAGCGTTCGGGCTCTTCCCGCTCTACTGGCACTGGATCGGGGAAGGTTCCTCGCTGTTTCCTCTCTATTTGTATGACAAAAACGACTTTTTCCTCTCTCCGCTCCTCTGGATGGCAACGGGTTACGGCGAACAGGAAGACAAATGGATCAAGGGCCAGTATCTTTTCCTCGGCTACTGGCGGAACGACTGGGAACGCCACGGCTTCTTCCCGTTCTACGCCATCGACAAGCGCGACGACCATTTCAACAACATCCTGCTCTGGTGGTGGGACCACAACACCGAGGACCGCGGGCTTTTCCCGTTCGCCTGGTTCGACAAGGACGGCGGGCTCATCCTCCCCTTCGCAAAATGGAAGAACCGTTCCGCCACGGGCATGAACGGCGAGGAGGAGACCTGGACGGAGGGCAACGTCCTGCTGCTCGGCTACTGGGGCCGCCACGCGTGGGGTCTCTTCCCGTTCTTCCGAGGATCGTCGTCCGAAAGCGACATGAAGTACATCGGCCCGCTCTGGTGGGCATACGACGAGGACGAGCGCGAATACGGCTTCTTCCCGTTCTTCCGCGTCGAGCGCAGCCAGGGCGAGGCGAACAGGAGCTACCTCTTCCCCGTCTACAGCTGGGAGAAGGACCGCTACGGCTCCGAATTCACGTCCATCCCGTACTTCCGCGAGGATTACGACTACCCCGAATACCGCGCGACCACGTCCGTCCACGGCCGCCGCTACCTCATCTACGCCGACCACGAGAAGAAGGGCAACCGCTTCAAAGCGGCGCACGACCGCGACGACTACATCCCGCGCTGGGGGTATTCGCCCTCCTACCTGGACGACGTGAAGGCGCGCATGAAGGAAGACGACCTCACGAGCGAGGAAGCGCAGACCAAAGAAAACGACGCGATCGCCTCGAAATGGGAAGTCCGCACGACCGCCCTGCATCCGTTCTTCGAGTGGACCAGCTCGAACGAAGGCGAACGCGACCTGCGGCTTCTCTTCTACCTCATCGGATTCGACCGCGACAGGGATTCCAGCTCGAACTGGCTGCTCTGGCACATCCTGTTCACCTCCGGCTCCGACCGGAGCCGCGACAGCTACGGATTCGAACGGACGTCCAGCTACACCAACATCCTCGGCGTCTTCCCCTACTGGTTCCGCGACACCGAGGTCCCGGATTCGTCAAAGCCCGACATCACGCCGCAGGCTTACCTGGAGGATACCATCGAACTGCTCCTGAGGCGCGCCCTCATGGAGGACGGCTCCGAGGAAAGCGAACAGTGGAGCAAGGACGTCTATACGGATTACGTCGGGAAGAAATACATCGCGAACCGGATCGAGGTCCCGCAGCCGGTCGCCGACGGGCCGTTCTCGCCCGCGCCGGGCAAAGAGCCGAAACCCGTGACCATCGTCAAGACGGGCGGGCTCAGGCAGATCATTTCCGGCATCCCGAACGAGGAAGTGTTCCGTCTCTGCGGCATGGACCGCGCGCTCTCCGGCGAAATGACCGCGAAGGAAGCGGAGGACACGGCGAAGCGCCTCATGGACGTCGAGCTGAAACTGCACGCTTCTGGCGGTACGCAGGTCCAAACCCGCTACGGTTTCTTCCCGCTGTTCGGCGTCGACCGGACCGTGCGCGAGAAGGACGGCGAAACGACGCCCGTTTCCACCGAGGTCATCACCCCGCTCACTTACACCAGCGTCGAGGAGGACGAGTCCGTCACGCGGATCCTGCTCGGCATCCTCGGCTACAGCTCGAGCGAAGAGCATTTCCGCCTCGCAAACGGCCACGCGTACACGGAGGACGTCCTCTCCACGCTCGGCGTCATCCGCACCGAAAGCACGTCCCGTCCGCGCACGAAAGGCTCCGTCTCCCTGCTCGACAGGTTCGCGGCACTCCTCCGCAATCCGCCCGCGGACGGCGAGACCGAACTCGCGAAATTCTGGAATCTCCGGGTCACCGCCGCATGCAACGACATGCTGACGAAGTATGCGCGGTTCCGGGACATCGTTTCCGCCGTGACCGCCTACCGCGACGGCGCGCGCACCGCCGCCGACACGCGGGCGATGGCGGACAATATCGTCCGCTGGGAAAACGAGTATTTCTGGGAAGGCGACGAACGCTCCACGTCCAGCGGCTTCTATCCGCTCTTCTTCTGGAGCAAGGACTGCCTCGACCGCGACGGCGATCTCTCCAAAATCGCAAAATCCTGGTTCGTGCTCCCGCTCCTCTCCGGCGGCAGCTCCGATCCCGAAGGCTCCTCCCTCGGCATCCTCGCCCCCCTGCTCTACTACGGCGCGACCCAGCGGCACGACGAGGCGATCCCCGAACCCTTCCGCATCCTTTCCGCGCACGTCAATCCGCTTCATGCGTCGCACACCGGATTCCCGGTCCGCGGCAGCACCAACCACTACGCGCTCTTTCTGGTCAACTCCACCGACGAGACGTTCCTCCAGTGGAAACCCGGCACGCCGGACGCGCTGACCGGACTCTACGTCGACCTGTTCAATGTGTACAGCGTCCGCGGCGTTTCGGAAATCTCCGCCGCCGAGCTCGAACAGATGACCATCGCCGACGTGCTGGCGTTCCCCGACGACAAAAACGATCCCGAGCGGACGCGTTACAAGCACACCCTGATGCACGCGCTCGAACTCATGCCGGAAGCCGGCATGAAGCCGTTCGACGGCAACGCACGGTTGTTCGAAGCGGTCGGGGCCGCGCTCCGCGAGATTGCCGCCGGACACATTCAGACGCGCACGATCTCCGGCTTCAACACCGGCGGCGGCATCCTGTCCTCGTCCTTCAGCTGTGAAGAGACCGGCGACTACCAGACCAAGGTGCTCTTCGGGCTCGGCGCGAACAGCCGGAAGCTCGGCGAGAACGAACACCGGAGCATCCTCGGCTACCTCTACAACATGGACACCGACGGCATCAACACGCGCAAGTTCATCTTCCCGTTCATCACCACGAAGGACGCCCCCGGCTTCCACGAGTGGTCCTTCCTCGGCGGCCTCTTCGAGCGTTCCGTTGAGGACGGCAAGACCGGCGGCCGCATCTTCTTCTTCCCCTACGGCAACCGCCCGGAGAAGGATTGACGCCGGAACATCTTTCCGCAAATGCAAAGCGCCGCCGCCCGGATTCAAGTCACGGACGGCGGCGCAAGTTTTTTTTAATCGAGATCACTCGGACGGAAACATCCAGAAATAGACGAGGATGCCGCCGATGAGGAGGAGAATGCTGAGACCGACACAGAGGACGGTGTCCCAGTGTTCCGCGAGATAGCGTTTC
The DNA here is from genome assembly GCA_900320095.1 of uncultured Lentisphaerota bacterium. Lineage (GTDB taxonomy): Bacteria > Verrucomicrobiota > Lentisphaeria > Victivallales > UBA1829 > UBA1732. The sequence goes on from ONQZ01000017.1 coordinate 24,791, forward strand.
ATGATCGTTTCCCTTTCTGTTGCGGAGATGAGGGTACGGACGGCGCTGCCTCACGAAAAAGGCATGCCGTCCGGGCGGAGATCAACTCAGCAGAAAGGCTTCGGTCCCGCCCTCACGGGCAGATAGGAGCGAGGGAAAAGCTGGAAAAGGCACGACTGGCCGGAGGATTCGATGCGGAACGGGCAGTTCGGGGCGGGTTCGCACTGGCGGAACGGCTCGGGGCGGGAGGCGTCCGGCTGGAGTTTCCACACGGTGCCGAGGCCGGGGCGGCTGTTGCGTCCGCTGGCATGCACTCCGGCGCTTCCGCCGGTCCGCATGACAGCGAGATGTCCGGCGCGTTCCGCCTCGGAACGAATGTCGCGCGGCGAGGACGACGGTTCGGCGAGGATCCCGGCGGACACGGGACCGCCGTTTCCGACGGCGGCCGCGGTCAGGAGGCTGTTCAGAAGCAGCCAGACGGCAATCAGTCCGGCCGCAACGATGCCCGGCCGCCGCATGCTCCGAATGATCTGTCCGCTGTTCATGGTCTTTGCCTCTCCGTGGTGCAAAATGGATGATGTGATACCATACACCCGCCGCGCGGAAAAAGCAAGGGCAGACGCGTTTTTTCCCGCCGCACCGGTTTTTTTCGGAAAATCCGGCGGGCGCGGGTTGAAAAAAACGGTGCGCGCGCTATATTGATAGTAAGAGCGCATTTTCCCGTTGACACGGGACAACGTGCAAGAAAAGAGATGGCAAAATGAAAGGATAAAAGCTGAGATGATCACCCCTGCAATCCATGTTCCGGTCGCGCCGGTCCCCCCGGTCGTTGACGACGAACAGCGTTTTCTTATATGCCCCGTCTGCGGCGAAATGCTCGCCCAGCCGGACGTCGAGTCGTTCTCCCGCTGCCCGTACTGCGACTACAAGTTCGCGAAGGACGATGCGATGGAGGATTTCCTGCTCGCCCCCACGGTGAAGGCGTGGATCCAGAGTCAGGACATGCTCCCGTTGCAGTTCCGCCCGGACGACATGATCGAACCCGAATAAGCCCGACCGCATGCGCCCCGATGTCCGCCTGATCGCCGTCGACCTGGACGGCACGCTCCTCAACGACAGCAAGGAGATACCGCCCGATTTCGTCCCCATGGTGGAGGCGCTGTATCCGCGCGGCGTGCGGTTCGTCATCGCCAGCGGACGCCAGTATTTCAACCTCGCCGCCATGTTCGAACGCATCGCGGACAAGCTGTTCTTCTTTTCCGAAAACGGCGGACTCGTGTTCGACGGCGCGGAAAACATCTTCTGCCGTCCCCTGCCCGACGACGTCCTGCCCGCGCTCTACCGTACCGGCTCCGCGATCCCCGCGACCACGGTCCTGTGCGGCGTGAAGTCGGCATACATCAGCAGCGCGTGCGATCCCGTCGGACGCGAAAACACCGCGATCTACTACAAAAAACGCACGTTCACTGACGATCCGCTCGCCGCCGTCAGGGCCGCGGGCGACTCCGTGGTGAAGGTGGCGGTGTTCGATCCCGTGAGCGCCGCCGACCGCTGCGAACCGCATTTCGCGCCGTTCCGCGACCGCCTGAAAGTCACGTTGGCGGGCCAGAGCTGGATCGACATCATGCGCGCCGACGTGAACAAGGGCATCGCGATCGAATTCCTGCAAAAACGCCTCGGCCTCGCGCCCGATCAGTGCATGGCGTTCGGCGACTACCCGAACGACCTCGAAATGATCCGGCAGGTCGGTCTGAGCTACGCCATGGCGAACGGGCATCCCGATCTGCTCGCCGCCGCACGGTTCCGCGCGCCGTCCAACGAGGACGACGGCGTGATGCGCGTGCTCCGCGAGACCTTCCCCGACGCCCTCCGCTGACCCCAGCTTCCTCCTCGAAAACGCCCCATGAAAAAGATTCCCCTCCCGACCCTGTTCCTTTTCTTCTTCGCCGCCGTGGTTTACGCCATCGGAGCCGCTACGCGCGCCGGAGTGCCGGGCATGGTGTACGACCAGATCCGCGAATCGCTCGGGTTCACCGCCGCGCAGACGTCCGCCATTTCGAGCTGGGGCGTCGCCGGGTGCATGGCGTTCCTGGGCATCTCCGGCATCCTGACCGACCGCTTCGGCTGGCGGCCCGTGATCCTCGCCGGGATCGCGCTGCAGGTCTTCGGCGAATGGCTCCTGTACACGTTCACCGCGCCCGCCTGGGTGTACGCCGGGGCGTTCCTGAACGGCGGCGGCCGCACCATCGGCTACCTCACGCTCCTGAAATTCCTCGACTCCGAGTTCGACCGCAAATACTTCTCCGCCCTCATCGGCGTCTTCTACGTCTTCAGCTACGGCGGCACGCTCCTCGGGTCCTCCCCGTTCGCTTCCCTCGCCGCCGACCATCCCTGGCAGCTGATCCTGCGCTGGTGCAACCACCTCACGACCGCCTGCGGCGTCGCCGTCGCGGTCTGCCTGCTCTGTTCCGCCCGGACCGCCCGCCGCGCCACCGGCGCACCGGCGAAACGACGCGAACCGTTCCCCTGGGGGCAGCTGCTCGTCCAGCTGAAGAAACCGCAGTGCATCGGCGTGTTCTTCTGCGCCGCGTCCGGGATCGTGCTCTACTGGTCGTGCCTGAGCGGAATCGGCAGGAAATACCTCTCCGACCTCTGCGGCGCCGAAGCCGGTGCGCTCGGCACCATGAACACCGTCGTCATGGTCGAAATGATCTTCGCCGGGTCCGTGAGCCTGTTCCTCGGCAACCGCAGAAAGCTGTTCCAGTCCGCCGGCTGCATCCTGCTCGCCGCGGGTTCAGCCGTGCTGTTCGCCGGGACGTTCCTGCCCGAACGCTCCGCCCTCGCCGCCGCCTGGACCGGATTCCTCCTGCTCGGCACGGGCTACGGATTCACCGGCATCCAGATCACCGCCTGCCGCGAATTCGTCCCGCCCGTCTTCGCCGCCAGCGCCATCGCGTTCGTCAATTTCTGCGCGAACGTCTTCCTCATCGCCATCGCCCAGCTCGCGGGCCGGCTCTTCGACCGGTTCGCCGTGGACGGCACCCTTCAGGCGGCTCCGGCGGGATTCCGGATCCTGCTGGGCGTCTATCTGCTGATCGCGGTCCCGGCGGCAGTCGCCGCGTGCTTCCTGCGCGATTCCAAAGGCAGGAACATCAGCGCGGAACTTTAACTTTTTGGAGCTTTCACTATGGACAAAGAAGAAGAAAACAAACACACTGAAAAACAGCATGTGAACCAGGAAACTCTTGACGCCATCGAGGAAGGACATCGTATAGCCAATGATCCAAATGTGCCTGTCTATCATGACATGGAAAGTCTGATCAAGGCATTGGAATCGTGAAGAGCAAAGTTGGTCTCGCCGCTTGACAAACGGAAAAAAAGGTGTATTTTAGGAGTATGTTTTCCTCATTCTCCCGAACATACACCCGAACGCCAACCTGAGGCCAAACCGATGCAAACGAAGTCCAAAAACAAAAAGAATGCACTGCTGATCGTCGTATGCGTGGGACTTGCATGGCTGGGTGCCTTTGTTTACTTTACCTACAAATTGGGTCGAGGTATTCAATTCGACGCCGCTTCGTCCGGCATGCGCCTCCAGGTCCGCGCCGACATCCTTGACGCGATCGAAAGCAAATACAGGATTCGGGAATGCACGGTCGGATTTCACCCGGACGATTCGGTCGAACTCAAGATCGAGCTCAATCCGGATGCCCAGGCACAGGCATTCGACATCGCCCGCGAGGTGTACGAACTGAAACAGAAGTCGTCCATTCTGAGCCAAAAGCCCCTTGAGCTGAAAATGTGGGTCCATGATCCGGCAGTGGACGGACGGCGCATCGTATCTCGGGACCCGGATTCACGATACGGCGTCAACATCCACGCCTACATGCCGGGCGCACCGGGACACAAGAAGAAACGCGATCTTGATGAATATCAGGAGCTGGACAGGAAATGGCGGGAGATCATCTGGCAGAAAGAACTGGAAGAACGCCGCGCCGCGGCGAAGAACAAGGAAAACCGTACTGAAGGCGATTCCGATCCCGCTCCCTCGCAGATGCCGCAATAATACCGGGCCGCCATCCATAATGCTATGTTTTACCTCCAAAATGTGTAACGGAATTCTTTCATGAGCAAACAAATGGACAGGATCGAAAAACTGGAACGTGATTGTTTTACGTTGCGTGAGGCGTTAAAGGCGCTGATCCTGAACGACCGCCGCTGCATGCACGAAGTCGGGGCAAAGTGCGTGACCGGGGAATTCGGGGATGGCGAACAGGACGATATCGAGCTTGGCATCCGGTTCTATAAAAAAGGCGCGATGCTGGGGGACATCGACTGCCAGTGGGATTACGCCATGATGCTGTACAGCGGAGAACACATGCCGCGGGACAAACGCAAGGCGCTTTTCTGGTTCAAAAAAGCGATGGAAAACCCGTCAGCGGCAAGCGTGTATGAACTTGACAGGAAAAAAGACGCCCGCGAGATGTATGAGATCGTCAGTGCGGAACTCGCCGGGAAAAAGAAAGCCGGAAAGAAGAAAAAACAATCCCGGAATCCGAAAACCCAAAACAAATCATAAGTTCAAACAGGACGGATTCGGTCGTTTATCGGCTGAGTTTCACTTGATTTTTTCGGAATTCCGTGCTATGTTATAAGTTATAGTTTTTACCTCCCCAACCCCCACAAAAGGAAACAATTACCATGAAATTCAAAATCGGCGACATCATCGCGGTCATCTACTTCGCAGCGTTCGTCTGCCTCGTCTTCTTCTTCCCGTGGGATTACGGCACGGACGTGAAGATCGACCTCAACGCCCTGACCGGATCCGCGAAGCATGGCCTCTACTGGGCCGGATTCTCCACGGACGGCATCAGGAACTTCGGCCGCGTCGTCGGGCATTACCCCTACATCTCCGGCTTCCTGAAGGTCGGCCTGCTCGCCACGCTCGGTGAAATGATCAAGGTGCGCGGCAAGACCGGCAGCTGGAAGACCCCCGACCTGCTCCTGAAGTTCCTCGTCTGGGGTGTGTACGGCATGCTCTTCACCATCGCGTTCGCGCTCTTCGGCAAGGGCGTTCACGCCGTCATGGGCACCCCGGTCTGGCCGCTCACGTTCGAAAACGACACCGCGCAGCGCATCTGGCAGGGCTTCTCCACCTCCCTGTGGGCCAACCTCATCTTCTGCTTCCCGATGATGCTCAGCCACGATTACTGGAACACCTGCATCGCGAAGAAGCGCTTCCTCGGCGGCGCGGAGTTCCTCGAAGGCATCGACAAGCACCTCTGGGGCTCCTATCTGCTGAAGACCATCGTCGTCTTCTGGATCCCGGCGCACACGATCACGTTCTCGCTCCCCGCCAACTATCAGGTCCTCATGAGCGCGTTCCTCAGCCTCGCCCTCGGATTCATCCTCACCATCAAGCCCAAAAAGAAAGCCGAGTGACCGCGTTTTACGATCCGGCTTTCTCCTCATACCAAACACCCAACCGAAAGGCATATCACCATGAAAAAACTGCTCTTCACGCTCACCCTCGTCGCGGCCGCGTTCTGCGCCCTGACCTTCACCTCCTGCGAGAAGAAGGAAACCGCCGGCCAGAAGCTCGACAAGGCGATCGACAGCACCGAATCCGGCGTGCACAAGTTCACCAAGAAGGCCGAAGATGCCGCCCAGGATACCAACGACGCCGTCAACAAGGCGATCGACGACCTCCAGAAGTAAGAGGCTCCCGCCTCGCTTCCGGATCATCCGATTCTCTCCCCGGTCCCCGCCAGCGCGGAGCCGGGGATTTTTTGCGCCCCCGGACAGGGCGGCTCCGCCTCGCGAACAGACATAGGAAAAACAGAAAAAGGACCTGCAAGTCCTGTCTGCATAGTCTCCGCCGAGGTAAAAAAGAAGGACGCGGACCGGGGATGCCGATGCCGCGTACCTTCTGTAAAACGGTATTCAGTCTTTGTTATCTGTTCCGGGGCGGGAGCGTGAGGATGGAGCCGGTGACGGGCTGTCCGTCGCGGAGCTTGCCTTCGTTCGCGCGGGCGATCTCCTGCGCGCGGGAACGGTCCCCGAGCTGGGATTCCGCGATGTCCTCAAGCGTCTCGTTGGCGCGCACCTGGTACATGCGGTTGACGTCCGGCGCGGCGCCGCCGCCGAATCCGCCCCGGACCACCGGCTCGTCGATCACCGGGTTCTTCGGCGGATAGCGCCGTTCGGGTTCCTTCGGGGTGACCTTGGAGCCCTTCGTGGTCACGGTGGCGACGTCGACCATCTCGTCGCGGGTGGCGAGGCGGAACATCAGGGTCTCGCTCTTCTCCTCGGGGCGCCCGAAGTCGGTGACGATCTCGGCGTAGAGGGTCACGGGGCCGATCATCTTCTGCGCGCGCTGCCCGTAGTAGTGCGTCCTGATCCGGTAGTCGCCGTTCAGCGCGTTGCGGACCATGAACTCCTCGGGGCCGTATCCCTGCGTGATGTCGAACGAGTTGCGGCCGCCGTTCGTGGTCAGGCGGTGCTGGTAGAAGCACTCCTCGCCGGTCGGGTCGATCGTGTGCAGATCCATGTCGGACATGTCGGTGTCCCAGCCGATGGTCACGCGGAGGTCCATTTCGAGCGGATGCACGAGGCGGGAATCAATGCCCTTCAGTTCGATGCCGCCGCGTTTCGCCTTCACGATGAAGTTGTTCAGCTCGGTGATCGCGATCAGCTCCACGTCGCGGAACCGTCCGTCGGGCTTCTTCACGATCGCGTTCATCATCATGTCGGCGGCCTCCTGCCAGCGTCCGGCGTCGGCGAGCACCAGCGCAAGGTCGCGGTAGGACTGCGGCTCTTCGGGCGCGAGTTCCAGCACCTTGCGGAACACGGTTTCCGCGGCGTCGAGTTCGCCGAGGTATTTCAGGTTGTAGCCGAGCACGCGCAGGAGCATGCGGTTTTCGAGCTGCATTTCGGCGAGGTTGGAAACCACGCGGACCGCGAATTCCTTCTGGCCGCTGCGGGCGAAGTAGTCCGCGCAGTCAACGAAGAATCCGAGGTTGTCGGCGTTCTCTTTCTTCGCGCGGAGTTCCAGGTAGCGTTCCTGCGCCTTGTCCTTCGCCGCTTCGATCTCCTTCAGGTAATCCGCGCCGGAGGTCCACTGGTTCAGCTTGATGGACTTGGATGCGCCGTTCGGCGAGGAATCGGATTTCTTCGCGGAGGGGGCGCGCTCGAACGAGGCGTCGGCTTCCGCCGCCATTTCCATCACGGGCATGGCGTCCATGGCCATGCCGTCTTCCGCTTCAACGGAACGGGAGAGTCCGGGGGCGCTGTTCCGCATGGCCGCGCCGCCGCCGAATCCGCCGCCGAATCCGCCCATGCCGCCGGCAGGAGCGCCACCGCCGCCGAAACCGCCCATGCCCGCTGCGTTCATCGGACGCATGCCGCCGCCACCGCCGAAACCGCCCTTGAAGACGGGATCCGGCCGTTTCTTGCCGTCGTACCAGTCGATGATCTCGCTCTGGTAGCGTTTCGCGAGCGCGTCGATGCGCTTCTCCTGTTCGGTCGCGGCGTCGGCTTTTTCCTTCGCCTTGTCCTTGGCGATCTGCGCCTGGCGTTCGTCGTACTGGGCGCGCCATTCGGGCAGCGTCTCGGGGGGACGGATGCTGTATTCGAGGTACTGGGAGAGGCTTTCGAGCACGAGCATGGAGGTGCCGGGCGTCACGAGGCCGTATTGCTGGCCGAGCGTGAGGAATTCGGACGGCGTGGCCTTCGGGTTGCGTTTCGCCGCTTCGAGCTTCAGCATGCCGTAGAGCGTGCGGATCATTTTGCCGTCGAGCGCGGCGGCGGAATCCAAGTCGAACGCCATCGCGGGCATTCCGGCGAACTTCACCTCAAGTTTATGCTTGCCGTCCGGGAACGTACCGGCGATCCGGACCCCGTCGCCGGAACGCGACACCTTGTAATCGGCATTCGCGCCGTCGAGCTTCACGGATTCGATCGCGACCGGATTCCCGGCCAGGAAGCCCGCGAGCGCCTCGGAGGGCGTCATGCGCGCCAGGTTCAGGTACAGGGCGTTCGCGCCGGACGCCTCGGCGAGGTATTCGAGGTAGGACGTCTCGGAGGTCGTGGAGACGGAGACGAACGCGGTGCGGCCCTTCGCGGCGGGGATGCTCTGCGCACCCTTGCCGAAGGTCTGGATGCCGTCGGTGAAGACGAACGCGCAGGCGTCGGCGGGGACCGCGGCGAAGAACTTCTCCAGCCCGAGGAAGTCGGTGCCGCCGTCGTACGCGGTCTTCTTCAGGGAGTCGAGCAGCGCGGTGGCGTCGCCATTCTTCACTGTGAACGTCTTCGCGGGTTCCAGCGTGTTGCGGAGCACGGACACGGAGACGTCGACCGTCGCGTCCTTCATCTTGTCCGAAGCGAAGAACTGTTTCAGCAGTTCCAGTTCGGGCGCGTGGTCGTTCGAGGCGCGGGAACCGGAGGCGTCCCACAGGACGGAGACGGATTTCGGTGCCTTGAAATCGGCGGCGTTCGCGGCCATTGCGAGCGTCGCGGAAACGAGGAAGAAGTTTTCGCCGCGGAAACGTTCGGTCTGCACGGGCGCGGGCTTGTCCGCCACGGTGATGCGAAGGTCTTCCGGCAGGGCAATGTGCTCAAGTGTGCGTTCGCCGAGCAGGGCGTTTTCCCAGTGTTCGAAATTCAGATTCGCGAACGGCGCGGATTCGACCTGCGGCGCGGCGGCGGGGTCCATGACCTCCACGCGGATGGACGCTTTTTCGAGTTCGTTTTCAAAGCGCATCGGCAGCGTGAAGATCGGCGCGCCGTCCACACGGTCCACCTCGGAGATGAACGTGATGCGGATGCGGCGGCTGCCGCGCGCCGGGATCGGATAGATGCGCGTGCGGTAGCTGTTGCCGCCGACGGACTCGATCAGCGCGGGGTCCGCGCCCTTGCGTTCGATGGCCTCGAAGACCTCCTGCGCGCGCTTCTTTTCCACGATGGCGGCGTCGATCATCTTGCCGTTGATGTCAAGCGCGGCGCCGGTAACCGTGGCGCCGGCGGGCAGAGGCAACGTGAATTCGCCTTCCAGCGCGAGCGGGTTCGGATTGCTCACGACCGCCTCGAACTCGGTGCTGGCGATCTCGCCGCGGATGCGGACTATCGCGGAAACCTCGGACACGACGACCGGGACCAGTTTCGGGTCGGCGGGACGCGGCGGAGGCAGAATACGGATCGGGGGCAGGATCACGCGCGGTTCGACGAACGGGCGCGGACGGGGACGAAGATAGAGGTCTTGCGTTTCATTCATGGTTCTTGCTCCTTTTGTTCCGCCCGCGGCGGCAAGCGCCTGCGTCGCGGCGATTTTCATCTGAGATGCGGATTCTTCCTTTGCTGCCGCGCCTGCTTCCGCGGCGTCTTCCGGCTGGGCTTTTCGGGCAACCGCGGAGGCGCGGACGGCATTGTCCGCTGCATCGGACGCAACGGCATCGGAGGTAGTGGTCGTCACGCGGGTCGAACCGCCGAAACCGCCGCCGAAGCCGCCCATGCCACCGGCAGGAGCAGCACCGCCGCCGAAGCCGCCCATGCCGCCAAAACCACCGGGAGCGGCACCACCAGCGGCACCGCCGCCGAAACCGCCCCCAAAACCGCCCATGCCACCGGCAGGACGATTGCCTCCGACAGCACCCCCAGCAGCACCCCCTCCGAAGCCACCGCCGAAGCCACCCATGCCGCCAAAACCGCCCATGTTGCCACCCATCGGAGGCAAACCGCCGCCCATACCAGGCTGTTGACTCGCGGGAGTGGAGGCACCAAAAGCTCTGCTGGCAGGCTCCACATCGGCTACGCGACGCGCATTTACATTATTATTCTCGGCGGCAGCCGGTTCTGTTTCCGCCACGCGAAGCGTAACATCGTTCTGATTGTCGGCGGTCGGTTCGGGTTCCGTCAAACTGCGTGCAAGTTTCGTATTTTCGGCATCGTCCTGCACTGCCTGCGCGGCCATGAACGATGCGGCGACCATCGTATCGCCATCAAGCGATGCGCTTCCTTCTCCGGCCTCGTCGGCTTCATCATGATTCCGCATGGACATGAGGACCATCGGCTGCGTCCCGACTTCCGTCGCATCCGCTTTCATCAGGTTCGCGCCGTATGCGGCGGGAGTCTGTGCGTCAACGACCATGTCGACGCCCGACATGCCGTAGTTGTCGCTGCGGACCGCGGACGAATCGTCCTTCAGCGTGGTGAGCACGAGCTGGAAGGCCAGGAGGCAGACCGCGATGCCCGCCGCGGCCTTCCAGATCATGGGGAAATGCGGGCGTTCCTGCGCCTTCGCCGCCTGGAAGAACCGGCGTGTGAATTCGTCTTCCGGCATGTAGATGCCGGACTGTTCGCGGGCGTCGTGACGCTCTTTCAGCTTCTGGAGCAGGGCGTCCAGATCGCGCGCGCCGTTTTCGTTGCTGTCGGTGTTATGCTTCTTCATAAGAGACCTCCCGGATGGATTGGGACAGTAGTTGTTTCGCCTTGTGGATGCGCTGATAGAGGGTATTGCGCGAACAGCCCAGCATCGCGGCGGCCTCGTCCGGAGAGTATCCGGACAGCACACCGACCGAAAGCGATTCCCGGTAGAGTTTGGGGAGACGGGCCACGGCATCTTCCAGCCGGTCCAGCAGGTTCGCCTCTTCGGCTTCCTCCTCGCCGGACGCAGCGGCGTTTGTGTTGCCCGATTCCCCGTAATCCGCCAGGACCTCTTGTTCCCGGGCACGGTCACGCACCATATCGTAGCACACGTTGAACAGGATCCTGGTCACCCAAGTCGTGAACTCCGCCTGCTCGCGGTATCCGGCGTATTTCCGCCACGCGAGCATCAGAGCCGCCTGAACAGCGTCGTCGACGTCCACCGGATTCCCGAGGATCCGCATCGCGGTCCCCCGGAGCAACCCGAGTTTCTCATCGACCAGCCGTTCGAAGACCTGTTCTTTGGTTTCCATAGTTCCTCTTTCAACGCGTTTCATACAATTAGACGGACGAGACCGTGCAAATCTTAGCGGGTTTTCGGAAAAATCTCAAAAAAATCGGAAAAAAATGCGAAAAATCACTCCCCGACGCCATAATACACCTGCAAAATCAGCAGGAACACCGTGATCAGATTGAATCCCATGTGGATCAGCGTCGACGGGATGACGGACTTGCTCTTTTCATACTGCCGCTGCAGGAACAGCGCCAGGATGAACAGCGGAATCACCGGGACCACGAGCTGTTCCCACGGGAACCCGGCGAAAAAAGCGGACCAGCCGCCGGACGGATGGAAAAGATAGGCGACGACGGACGGCACATGGCACAGCGCGAAGAGCAGCGAAACAAGCACGGCCGCCTCTTTCCTGTAAAGGAAAACGCGGACGAACCGGTATATGATGTGCCGGAACGCGAGTTCCTCGGCGATGGGCGCGGCGATCACTGTGATCAGCGCGAACCCGAAGAACGCCAGCGGTTTCAGCGTGCGGAAGAACTCCACCACGGACTGTTCCTTCGGCTCGTGCCCGACGGCTTCCAGCAGGGACGACAGGCCCCATTGCGTGAGATAGGTGGCTCCGATGGCAAGCACGAAGACCGGGAAGAAGAACCGCAGGGAGTATTCGGGGGCGATGTTCAGCCCCAGTCTCTCTTTCAGCGGATAGTTCCGTTCCGGGACCAGCGCGGCGATCAGCACGGACGCCACGACCAGGCCGTTCTGGATCAGCAGCATCACCGCAGTCAGCATGTTCTTGCCCATGTGGGGCGCCAGCAGGTTCATCAGCGGCTGTCCAAGCAGGGAGTACGCGACGAACGTCAGCAGGATCAGCACGAACGCCGTGCAGACGAATGCGCTGCGGCGTCCGGTAAAGGTATCGTAGTTCAGTCTCATTTGGCTTCTCCAAGATGTTTTTCACGAAGGTAGCGGAGGAACGGCGCGGGATCCGGGACCGAGGTCCCGGTCAGACGCCGCAGGAAATCGGACGGGGCGTATTTCGCGCCGAACCGGTACACGCGGTCGCGCAGGACGGACAGCGCGTCGTGCGGCGTTTGCGGCAGACCGCCGGCGAAGAACTGTTCCTTCAGCATCGCGCCGATCAGGTTGCCCAGCATGTACGTCGGGAAGTACCCCACGCCGCCGCTGTACCAGTGAACGTCCTGCAGCACGCCTTCGCGGTCGTTCGCGGGACGGATCCCGAAATACCGCTCGAACGTGTCGTTCCAGACCGCCGGAAGGTCGTCCACGGGGATCCTGTCCTCGATGAGCGCCTGTTCCAGCTCCACGCGCAGGATGATGTGCAGATTGTACGTCACCTCGTCGGACTCCGTGCGGATGAACGACGGCCGGACGAGGTTCACGGCCTTCAGGAAGGCGTCGAGCGGGACGTCCTTCAGGTTCGCGGGGAACGTGCGGACGAGGTCGGGGTAGAAATTGCGCCAGAATTCGGGCGAACGCCCGAGGATATTTTCCCAGAACCGCGACTGCGATTCGTGGAACGCGAGCGACGCGCCGTCGGAGAGCGGGGTCCCGGCATATTTCGGCGCGATCCCCTGCTGGTACATCGCGTGGCCGCATTCGTGGATGCAGCTGAACATGCAGTTTGCGGGCTCGTTCCGGCGCACGCGGGTCGTGATGCGGACGTCGTCCAGGCCGAAATCCGTGGTGAAGGGATGCGTGGAGAGGTCGAGGCGTCCGTGGGTGTAATCGAAGCCCATCGCCTCGGTCAGGCGGCGGCAGAACGCCAGTTGGGCGTCGGTGTCATAGTCGAGATGCAGGAAGGCGTCGTCGGGCGCGGGCTTCGCCATGATCTCGGCGAGAATCGTTTCAAGCCCCTGTTTGAGCGGCGGGATGATCCTGTCGAGCGTCCCGGTCGTGAGCCCCTCCTCGTAATCGTCGAGCATGGCGTTGTAGCGGCTCCCCGCCTCGGGGAAACAGTCGGCGTATTCGCACTCCAGCGCCAGCAGTTTCTTCAGGGAATCGGCGCAGAGCCGGAAATCCGACGCGGCGTAGGCCGCTTCCCACGCCGCCTGCGTCTCGCCGGTCTGGCGCGCGAGGCGTCCGGCAAGCTCGGCGGGGACCGCCTGTTTCTTGCGGAAATCGCGTTCGAGACGGCAGATCAGCGCGGCTTCGTCGCTGTCCGGCTCGAACTCCATCGCGGCGGCATCGCGGAGCAGATCGCCGTAGACCGGATCGGTCGACTTCTCATGCACGATCACGGTCAGCGTCTCAAGCTGCCGCGCGCGCCCTGCGGCCGCGCCGGACGGCATGTAGACCTGCTGATCCCAGCCGAGCACGGCGAGCGCCGCGTTCAGGTCGCGGATTTCGGCGCACCGTTTCAGCAGCGGAGCCAGCCGGGGATCCCAGGGCCGTTCCTGGCAGTCGCTCATACCCGGACCTCCTCCTCGGAGCCCGTGCGGTCGGCGGCGTGCGCTTCGAGGGCGGGCTTCACCACGGTCGCGAGGTAGTCGGCGACCTGCTGGGACGCCATGCCGGTGAACGCTTCCGGCTTCAGGATCTCGTCGAAACGGTCCGCCACGGAGGCGAAGAGCGGGTCGGTCTTCAGGCGGGCGATCAGGTCGTTTTCACCGCCGCCCTCCTTCACGGTGCGCGCGGCCTCCATGGAGTGCATGCGGATGTGCTCGTGGAGCTCCTGGCGGTCGCCGCCGGCCTTCACGGCCTCCATGATGATGTTTTCGGTGGCCATGAACGGCAGTTCGGCGCGGATGTGGGCGGCGATGACCTTCGGCCACACCTGAAGCCCGTTCGTGATGTTCGTGAGGAGCGACAGAATCACGTCCGCGGTCAGGAACGCCTCGCCGATCACGATGCGGCGGTTCGCCGAATCGTCCAGCGTGCGCTCGAACCACTGCACGGACTCCGTGAGCGCGCAGTTCAGCGGCAGGCCGATCAGGTAGCGCGCCAGCGAGCAGACGCGTTCGCTTCGCATCGGGTTGCGCTTGTACGCCATCGCGCTGGAGCCGACCTGCTTCTTGCCGAACGGCTCCTCGATCTCCTTCATGTGCGCGAGCAGCCGGATGTCGTTCGCCATCTTGGACGCGCTCTGGGCGATGCCGGAGAGGACCGCGAGCACGCCGTAGTCGATCTTGCGCGTGTACGTCTGGCCGCTCAGGCACACCGGGTGTTCGAATCCCATCTTCGCGGACACCATGCGGTCGAGTTCGCGCACCTTGTCGCAGTCGCCGCCGAAGAGGTCCAGGTAGCTCGCCTGCGTCCCGGTCGTGCCCTTCGCGCCGCGGAACGGCAGTTCGTCGATGGCGCGGTCCAGCGCGGTCAGGTCGAACATGAAGTCCTGGATGTAGAGGGAGAAGCGCTTGCCGAGCGTGGTGAGCTGGGCGGGCTGGAAATGCGTGAAGCCGAGCATCGGCATGGATTTGTATTCGGCGGCGAACTTCGCGAGGTTGTCGATCAGGTCCAGCAGTTTCGCGCGCAGGATCTTCATGCCGTCGCGCATCTGGATCAGCTCGGTGTTGTCCGTCACGAAACAGCTCGTCGCGCCGAGGTGGATGATGCCTTTCGCCTTCGGGCAGACCTCGCCGAACGTGCGGATGTGGCTCATCACGTCGTGCCGCACTTCCGCCTCGATCCGCTCCGCTTCCTCGAAGTCGATGTCGTCGAGGTGCGCGCGCATTTCGTCCAGCTGTTCGTCGGTGATCGCCAGTCCGAGCGCCTGTTCGCTCTCGGCGAGCGCGAGCCAGAGACGCCGCCAGGTCGAGTGCTTGCGCTGGGGCGAGAAGTTGTAGCTCATTTCCTTGCTTGCGTAACGTCCGGTCAGGGGGTTCTGATAGGTCGTGTAATCCTTCATTCTGCGAACCTTTCGTGGGGTATGTCGGTTTTTTATAATTATAGAATTGATTTTTACAGCATTGAATATACACCATTTTTTCCGTTCTTCAACCGCGCGCGCCATTTTTCCTCCATTTTCCCCCGTTTTTCCTTCGGAAAAAAGAAGCGCCGACCCCGTTTCCTGTCAGGGCCGGCGCGATAGTTCGTTTTTTACTACACAGCTTGCAACGTGCGCTCGCGCAAGCAGCGCACTGCTACGACACAGCTTGCAACGTGCGCTCGCGCAAGCAGCGCACTGCTACGACACCGCTTGCGGTGTGTCCGAGCGGAGCCGGACACTTATTCAGCACCGCTTGCGGTGTTCGGCAGGTTGGCGCCCCACTTCTTCATGAGGGCGTCGTACTCGGTCTGGCTGAGCGTGATGACGCCGCCGTGGCGGAACCGGTACGGGAACTCCAGGCCGCGTTCGGACGGCGCGAAATCGCCCTTCGAGAGGTCGTCGCAGAAGAACGCCTTGTAGCCCTGTCCGCGCGAATAGTAGTCGATGATCATGCACCAGCGGCCGTCCGCCATGCGGAAGCATTCCGGCCCCTCGTAGCCGACGAAGTTCTTCACGGGGAATCCCGGCACGGGCTTCCATTCGCCCTCGAGCGAGTCGGAGACCTCCAGGATGATGGATTTCTGCGTCTCGTCCTTGGAGAACCGGTAGAGCTTGCCGCCCTCGGACACGATGTCGGTGTCGATGATGTCGTTCGGTTTCTCAATGTAGAGTTTCGCCGGGGTGAACGTTTTGAAGTCCTTCGTGCGCGCGGAGTAGATGCGCTGGCGGTTCGAGCCGTTCAGCGTCTCGCGCGACGCCCAGAAGACGAAGAATTCCTTCCTGTCGGCGTCCCAGAACGCTTCCGGGGCCCACGTGCAGCCCGCGTTCGGCACGGCGACCTCCACGCGGCGCGGCTCGCTCCAGTTCACCATATCCTTCGATTCCCACACGATGATCGCCTTGCTGCCCGCGCGCTGGGCGCGTCCCCAGTCGCCGTTGCGCCCGATGCACAGGTCGGTCGCGATGAGGTAGATCGTGCCGTTGTCGGGGTTGCGGACCACGAACGGATCGCGCACGCCGCCTTCGCCCAGGTCGCTCTGAAGCACGGACTTCCCGTCGTTCAGCGGCTGCCACTTCGCGCCGTCCCTGCTGATGGCGAAGAAGATCTGTTCCCACTCGTTCGAGCGTTCGCCGCGGAAGTGCGCGAAGAGATAGCCCGCGGTCTTACCATCGTCCTTGGCGGGTTTCGCGGTGTCAGTTTTCGCGGTTGCGGCGGCGGGCGCGGGGGCGAGCTGCGCGGGCAGTTTCCAGGTCTTCTGATACTTCGCGACCGGCTTTTCGCCTTCCCATTCGAGCGGAAGCCAGATGTACTGGCTGGTCATCAGGTTCTGCGGCTTCCAGCTGTCCAGCATCACCACGCGCACGTCCTTCCCGTCCTTGCCCGGCACGGTGAAGCTGTGCGCCGTCTGCCCCTCGTACGTACGGTCCGCGCCCTCGCCGACCGCGAAATTGCCGAGTTCGCGCCACGGTCCGGTGATCTTGTCGGCGACCGCCGCGCGACCGGGGTTCGGATTCCAGCCGGTGCAGTGCGAGCCGAGCAGGTAATACTTGCCGTCGTGACGGAACACGACCGGCGCTTCGTAGGATTTTCCCTCGAGGATGCGCCACCAGCGCCCGGTGAACCCCGTGTACTCGTCGTTCAGCTCCACGACGTGCATGGTCTGGTTGTTTTCGGACGCGCAGAAAAGGTACGCCTTGCCGTCGTCGTCCACGAACACCGTCATGTCGCGGCTTTCCTGCCCGGACTGGTAGTTTTCCACGAGGCGAGCGAACTGCCGGTCGTAGGTCTGCGATTTCCCCTCGGCGTAATCCTTCAGCCCGGCGGGCATGTCGGCGGGCCATGTGGCGGGCGCGGTGCGGCCGCTGTAGAGGTGCCTGAACGGTCCGGTCGGCGAGTCGGCGATGCCGCAGCCCACGAACGCGGAGTTGTAGTTGCCGCCGGATTCCTGGTGGAACCACAGCACATACTTCTTCGTTTTCGCGTTGTAGACCACCTTCGGACGCTCGATGTTGGCGAAGCCGCCGAAGCCGCCGAATCCGCGCCGTCCGCCCTGCCCTTGCTGCGTCTGCATGGTGGCGGAATCGAACACCAGCCCCTCGTCTTTCCAGTTGTACAGGTCCTTCGAGCTGTACGCGTGAACCCCGGTCTTCCGGTCGCGCATCCGGTGTTCGCCGTACCAGTAATACGTGTCGCCGACCTTCAGCATGCAGCCGCCGTGCGCGCTGATGTGCGTGCCGTTGTTGTCCGGCCACACCGCGGCGTGGTTCGTGAATTCGCTCAGCTTGGAGGCTCCGGTCTGCGCGGACGCGGTGAACGCCGCGGCGCAGAGCATGACGGCGGCCGCGACCGCCGGACGGATGAGATTCGTGCGGAAGAACATGGCAAAAACTCCTTGTTGCAGGGGTGAAACATTCGTTTTTCTGAATAATAGCATAACTTACATTCCATCCGGCAAAAAAACAAGCCGGTTTCTTGTCTTTTTGGAAAAAAAGATTTCTGAAACCCTTGTTTTTTTGAATTTGAAGCGTTACTGTAAATGCACGATCATTTCCTTCGGTGAAAGGACTAGGCGAATGATAAGGGCACCTCTCAAAAGTGATTTCCTGTTTCTCGCGTTCCTTGCCGTCTGCCTGGGCGGAACGGGGTGCATGATGTCGCGTGCGACAATGAAATGGACCGGTCGAGAACATCGAATACGAGCTGTCGCCGGACAAGCAGGAACTCATCCTGACCTACGAACGCGAGAAAAAACGGTATGTCATTCCGCTGGCGTGCTTCCTGATATGGAAAAAGACGCCGCCTGCACTGAATTCTGTTCAGACGTTCGAAAAACACATCTCCCTGGACCCTATGCCGGACGAACTGGCAAAGAAGTATGTGGACGTTACGGTCGATCCAGCCGCGCCGAAGAAACGTTATCACTCCCGCTGGACGGATATGCCGTATTTCGACTACCATTTTCTGCACTATGTCGTGAGTCCGAACGATCCCTTCAAAGATTTCAAGACTTATGAAGAGTTTCTGAAGGTCTATCCGCAGTTTTTATATGCGGCGACGGTTCACCCGGACGAGTTTCCGGACCTGTCCGAACCCTGGGTCCAGTCCGGCCCCAGCCCAATGATCTTCTATGGCCGCGACGGAGACCGGTATATTTACATTTCACCGGTGAGGAGCGGATGGTACGGAGTCGATTTTCCGCCCAGAGAAGACTACTCCGGATATGACAGGAAGGAGTATCTGGTCATGAAAGCCGATTCCTTCGACTGGTGCTGGAAAGTGATCTGGGCGCCGGTCGGACTCGTCGCGGACGTGGTGCTGCTGCCTGTGTCAATTCCGCTCTATGGTCTCGGGCGCATGCTTGATGGGGCTTACGGTTCGCATAGGACCAGCGTTTGGCAGGATATGCAATTCTGGGATGATATCTACCGTTGACGGACCGCCGACACTCGGCGGCTTGAAACGACGATCAAAAGATGCCTGTCCCGGCGCGGAACCGGGGCAGGCTTTTTATTCTGATTTCAAAGCATCGGATTCATCCGTCGAACCTTTGTCATAAAAGGCAATAAGGACTCCGGCTCAACGGATTATAATTTTGGACTCACTGAGTCCAAAATCTTGACGCCGCCTTATTTGATCTCGTTCTGCATGGCGACGAGCTTGTCGGCGCCGTAGATCTTGCGGAGTTTCGGCTTTTCGATCTTGCCGGTCGGGTTGCGCGGGACCTCGGCGAAGATGATCTTGCGCGGGCGCTGGTAACGCGGCAGGTCGAGGCAGAAGTCGTTGACCTGTTCCTCGGTGAGCGTGAAGTCCGGCTTGACCTCGATGATCGCGGCGGCGATTTCGCCGAGGCGCGGATCGGGCAGGCCGATGACGGCGACGTCCTTGATGGCGTTGTTGCGGCGGAGGAAGTCCTCGATCTGGACGGGATAGAGGTTTTCGCCGCCGGTGATGATGACGTCCTTCTTGCGGTCGACGAGGTAGATGAAGCCGTCCTCCTCCTTCGCCATGTCGCCGGTGTAGAGCCAGCCCTCGTCATCGAGGACTTCCTTCGTGGCCTTCTCGTCCTTGTAGTAGCAGCGCATCACGCCGTCGCCCTTCACGGCGAGTTCGCCGACCTTGCCGGGCTCGACGATATTGTGCTTCTCGTCGACGATCTTCGTCTGCCAGCCGTAGCCCGCCACGCCGATCGCACCCACGTGGTCGATGTTCTCGACGCCGAGGTGCACCGCGCCCGGTCCGATGGATTCGCTGAGGCCGTAGTTGGTGTCGTAGTCGTGCTTCGGGAAGACGGTCTTCCAGCGCTTGATGAGGCTGGGCGGGACCGGCTGCGCGCCGATGTGCATCAGGCGCCACTGGTCGAGCTTGTAGTCCTCCAGCTTGATGTCGCCGCGGTCGATGGCGTCCAGGATGTCCTGCGCCCACGGCACGAGCAGCCAGACGACCGTGCAGTGTTCCTCGGAGACCGCGCTGATGATCCATTCCGGCTTGATGCCGCGCAGGAGCACCGCCTTGCCGCCGACCAGGAAGCTGCCGAACCAGTGCATCTTCGCGCCGGTGTGGTACAGCGGCGGGATGCAGAGGAACGTGTCTTCGCGGGTCTGGCCGTGGTGCTTCTGCTCCACGATGCAGGCGTGCATGAGGCTCCGGTGGCGGTGCACGATCGCCTTCGGGAATCCGGTGGTGCCGGAGGAGAAGTAGATCGCGGCGTCCTCCTCGTCGGAGAGCGGGATCGCCGGGGACTTGCTGGAGCAGTAGGAAACGAGGTTGTAGTACGGCTCGGCGAACGACGGGCAGTCCTCGCCGACGTAGACCAGCGCCTTCACGCGCGGGATGCGTTCGCAGATGGACTCCACGCGGCCGATGAACGACGGCCCGAAGATGAGGACGTCGATGTCCGCGAGCTCGATGCAGTATTTGATCTCCTCGGCGGTGTAGCGGAAGTTGAGGGGCACGGCCATCGCGCCGCTCTTCAGCACGCCGAAGTAGATCGGGAGCCATTCGAGGCAGTTCATGAGCAGGATGCCGACCCGGTTGCCCTTCTTGATGTGGCGCGTGAGCAGGAAGTTCGCCACGCGGTTTGCCTTGCGGTCGAATTCGCCCCAGGTCAGTTCGGAGCGGAACGAGTCGGTCGGGCTCGGCTCCATCAGCGAGTATTCGCGCCAGGTCGTGTGGCGTTTTTCGAGTTCCTGCGGGTTGATCTCCACCAGCGCGACGTCGTCTTTGTAGAGCTGGGCGTTGCGTTCCAGTATTTCAGTGATAGGCATCGTGTTTCCTTGTGTTGGTTTGAGGGGCGCGCGGGACGCGTCCGAGGGTGAAACGGCCCTGATTCCGCGACGGGAACATGACCGCGTTGATAACGTCATTTCACAAATATAAGACGTTTTCCGGGAAATGCAAACGGTTTTTCCCGGAAAATCGCAATTATATCGGCTTTTTTGGGAGGGCAAGCCCTCCACGTAGGTAGTGCTCTCAGCTTCGCTTGAGCACGGGGAAAGCTCTACTAGGCTATCACGGTCCAGTTCATGTCGACGCCGCGTCCAAGCTCAACCCAGTTCGCGGTATTGCCGGAGCTGTAGTAGCCGAGCATGCCGGTCGAATACTGCCGCACGAGCAGGTCGTCCTTCTGGTCGTCGTTGTAGTCGCCCGCGCCGACCACGAACCAGTCGTTCGCGTCGAGCTGGCCGACCGAGGTGTAGCTGTCG
>ONQZ01000073.1 GCA_900320095.1 uncultured Lentisphaerota bacterium
ACATCCTCAGTGGCGGGTGCAAGGACGTGAGCCTGAAACAGCTCCGGCATGGTGTGCCGGAGCTCTGGCGGGAACAGGTGCCGGGGATGGTGAGCAGTGGGGTGGAGGCATGAGTTCACCAGCGCGCCGAGCTGGTGATGGCCGCAGGCCTGGATCGGGTGCGAGGCGATGTCGTGGAGAGAGGGGGATGAGGGGGGACGACCAGTTGCAGGAGTTCCGTGTTGAGGCGTGATAACTGGCAAGCCCGGTTGGCTCCGCTCCCTGCCGCCCGTGACGCCATCCGGCCGGTCCTGGCGGAAAAATACGGCATGAAGGAGTTCGACGTGAAGTACACCCGGCCCGGCTGGTACGCCGGTGCGAGCATCTATGTCGGTGTCAGTGGCGCGGCAAACGACGTCACGGTCTCCTCCGGCGGCAAGTTGAGTGTTTCCTCCGGCTTCACGGCCCTCTCCGGCGCGTCCCTGTACTTCTACGTCGCTCCGGGCACGTTTGTCTCCGGCACGTCCGAGGACTGGGGCGAGATCGCGATCCGGGACGGCGTCGCGTCCGGTTTCGAAATCACTCAGTTCTTCGGTCTGGAAGTCATATCCGGCGGCTCGGCGGTCGACATGAACTGGACCGTGATCGCGTAAGACACACAATAACGAAAACAGCGACAGCGCCGTAACGTCTTGAGCGTTGCGGCACTGTGTCTGTCGTGACCTTGCCGTCGGACAGAGTCCGAACCGTGGCACACCGAGGTCGGCGCTGGTTCTCAGGGGCGGTTGCGTTTCCCGAAAAACAGAGATTGAGCAAATAGTGTATTCTTTTGGGCAATTCCTGTATGGAACAAATGATTTCCTAGTGTATATTATCGGAAAGTAGTTTCGGTTCTCCATCATTTAAATCCTTAACAACAGCGAAAAGGTCCTCCTCTTGAAACGCCCGAAAAAACACATCCGAATCGCCTCTTTCCGGAACGCCGTGTTTTTCCGAAGAAAAGAAGTTTGCCGTGTTAATTAACGCCCAAAAACTGTAACTTTGAAGCAAAAAAATAGAAAACGAGGGCAGCAAAAAGCCGCACACCATACAGGATGATGTGCGGAACCCGGCCTGTACTGGATTCCACCTCATAATGATGTTTCCTTACCTTCAATCCACCCAAAATAACCAAAGGTGAAAAAAACATGAAAGCAAAACTCTTCCTCCTCGCCGGAGCGATCTCCGCTCTCGCACTGGCGGCGACCTCCTGCCAGTCCTCCTCCAAGGACGTCCTCTATGAAGGCGTTGACCTGGAACCCAGCGGGAACCCGATCTTCACGTCGTCCATCCCGTTCTCGTTCGGCGCAGGCCGCGCCGTCCCATTCCGGCTCAACGAAGTCGAGCTCCTCGACAGCCCGTTCCTCGCGAACAAGAAGCGCAACGCGGATTTCCTGCTCACGCTGAGCCCGGACCGCCTTATGGCGCGCATGTACGAGTATTGCGGCGAGACGCCGAAGGCTCCGGTCTACGGCGGCTGGGAAAGCAGCGACCTCTCCGGCCACACGCTCGGGCACTACCTGACGGCGCTTTCGCTGGAATACGCCAGCACGGGCGACGCGCGGTTCAAGGAGCGCGTGGACTACATCATCGGCGAGATGGCGCGCTGCCAGAAGCTCTACGGGGACTCCGGCTACATCGGGTGTATGTCGCGGAACGCCCGCCGCGCGCTCGAGGTGCTGAAGGACGGCGACGTGGAAACGATCAACCACACGTGGGCGCCGTGGTACACGCAGCACAAGATCGCCGAAGGGCTTTACGACGCGTGGAAGGTCGCCGGAAACGAACAGGCGAAGGACGTGCTCGTGAACTTCGCACGCTGGGTCGACGGCCTCACGAAGGGCCTGGACGAAAAGAAATGCCAGCGCATGCTCGACATGGAGTTCGGCGGCCTCGGCGAAGTCTTCTGGAAGCTCTACGCGGAAACGAAGGACGAGACGCACAAGGCGCTCGCGCAGCGGTTCCGCCACCACTGGCTCGTGGACGACCTCGCTGCGGGCAAGGACAACCTCGCCGGCAAGCACGCGAACACGCAGGTGCCGAAAGTCGTCGCCGAGGCGGTCAACTACGAAGTGACCGGCGACGAGTTCGCGCGCAAGGTCAGCAAGAACTTCTTCGACATCGTCGTGAAGAATCACACCTACGTCACCGGCGGCAACAGCGACCGCGAGCAATTCTACCGCCCCTCCGACGCGGACAAGCACCTCTCCCCCGCCTCCGTCGAGTGCTGCAACGTCTACAACATGATCCGCCTCGCCGAGCATCTCCAGATGCAGGAACCGACGAACACCATCTACGGCGACTACCGCGAACGCGCCCTTCTGAACCAGATCCTGCCGTCGCAGGACCCCGAACGCTCCATGTTCACCTACTTCGTCTCGCTGAGGCCCGGCCAGTTCCGTGTGTACAGCTCGCCCGACCAGTCCTTCTGGTGCTGCTTCGGCACGGGCATCGAGAACCACACGAAGTACAACAACGCGATCTATTTCCACGACGACGACAACCTGTACGTCACGCTCTTCATCCCCTCGAAACTGAAGTGGGCGGACCGCGGACTTGAACTCACCATGAACACGCAGTATCCGAAGAACGGCGACGTGGTCCTCACGTTCGACAAGGCTCCGGAGAAGAAGCTCGCGCTGAACGTGCGCTGCCCCGGCTGGACCGACGGTCCCGTGACGTTCACGCTCAACGGACAGCAGATCGCCACCGGCAAGCCCGGCGAAAACGCCGTGCTGAACGCCGACTGGAAGACTGGCGACAAGCTCGCCATCCACATCCCGATGAAGCTCCGTACGGAACACCTCCACGGCGGCCACACCGAACTGAACGCGTTCTTCTACGGCCCGACGCTCCTCGCGGGCGACCTCGGCGAAGTCGAAAACTACAAGAAGCGCATCTACCTGCGCAACCAGCTCGACCTTCAGAACGCCGCCTGCAAGCCCGTGCCGATCCTGCTCGGCGGTTCCATCGGCGAGATCACGGCCGCCGCGAAGGCCGTCGCGGGCTCCGACCGCGCGTTCAATCTGACCGCGACGGACGGCTCCAACGTCCTTATCCGCCCGTTCAACCAGATGCCGTACCAGCATTACAACGTGTACTGGAAGAACATGGACGAGGCGCAGTGGGCCGCCGAAAAGGCAAAGATCGCGGCCGAGGAAGCCCGCCAGCGCGAACGCGCCGCACGCACCGTCGATGAAATGAACTTCGGCGAACAGCAGCCGGAGACCGACCATGCGCTGAAGGCGGAAAACACCCACTCCGGGCGCTTCAACCAGCGCGGCTACCGCGGCGCGCATCAGGGCGGCTGGATCGAATTCCGGATGAAGGTCAGCCCGGACAAGAAGAACCTCCTCGCCTGCACCTACTGGGGCGGCGACAACGGGACCGAGACCGCAATCCTCGCCGATGGTCAGCAGATCGCCGTGCAGAGGCTTTCCGCCGCGCATCCGAACCAGTTCTTTGAGGTCGAATACGAAATCCCGGAATCCATCACGAAGGGCAAGGACCACATCGTGATCCGGCACCAGCCCGCGGGCAACCGCGGCGGCATCGGCTCCGTCTACCACGCCGCCATCCTCACCGCGCCGGTCGAGGTCAAGACCACCGGCAACCCGCTCTTCAAGGACGTCTGGACCGCCGACCCCGCCGCGCTCGTCGTCGGCGACACGCTGTACCTCTACGCCGGGCACGACGACGCCCACGGTCGCGAGATGTTCACCATCAAGGCGTGGCGCTGCTACTCCACAAAGGATCTCGTGAACTGGAAATCCTACGGCGACGTCCTCACCTCCACCGACTTCCCCTACGGCCAGAAGAACACCTGCTGGGCCGCGCAGGTCGTGAAGAAGGGCGACACCTACTACTGGTACGTCACCATCCGCAACGACAAGTACGGCGGGCAGTCCATCAACGTGGCGACCTCCGACAACCCGGTCGGCCCGTGGAAGACCTACGAGAAACCCGTGGTCGTCGACAACCTGACCAGCGGCTTCATGGGCTGGAACGACATCGACCCGACCTGCCTCATCGACGACGACGGCACCGCCTGGCTCTGCTGG
>ONQZ01000033.1 GCA_900320095.1 uncultured Lentisphaerota bacterium
TCGGCGTCCTTCCAGTTGCTGCGCGCGTCGATCTGCGAACCGGGCATGAGGGCGAAGAGCTGGGAGATGTGGCGGTGCCGGTCGTCCGGATTGTCGACGTCCGGGCCCCATTCCTGGATCTGGCCGTAGCGTCCGATGGCGATCGGGCGTATCTTTTCATTGGCGGCCTTCAGCTGCTTGAGGAATTCCTCGTCCTTGTCGCCGAGGACCCGCGCGGCGAAGATCGTGTCGCGGAAGACTTCGCGGACGATGGCGGACTCCATTTCGCCGCCCCACGCCACGCTGCCGCCGCCGTTCGCGCCGTCGCGGAAACTGTTCTCCGGCGAGCTCGACGGGTTCATGGAGAGTTTGCCGTCCGGCCCCTCGACGAGCGCGGAGAGGAAGAAGCGGCAGTTGTCCTTCATGGCGGGGTAGATCTTCGCGAGGTAGTCCTTGTCGCCGCCGAACGCATAGTGGTCGAACATCATCTGGCAGAACCAGCCGCCCGCACTGAAGAACGGCCCCCACGGCAGGCTGCCGCCGGGCGCGGTCCAGCCCCAGGCGTTGGTCGTGTAGGCGCAGGTCCAGCCGGGCGCGTTGAAATACTCCTTCGCGGTGATCCTGCCGGACGGGATGAGCGAGAGGTTCAGGTTCACGGCCGGGGTCATGCACTCGGAGAGGTTGGCGGTGTTCACGGGCCAGTAGTTCATCTGGTAGTTGATGTTGCTCTTGTAGTCGCATTTCCACGGCAGGTCGTAGCCGTCGCCCCAGATGCCCTGCGAGTTCGACGGCAGGGGGTTGTCCTCGCGGCTGGACGCGATCATCAGGTAGCGCCCGAACTGCGCGAAGAGCGCCGCGAACGCCGTGTCTTCCGGGTGGTCCTTGAAGCGTTTCAGGCGTTCCACGGTGGTGAGGTTGAGGAACTTCTCAAGCTCCTCATCCGATTGTCCTTCGACCGGATTCCTGAAGTCGAACGTGACGCGGTTGTAGAATTTCTGATAGTCTTCGATATGTTTTTGCCGGAACGTGTCGAATTGGTCCATCCGTCCGCTGACGCCCGTTCTGCTGACGGGTGTGAAAGACTGGGACTGGGAGCGGACCACAGTTATCGACCGGGGTGCGATGTTTCCGATGCGTTCGCGGACGACTGCAACAAGGTCGTCGCCGTTGCGGTAGTTCGCATCCCAGTCCGCCTTGTAGCTGGTGTGGGCAGCCAGATATACAGTGAACGATGTAGCGCCCGTGACCGTGATGGTGTCGCCCTCGGCGGAGAGCTTGGCGTTGATGCTGTCAAAATTCCCGACGTCCGTGCTCGGACGCGGGCGGGCGTGGCTGCTCGGTTCGGCTTCGCCGGGGGTCGGTCTGCTGTACATGATTCCCGGGACGACCTTCAGCATCACGGCGTAATCGCAGTTGCCCTTGCGGTTGTCATAATCGGTGTTGCCGGTCATCAGCAGCGTGTCTTTCCCCTCGGCGACGGTCTTCGCGGAGCGGCCGCGATTGAGCGTGATCCTGCAGAAAAGCGCGCCGGGTTTCGACGCAGAGAAGCATGCCGCGACGACCTGGTCCGGGTGGCTCGCGAAATACTGTCGGATGTGCTGGACGCCGTCCGCCTTGAATATGACGGTCTCGACGGCGGTCTTCAGGTCGAGTTTGCGGCTGTAGTCTTCGATCTTTGCGTCTTCCGGCAGGTCGAACTGGATTTTCAGATCGCCGAGCGTCTGGTACGACGGGAAATAGCCGCCCTTCTCGGTCATGTAGCGGTTTACCAGACCTTCCGCCTTGCGCCAGTCCTTCTGCCCGATCGCCTCGCGGATTTCCGGCAGATGCTGCCACGCGTCCTTCTTCCACGGATCGTCCTTGCCTCCCGACCACACCGTGACGTCGTTCAGCTGGAGGCGTTCCTCGCGCACGCCGCCGAAGATCATCGCGCCGAACCGCCCGTTGCCGATGGGGTACGCCTCGCTCCAGATCTTCGCCGGGGCGTTGTCGCGGATGGTCGTGTTTGCCTCCTTGAGGCGCGCCTCGAAGTTGGGCGGCAGGGCGTATGCGATATGCGCAGCGGCGAGGCAGACGAGCGGGATCAGGAACGTTTTCAGGCGGTTCATTGCGGGATTCTCCTATTCGGAAGTATGTGCTGTTTTGTGTTTCCGGTCTACTATACCATCCATGCGGCGAAAAATCAAACGCGTGAAAACGGGAATTGAGGAATCATACGAGTTTTAACGCAAGATAACGTTAACGATAACGTTCCGCACTGTCCGAAACCGCGAAAAATCGCTTGCAAACCGCGGAAACCGTGCTATAGTTATGGTATTGATCCGCAACCCTTTTTCAAGCAATTTCATGAAAGGAATCCTGTCATGCTCAAATCATCCTCCCGCAAGCTCGGTCTCGCCCTCGTCTGCATCGCATTCTCCGCATTCTCCGCCGTGTCCGCGGCAGCCGAACCGTCGGACGTCCCGCTGTGGAAACCCGGCACGGGCGGCACGAACGCCGAAAGGACCTCGCTCCGCTGGTACGTGCCGGAGAAGCCGAACGGAACGGTCGTCGTGATCTGCCCCGGCGGCGGCTACGGGATGCTCGTGAAGGGCAACGAGGGGTACGACGTCGCGAAATGGCTGAATACCTACGGCGTCACGGGCGTGGTGCTGTCCTACCGGATCGCGCCGAACCGGCATCCGCTGCCGCTTCAGGACGCGGCGCATGCGGTGCGCACGGTGCGCGCCGAGGGCAAGACGCGCGGCGTGGAGCCGAAGAAGGTCGGCGTGATGGGATTCTCGGCGGGCGGCCACCTCGCGAGCACGATCGCGACGCATTTCGACGACGGCGACGCGAAGTCCGAGGACCCGATCGAAAAGATGTCCTCGCGCCCCGATTTCCAGGTCCTGATCTACCCTGTGATCACGATGACCGCGAAGACCGAGGGCGGCACGAAACGCAATCTGCTGGGCGGCAACCCGTCGCAGGAGCTGATCGACCTGCTGTCCAACGAAAAGCAGGTCACGGACAAGACCCCGCCGGCGTTCGTGTGCCATTCCGCGAAGGACCAGCTCGTCCCGGTCGACAACAGCCGCATGTACGTCGAAGCGCTCAAGGCGCACAAGATCCCGGTCGAGTATCTGGAGTTCACCGAGGGCGGCCACGGATTCACCGGCTCCAAACTTCCGCTCTGGCAGATGTGGCAAACCGCCTGCGCCGCGTGGATGTTCAAGCAGGGCTACATCTCCGAAAATCCTGCGAAGGACAAGAAAGCCGACGCGGAAGAAAAGAAAGACTGAGCCGGTCAACAGACTGGTAATAGGACCTATAAGGCCTATAAGCCCCATAAAAAACTGTTTCCGAGGAGAATAGAAAATGGCGATCATATCCCCTGCCGGCGATCCGTCGGACGATAAACATCTGTGGTGGCGCTGCGTCTTCATCGCGGCGGCAGTGCAGCCGATCCTGATCCTCCTGTCCCTCATATTCCGGACGACTGGCTTTATGATCATCCTGATGATTCTCTATTTCCCGTGTATTGTGTTTGCATTTCAGAATCCTGCTTCTCTCCCGATTCTTTTTATCCTGCTGCCAGTTTTCATCGCGCTTTACTCCTTCGTTCTTGGCTCGATCATTTATTTCGTGTGCTGGCTGAAAGAGAAAGATTATTGATGGAAAAAAACTCCGGGGAGAACAAGGCAAATGAGCAACAGATTCCCGAACGGCAATCATGACGACGGCTGGACCTGGCTGTGGTGTGTCGTCTGGGCGACAGTCGTTCAGGCCGCGCTGATCACTTTCTGTTTCATTGTGCGGAATGTGCAATCCATGGCATTGTTCCTGGTGTACCTCTATCTTCCGGGGGCCATCGCCGTGGCGGGGACCGAAGTCCCCCTGTCCGCTTCGGCCGTATGGATCCTGCTTCTTCTTTCCGTCGCGTTCTATTCCGTCCTGTTCGGCTCGCTCGTTTTTTTCGCACATAGATATATCCTGTTTTTGAGGTCAGATGGGGAGGACCGATCACATAAGCCCGTATCTGAGTCCGAGCCCGAACCGGAAACATGGGATGAACAGGGCGAAACGAGCACGGATGCGGCGGCGGAAGAGAGTGCTGAAGAACTGGATGAAGCGGAGGATTCCGCCGAATCCGAACCGGCCGCCGATCCGCCGGGAAGCCGCGGGACGCGGTGGCTGCGCTGTGTCATCGGCGTGACTGCCGTGCAGCCGATCCTGCTCCTGCTGTGTCTCATTGCTCCGGATTCGATTCTGGCGGCGGGGATCATGACGTATTTTTATATCCCCGCCAGACTGCTTGTGGACGGTTTCGGTCTTCCCGGTCTCGTCGTATTGATCCTGTTTCTTCTGTCTGTCGTGTTCTTCTCCGTCGTTTTCGGCACGGTCGTTTGTTTCGGATATCCGCTCATCAAACGAATGCCCGGGCGGGCATCGGCTTTCAAATGCCGGGGAAGACAGGGCAAAAAGAGTTCGGCATTCCCGAACATCGAATCTGAAGGAAAAATGAAATGGGGATGCTGCGTCAGTGTCCTGATCGCCTTGCAGCCTCTGCTGTTTCTTTGCAGTTTTTTAGATGACAGCGTGGGATCGCTGTACATAAAATATGTGTATCAGCCGGCAGAGTGGCTGCTTCCCGTCTCTCGTCAGCATTATACTGATATGGATATTCTCCCGGTCGTATTGTTCCTGCTTCTTGTGGTAGGCACGTTCTACTCCGTCCTGTTCGGTTCGCTCTTCTACTGGCTGTGCAGGGAACTGCACTGCCTTTTCAAGTTCCTGTCGCGGAAAATCGCCGGGAAATAGGAAACGGTCATTTTGAGCACAGAAAGGTGCCTTGACGATGACAGATCATGAATCAACAATCACCGAACGGGTCCGGAGAATCGCTGCGAACCACCAGGGCGTCGCCGAAGACGAGATCGCGGACGATACGCCGCTTTTCCGGAATCTCGCGTCGCTTGACATGGAGGAACTGATCATGGCGTTCGAAGACGAATTCGGCATCAGGATCCCGGACGGAGACGCCGCGAACCTTCACACCGTCGGCGACGTGATCCGGTATCTTGAGGAAAAGGGAAAGCGGGCCGAGGGGGAATAGGATTTGCTGTCCTTTTTCCGTTTTCGCATTTGAAATCTTTGCGGCTGAACGTATATTAAATCAGTCGGAATCGCATTTTCCGCCCCGTATCCAACCCGGAAACAATAACACAGAGGTCCCCGCAACCTCAAGGGCACCTCAAAGGAATCCTGAACATGAACAGAAAGAACGTTGCTTTGTTCGCCGTCCTCGTCCTCGCCGCCGTCCTCGTCGTCGCCGGCTTCAACATGCTTGGAAACCGGAAGGAAACGCCCGTCCCGGCGGAACCCGCGGCCGTTGAAACGCCGGTCGAAGAGCCGGAGAAAACGGAGGAGCCGGAACCTCAGGTCCAGGTTCAGACGCGCCAGCGTCCGCAACGGAACCGCCCTCAGAATGACGATTTCGATTCCGGCATCACGCAGATCTTCCCCATGCAGGGAGACCGGGGGATGCCGACGCGCGAGGAAGCCGTGAATTTCGCCCATGACGTGCTCGACCGTTACCGCAACGGCACGCCGGAGGAACAGGACCGCATCCGGACGGGTGCCGAACGTACTGCGAACTTCCTGAACGGCATCAGCGCCAACGCGGACCGTCTTGTGGAAGGCATGAACGACGAACAGCGCCAACGCCTCGTCGACAGGCTCAACAACAGCCAGGAGCTGCTTTCCGCGATCCAGCAGGATATGGCGGATTCGGTGTCCGAAGACGAGATCAGGACGTTCGGCGGCGTGTACATGTCCCTCCGCAACATGAACAACGCTCTGCTCAACGCCGCCCGCTGACAGCGACGTCTGACAAATGTTCGGTTATCCGTCCTGAAAAACGCAGGCTTCAGGCGTTTTTGAGCGCGAAGATCGCGGCCAGAAGCAGCAGCGCAAGAAGCAGAAAGATCCCTCCCACAACGGACTTCATCCACGTGTCGGGGTGTTTCCCTTCGTGTTGTTCCAATGCCTTGCCGGCATTGTCCGTGATGTCTTTGTTGCAGTTCAAAATCTTTTCTCCTTGTGCCGGATGCGCCGGCCCGGCCTTTCCTGCCGGGGGACAGAACGCAGTCATACGTAAAATATATACTGCTTTTTTGTATCAAATCTAACACCCGCGGCCTCTCTTTTTTGATTTTCCGCTATTTTCGGGGGAAAAGAACGCTTTGCCGGACGGATTGCCGCCGCACATACATATAACTGGACGATGCCCGCGATGCAGGGGGGCGATCATTCCCGCGGAGTCGATTTCGTCAAGCTCAATATGCCGGCGTTCAGGTTCAGCGTGTAGTTTGAGCCGCCGACGGTCACGGTCTGTCCGACGGACAGCGTGACGGATTCCCCGGACGCGTCATCCCGGAGCGTGAATGTCCGGTTGAAACTATCCGTGCCGTCTGCAAGCAGGTAGGTGCCGTCCGCGGCATCGGCGGCGTCGATGACGAACGATCCGCCGGTGAGGTTGAAAAGGTTGACGACAAAGGGCCGCTCATTCGGTTCGCCGAGGCGGAACGTCAGCTCCCTGAACTTGTACGGATCGTCCATGAGCAGCCGCCCGCCGGAGATCGTGATCGCGCCGTCGAGGTCGCCGCCCCGGTCGTAGGTGAAGACCAGCGTGCCCTCCTCAATGACCCATTTCCCGTCGTAGTCGTCGACGGGCGCGTTGATCGACAGGCTCCCCTTGCCGGTCTTGCGGATGAAGATGTCGTAGGCGCTGATGTCCTCTACCGGGCTTGGCATATCCGTATGCTCGTCGCCTGTCCTGACGCTGGACGCGATGGAATCCCTGCCGTCGCCGTCGCCGATGACCATGATGCCGTGGATGCGGAATTCCGCGCCGGAGGATTTTACGGGTGTCCTGTCATAAATGGAGAACGCGATAAAGCCGCCGCAGCCGGATTTGTTTCCCTCGTTTATGATCGTGATGCCGTCGGAGACCTCGTAGACCAGCTTGCTGCCCTCGACCTGGATCGCACCGCCGCACCAGCCGTACAGGAAATGGTCTCCGGTCCTGTTGTTTTTGAAACACGAATCGACGATCAGGACCTCCTGACAGTCGAAGAGGTTGATCGCGCCGCCGAACCCGTTGACCTGGTTTCCGAGGAACTGCGTGTCCCGGATCGTCGCGCGGGTCCGTTCGAGGTTCAGCGCGCCGCCTCTGCTGAACGCGCCGTTGTTCCGGAAGACCGCGCCGTCTATGGTCAGGTCGCAGTCGATCATGCGGAACGCGCCGCCCGCGCCGCCGGTCCCGCGGTCCAGATTCCTTTCGTACGTTCCCTTTTTGACCAGGAAACGTCCGGTATTCGCATGCATCGCCGCGCCGCCGCCCTCAAGTTCTTCGGATGTGTTGATCACGCGGTCCGCGACATGGAGTTCGTTCAGCACGATGTCCACCGGGTTGCCGGTCTTTTCGTTCGTCGTCGAGAACCGCATGAGGGGGGTGATCTGCGTCGGGTCGGGCAGGTAGACGGTGTCGCTGTCGGGCATGCTGAACCGGATCTTCCACGGGCCGCCGGGAATCTGCGAACGGGCGACCGCCTCGCGCAGACTGACCGCGCCGTCGTTCTCGTCCGCGCTGTCCCACGGCGTCGTGACGACGAGCGGATCGGCGTTTTGGCTTCCGGCGCGCCGGAAGAAGAACAGGAGGACGGCCGCGCACAAGGCGATCAGGATCAGGAGTGCGGGGAGGGCCCGTCCGCACCTGCGAAGGAACCTTCTGCTCCACGACATCCGGCTTTCATGCAGGCGCGACCGCGCGTCCGCGACGGCGGAGATAAACTCGTCGGCGTTCTGGAACCGCCTGTTCGGCGATTCGCTGCACGCCTTCATGTAGAGCGGCAGCATGATCCCGATCTCGGAGAGGGGGATCTCCTCCGGGACGGACGGGAACAGCGTCGCGTCCATGCCGGACCAGGCGCAGTAGATGACTTTCCCGATGGCGTACAGGTCGCAGTCGCGCGGTTTGTAGGCGTCCGGATCGCATGTCATTTCCGGCGGGACGAAGCCGGTGGTCCCGAACGGCGCGTCGGCGAGGCGGTTCAGCGTGTCGGAAAGCAGGCTGTAGTCGGTCAGCTTCGGCTCTTTGTCGAGGAAGACGATGTTGTCCGGCTTGATGTCGCAATGCGCGAGCCCGGCCCTGTGAAGGTCCCGGACGGTCGCCAGCATCTTGTCCGCCAGACGCAGGACCTCTTCCGGCTGGAGGCGTCCGTTCCGGGCGATGCGGTTCGCGAGCGTGTCGGGTTCGTAGTCCGGCCACTGCGCCAGATTGTCCGCCGGGGGCATGACACACCAGATGCGGCCGCTGGCGAGCTTTCCGACTTTCAGAATGGGGACCAGCCCGGGAATGCGCGAGGAGACCGCGCGGCATTTTTCGATCCCGGTGAGCTCGCCGTCGTTGTCCGCCCTCTGGATCACCTTCAGGACTTTTTTCTGTTCAACGTCCTCGTGCACGAGGTACAGGTCGCCGTGACCGCCCCGGACGAGGGGAGAAACGATCGTCATCCCTTCCAGGAGGTCGCCCTTTTGGAAATCGAACGGTCCGGTAAAGCTCATAACGGCATATCGAGGTTGAAATCGGGGTTTTCGATGCGGATGCCGGAAACGATCTTACGGAGCGTTTTCCGGCAGCGGGAACAGTAGACGTCGATGGTGGCGCGGTTGATCCCGAGACAGCGCGCGACTTCCTTCTGCGGACGCTCCTGAAGCACGACCATCTCGAAGATCGCGTAGGTCTTCGGTTCGACGGTGTTCCGGAGCTCGTTCATCGCCGCGGCGAGGAGGCACTTGCGGTATTCCTCGTCGAACAGGCTTTGAAACGGGTTGCTTTCGTCGAGGCTGTTCCCGGTCAGCGACGCCGGAAGGTCGTCTGAAAACGAAGAGGAAGCGACGGGATCCCGGGCGGGAACGGAGGAACAGGGGGCGGTCTTCTGCAGCATTGTTGCCGCCTTGTGCCGGACGAGCACGCCGAAGTAGGTGCGGAATTTGCCTCTGGCCGGATCGTAGCGCAGAAGCGGCTCCCCGTTGAACAGATCGATCATGATCTCCTGCATGAGGTCGGCGCAGTTGTCCTCCGACATGCTGAGTTTCCTGCCGATGTCGAGGACGAGCGGCCAGTAGATGTGATAGAACTCCTCCCAGGAGATCTCGTCGCAGTTCTGCATCCGCTGCAGCAGTGTTTTTCTTGTCGTGTACATGGGGGCTCGGGTTACTTTCTGAAGATCGCGAAGGCGGCGAGGATGAGGCAGGCGATGATCGCCGCCGTGCAGATAAACTCCCAGACATTTCTGGGTATCTTTGTTTTTCTCTTCATCTTTGCAGGAGAAAAAAGGACGGTTCCCTGTCAGGAAAACCGTCCGTATTTAAATGCTTTTCAGTACACGATCTCTTCCCAGGGGAGGCCGTACTCGTTGAGCTTCTGCATGAAGGGCGCGGGATCGAATTCCTCCATATTGAAGACGCCGGGGCCCTTCCATGTGCCGGTGGCGAGCATCATCGCGCCGATCATGGCGGGGACGCCGGTCGTGTAGGAAACGGCCTGCGCGCCGGTCTCGCGGAAGGATTCCTCGTGGTCGCAGACGTTGTACACGAAGCGCTTGACGGGCTTGCCGTCCTTCTGTCCCTGGAGGAGGCAGCCGATGCAGGTCTTGCCCTTGGTGAGCGGGCCGAGAGAGGCGGGATCGGGGAGGAGCGCCTTCAGGAACTGGAGCGGGATGATCTCGTGTCCCTCGTACATGACCGGGTCGATGCGGGTCATGCCGACGTCCTGGAGGACTTCGAGGTGCTTGATGTAGTTGTCGGAGAAGGTCATCCAGAAACGCGCCTCCTTGAGGCCGTAGGGCTTCAGGTAGGGGGCGAGGGATTCGAGCTCCTCGTGCCAGAGGAGGTAGATCTTCTTCGGGCCGATGCCGGCGGGGAAGTCGAACATCTTGGAGAACTCGAGCGGCTCGGTCTCGATGAACTGGCCGTCCTTGTAGTATTTGCCCTTCGCGGTGACCTCGCGGATGTTGATCTCCGGGTTGAAGTTGGTGGCGAACGCCTGTCCGTTGTCGCCCGCGTTGCAGTCGATGATGTCGAGCGTGTCGATGGTGTCGAAATACTGTTTTTCCCACGCGGTGTAGACGTTGGAGACGCCGGGGTCGAATCCGCTGCCGAGGAGCGCGGTGATGCCCTTCTCGCGGAAGCGGTCGCGGTACGCCCACTGCCAGCTGTATTCGAAGTGCGCGACGTCCGGCGGCTCGTAGTTGGCGGCGTCGACGTAGTCCACGCCGGTCTCGAGGCAGGCGTCCATGATGTGGAGGTCCTGGTAGGGCAGCGCGAGGTTCAGGACGACGTCCGGACGGAACGACTTGATGAGCTCGACGAGCTGCGGGACGTTGTCGGCGTCGACCTGCGCGGTCTGAACGGGACGCTTCAGGGCGGCGGCGAGTTTCTTGCATCTGGACTCCGTGCGGCTGGCGATCATGATGTCGGTGAAGACGTCGGACGCCTGGACGCATTTGTGCGCGGCGACGGTGGCGACGCCGCCTGCTCCGATGATCAGGACTCTTGACATGGTGTGGGTCTCCTTCTGTGAAGTGTCTTAACGTTCAAAATAGGTGTATCCGCGAATGCCGTCCTCGAACGCGTTCGTGATGGTCTTTCGCTGGGCGGGAGTGATCATTTTCCTGCGGACGGCGCGTTCGGCGACGCTGCGGAAGAAGGTGATGAGCTCCTTGGCGTCGTACTCGACGTAGGACAGCACGTCGCCGACGGAGTCGCCCTCGATCTCCTTGTCGATGTCGAAATGTCCGTCCGGGGAGATGGTGATGCTGACGACGTTGGTGTCGCCGAGGAGGTTGTGGAGGTCGCCGAGCGTTTCCTGGTAGGCTCCGACCAGGAACACGCCGAGGTAGTACTCCTCGTCCGGTTTCAGCTCGTGGAGCGGGAGCGTGTGGAGCTCGTCGTGCAGGTCCACGAACTTGTCCACCTTGCCGTCGCAGTCGCAGGTGATATCGGACAGGATGCCGCTGCGCGTGGGGCGTTCGTTGAGGCGGTGGATGGGGACGATGGGGAAGACCTGGTGGATGGCCCAGGAGTCGGGGAGCGACTGGAAGACGCTGAAGTTGGCGTAGTAGATGTCGGCGAGCTGGGCGTCGAGGTCCTCGAATTCGTCCGGGATGTAGGCGAGCTTCTGCGCTTCCTTGTTCGCGACCGCCATAATGTGCCAGAATGCGGATTCGACGAGGGCGCGTTCGCGGAGGGAGATGCGGCCGTTCTTGAAGAGCAGACGCAGTTCGTCGCGGTTGTAGATGGCGTCGTGGAAGAACTCCTGCAGGTTCTTCTGGTTGATGTTCGAAAGGATGTTCATCAGGTCCTTCGTGAGGTCGTGCGCGTTCTCCGGGATCTTGTCCGGGATGGTGACCGGGTCGAAGCGGGCGACGTCGAGGATATTGAAGAGCAGGATGGAGGAGTACGCGACGGTGGCGCGACCGGACTCGGTGATGATGTCCGGGTGGGGGACGTCCGCCTCGGTGAGCATTTCGCCGACGGTCTCGATGATGTCGACGCAGTATTCGTCGATGGTGTAGTTGCGGCTGTGCTGGTAGTTCGTATGGGAGCCGTCGTAGTCGACCGCGAGGCCGCCGCCGAGGTCGAGGTAGCCCATCGGCGCGCCTTCCTGCACGAGGCCGATGTAGACGCGGCTCGCCTCCTGCACGCCGGACCGGATGTCGCGGATGTTCGGGATCTGGGAGCCGATGTGGTAATGGAGCAGGCGGAGGCAGTCGAGCATGTCCTCGTCCTTCAGGCGGTCGACGAGCTCCATGAGCTGGGCGGTGTTCAGTCCGAAAACGCTGCGGTCGCCGCCGGATTCGGTCCACTTGCCGCCAGCGCGCGTGGAGAGCTTCATGCGGACGCCGATCATGGGCTTGACCTTGAGCATGCGGCTGCGTTCGATGATCACGTCGAGCTCGCTGGGCATCTCAATGACGAGGATGCAGCGGTATCCGAGCATGGATGCGAACAGGGCGAGGTCAATGAACTCCTCGTCCTTGTAGCCGTTGCAGACCACGCACGCCTCGGGATCGTGGAGCGTGCCGAGGGCGGCGATGAGCTCCGCCTTGCTGCCGGCCTCGAGACCGTGGTGGAAGTCCTTTCCGAAACGGGAGATGTCCTGCACGACCTGCTGCTGCTGATTGACCTTGATGGGGAAGACGCCTTTGTATTTTCCCTGGTACTTGGTCTGTTCGATCGCCTTGCGGAAGCTCGCATGGAGCTGGTTGATGCGGGATTCCAGGATGTTGCTGACGCGGATCAGCACGGGCATGTTCATGCCGCGTTCCCGGATGCCCTGCACGATGTCGGGCAGGCTGACCGCCGGGGCGTCCTTGCCCGGGTTCGGCGAGATCGTGAGCTCGCCCTTCTCGTTGACGTGGAAATACCCGGCGCCCCAGTCGTTGATGCCGTAAAGCGTGGCGGAGTCTTCCGCCGACCAATGTTCGAATTTATCTTTTTTGACGTTCATTCCCGCACCCTCGGAAAACCCGGCCAGTCAGGCCGGAAACATGTGGTTATTTTATTAGCCGCGCGGGCGCCCGCTTGTCCGTGTTTTTGTTTGTCGGACACCGCACGCGTGGGTCGTTTTTTGCCGGAGCCTTACTTGACGTTCAGGCGGCCGCCCGCGGTCAGAATCACGCGGTCCTCGTCGGAGACGTTCAGGTTCAGTTGGATCTGGAACGATTCTCCGCCGGGCTTCTTCACCGTGGCGGTGATGGAGCTTTCCTGCACGGCCTTGCGGAGGTCGGCGATCTCGACGGCGTCCTCCGGGTCGATCCGGTCGTAGTCGGCGGGATTCGCGAACGTGAGCGGCAGGATGCCGAAGTTGATCATGTTGGCGCGGATGATGCGTTCGATGGCGATGGCGATGACCGCCTTCACGCCGAGGTACATCGGGCAGATGGCGGCGTGTTCGCGGCTGGATCCCTGGCCGAAGCTGTCGCGGCCGACGATGACCGCCTGGCGTCCGGAGTCGCGGACGGCGGAGGCGCGTTCGGCGAAGGTGGGCTTGCCGGGGACGTTGGTCTGCGCGAAGACGGCCTTGGCGTACTCGGGGATGTTGCTGCGGTATTTGAGGTAGGCGCCCGCGGGCATGATGTCGTCGGTGGAAGTCTTGTCGCCGGTCTTGATGACCACGACGCCGTCAAGTTTCTCCGGCAGAGGCTTGCAGTTCGGCGGCGCGCCGATCGTGGGCTTGCGGATGATCTCGACGGAGGCCGGATCATCGGCGGGCGGCAGGATCATGGAGTCGTCGACCGTGAAGGATTCGGGATCCTCGAACACCGGATAGTCGAAGTCGAGCGTGAGCGGAGAGGTGAATTCGCCGGTGAGCGCGGCGGCGCAGGCGGTCTCCGGGCTGACCAGGTAGGACTGGTCGCCCTTCGTGCCGGACCTGCCGGGGAAGTTGCGGTTGAACGTGCGGACCGTGACGGTGCCGTTTGCCGGGCTCTGGCCCTGTCCGATGCAGGGGCCGCAGCCGCATTCGAGGATGCGCGCTCCGGCGGAAACGATGTCGGCGAGTTTGCCGTCCGCGGCGAGCATGCCGAGGACCTGGCGGCTGCCGGGTGCGATGTCGAGGGAGACGTTCGGATGGACCTTGCGTCCCTTGAGCATGCCGGCGACGATGGAGAGGTCGCGGTAGGAGCTGTTCGTGCAGGAGCCGATGATGACCTGGTTGACCTTCATGCCGGAGAGTTCGGCGACGGTCTTGATGTTGTCCGGGCTGGACGGGCATGCCGCCATGGGCTCGAGTGTGGAGAGGTCGATGTCGATCACGCGGTCGTATTCGGCGTCGGCATCGGCGACAAGTTCGGTCCAGACGGAGCCGCGTCCCTGCGCTTCGAGGAAGGCGCGGGTGCTTGCGTCAGACGGGAAGACGGAGGTGGTCACGCCGAGCTCGGCGCCCATGTTCGTGACGGTGGCGCGCTGGGGCACGGAGAGCGTGGCGACGCCGGGTCCGAAATACTCGACCATGCAGCCGACGTTGCCCTTCGTCGTGAGGATGCTCAGGACCTTCAGGATGATGTCCTTCGCGGCGACCCACGGGCGGAGCTTGCCGGTGAGGCGGATGCCGATGATCTTCGGGTAGGCGAGGCGGAACGGCTTGCCCGCCATGGCGAGCGCGACGTCCAGTCCGCCCGCGCCGATCGCCATCATGCCGATGCCGCCGCCGGTCGGGGTGTGGGAATCGGAGCCGAGCAGGGTCTTGCCGGGCACGCCGAAGCGTTCCAGGTGGACCTGGTGGCAGATGCCGTTGCCGGGACGGCTGAAGCGGATGCCGTGCGCGGCGGCGACGGACTGAAGATAGAGGTGGTCATTGGGGTTTTCCGGCCCCATCTGGAGCATATTGTGGTCCACGTACGACACGGACAGCTCTGTCTTCACCTTGCCGGTCCCCATCGCTTCGAGTTCCAGATAAGCCATCGTTCCGGTGGCGTCCTGCGTCAGCGTCTGGTCGATGCGGATCGCCGCGGGTTCGCCCGGAACGCCGCTGCCGGATACGAGATGGTTCGCTAAGATTTTCTGAATGACCGTTCCTTTTGCCATTGCCTGTGATCTCCGGTTTCAAGATTTCAAGTGTAAAAAAAAGGGGGACGCACCGTGACTGGGACGTCCCTGATCTCAAGACCCGCGGATTCCGGCGGACCGGAAGCGGGCTGCTCGAACCGCGCGCGGCGGCTCCGGGCTTACTCTTCGGGTTTGGTCTTGGGAAGAGCGCTGAGAACTTTCTGGCCTTCCTGCCAGCGGCCGTCCTGCTTGAGGATGTTGATGCGTTCGAAACGCTTCAGGACGTTTCTCTGTTTCCGGATGCGGCCGGCGGCCTTCAGACTGGGATGCTTGGACATTTCAAATCTCCGTGATATCTGTTATGTGTTGTATGAGTTTCGCGTCAAAGTAACTAAATACTATACATCATTTTGCGGAAAATGCAAGCCGGATGCCGTTTTTTCCCGAAAAAAAGGGAGGGCAAGTCCTCCACGTGGGCAGTGCACTGCTGCGCGAGTGCACACTGCAAGCCGTGCCGAGCAGTGTCCGGCTACGCTTGGACACGGGTTATTCGGAAATCTTTTCCGACAGGATCTTCGCGGCCAGTGCGACGAGGTCGGCGCAGGGGCGTTTTTTGTAGTAGGCGTCGGTGCGCGCTTCGGAGACGGGCGGATCGCTCTGGCGCGGGGCGAGTCCGAGGAGTTCGCGGCAGACGATGGAGCCGGTTTCCGCGCGGAAGGCGTCGCAGAGTTCGCGGATGAACGCGTAGTGTTCGTCCTTCGCGGCCTTGTCCGCGCCTTCGCCGGGACCGCGGATCAGGTCGGCGGCCATGCACATGCCGGAGACCGCGCCGCAGACTTCGCGCTGGCGTGCGAGCCCGCCGCCGAAACCGGAGGCGAGTTTCAGGGCGGTGTCGAGGTCGAGTCCGCAGCGGTCGCGGAAGGCGCAGAGGACGGCCTGCGCGCAGTTCATGCCGTTGAGGAAATTGTTTTTCGCTTCTTCGGAACGGTCGGTCATGGGATGCCTCGTTTCTGTTGAAAAAGTTCAGTACGGCGCCTTGACGGCCTCGAATTTCATGGCGTTGAAGTTTTTGAGCATGACCGGCGCGCCGAAATCGTCGGCGACCGGAAGCGCGTAGAGGCTGCCGTTTCTGGCGTAGAGGATGCGGTTGCGCGGGGCGTCGTAGTCGGCCCAGCGCCAGCCCGAACCGTCGACCTTCAGGCGGCGTTCCGGGTGGATGATGCGGTGGCGTTCCCAGTAGCAGCCGTATCCCGCGTGGCCGGGCTGTCCGCTGACGAAGAGCTTCTGGAGCGCCCAGCCGGACGCGAGGGGCTTTTCGTAGACGACGGAGTTCTGCGCCTGATTCTTTTCGGTCCAGCCGTCGCGGAGCAGGCGGTGGCAGTAGACGCCGGGACACTCGCCGCCGAAGTACGTTTCGAACGGGAAATCCTGCGAGGCGTCGAGTCCGCTGCCGGAGCGCGCGCAGTACGGGATGACGATCCCCGGAGCGGGCGTGTTGAGCCATACTTTCCGGTTGTCCAGAAAAAGGCCGCCGCCGTTCCATGCCGTGCCGTTGAACCACAGGTCGAGCGCCTTCAGGTACGGGGCGCGGGAGATGGCGGTCCAGCTGGGCGAGGAGGCTTCCGGCGAGGCGGCGAAACGTTCGAGTTCGTCCGCGTGGTCCCGGCGGATCTCCTGCATCTGCCTGTTGAAGTCATCGTATTGTTCCGGGCGCGGCCCGAACGCGTCGGCGCGGAGTTTTTCCGTATACTCCAGGATCGTGTCCGGGCGGCGGAAATCCGTGGCGAAATAGATCATGTGTTCGCCGTCGGGCGAGAGATCGCTCCGGTATTCGTAGATGCGCCCCTTGAGCCACTGCCCCAGGGTGAACGTGTCGGTCTCCAGGTCCCAGCCGAGCGTGCAGACCTGTCCGGAGGGGCCGCGCCGGAAAACGACGGCTTTCGGCGCTTCGCGCGCCAGGATGACGTGCAGCCGGGCGGGCACCAGTTCCGGGGGCCGTTTGAATTTATGCGGAAAAGGCTTGCGGAAAGGCTTCCGTCCGGGGCGGGACGGGCGGTTG
The DNA here is from genome assembly GCA_900320095.1 of uncultured Lentisphaerota bacterium. Classification (GTDB taxonomy): domain Bacteria; phylum Verrucomicrobiota; class Lentisphaeria; order Victivallales; family UBA1829; genus UBA1732. Next base: position 16,634 of record ONQZ01000033.1, read on the forward strand.
GGGCGTGGTCTCATCTTTTTTATCTCTTTTTTGTTCTTTCGTCTTGCGATCCGGGTCGATCCGCGGCGCCGTCATTCCAGGGTGTGCACGGTCTCCGTTTTCTGTCTCCGGAAGGACGCCTCGAACTTTTTGCTGAGGAAGGAGATGACGGCGATCAGGGAGAAGGAAAGGATGAAATACAGCAGCGTGGCGAACGCTATGGGGAAGAAGGATTCGTAGGTGCGGCCGCGAATCCAGTCGACCACCTTCGTGAGGTCCCAGACGGAGACGTATCCGACGACCGTGGTCAGTTCGACCAGGCGGATGATCTCCTCGCGGAACGGTTTCGCGAGGTAGGCGGCGGCCTGCGGCAGGATGACCTTGCGGAAGAAGGTGAACTTGCGGATGCAGAGCGCGCGGGCGGCGTCCAGCTGCACGCCGCCGATGCGGTCGAGCGTGGTCATGTAGAGGCGGCAGGAGGATGCCGTGAAGCGGAGGATGAAGATCACGATCGCGGCGGTGAGGGGCCGGAGTCCGAACCTGCGGAGGATCACATAGTAGAGCCCCATGAGGAGGATGAGGATCGGGATGTTGTAGAGAAGGGCGCAGACGACGTCGGCGGGGACCGAGACGGATTTGCGTCTCGACTGGCGGAGCATGCAGAGCGGGATGCCGAGGATGGTGCCGAAAAAGACGGCGGACACGGCGATGATGAGCGTCGTCTTGAAACCGCCGAGGACCTGGCGCATGTGGTTGTCTTCCCAGAGCGAACGGCGCAGGCTGAACCATTGTTCCTTCAGGAAGAAACTGATCTGGGGGATCAGCGCCATGTGGACGCGTTTGGCTTTCGTTTTGTCCGGCACGACAGCGATAAGTCCGCCGTTGTAGTGCGGCTCGGTGTAGACGAGCTTGCCGCCCGAGGTGAACCTGGAAGAGATTTCGGCGGCGCCGAAGTCGACTCTGCCTTCCTCGATTGCCTTTTCGAGTTCGTTCCGTTCAATCCGGACGAATTCCACTCCGTAGCCCATGGCGGTCGCGGCCCGCTGCGCGGTCTCCAGGTCGTACCCGGCAAGTTTTTCGTTGCGGAGGTAAGAGAAGGGTTCGCGGTCGATTGCGACGCCCATGCGGAGGACGCCGTTGGGGGCGTCCGGCATATTCTGCGGAAGCTCGGCCTTTGCATTTGCCGGGGAGACCCATTCGTTCTGGATCGCCTTCAGCATGCCGTTCTTTTTCATGGCGCGAATCTGCCGCGAGAACGCCTCGCAGATGGCGCGTTTGTCGGCGGAGAAGAAGAATGAGTAGTCGACGCGCGTGATATACTCCGGTATCTGGATGAACTGCGGATAATTGGGGAGATATTCCCTTGCGCGCGGTTCGCTGATGACGAAGGCGTCGAGCTTTTCGGTACCGAGCAGATAGAAGAGGTCGCGTTCCTGGTTGACGTAGAACGGAACCGCCTCGGGGAGTTTTTCGTCGAGCTGGATCGCGGCGAAGGAGAACGGCATGACGCCGACGCGTTTTCCCGCCAGCTGGCTGAGCCTGGTGATGCCGAAGACGTATTCGTCGTGGGGAATATTCGTCACGATCGCGGCGCCGCCTTCGTAGTACGCTTCGGAGAACTCGATATTGTCCGTGTTTCCCATATCGGGCGAGAGCATGCCGCCTGCCATGTCGATCTGACCGGAACGGAGCAGGTCCAGCAGCATTTCACGGCGGGCGGGGATGATCTGAAGATTCATGCCGAATTCATGGGCTGCGTAGCGTACGATCTCGATTTCCAGTCCGAGCATGGTGCCGTCCTCGCCCATGAAACAGAGCGGAGTGCCGCCGGGGGCGGCCGCATAGCGGAGCATGCCGTTGACCATCGGCGTATCGTCGTGCTCGAACAGCTGTTCGAATTCCTGTTTTTCCGGTTCCGCGGAACACCACTTCGCCGCGAGGTCCTGGAGACTGCCGTTTTCCTTCATTTCCGCGACGACGCGGTTGATGGCGCGGTAGAGCGGGGACCCCTGCGGCATGGCGAAGGAATAGGCTTCGCGCTTGAGGATGGATGCGATCTGGATCTCCGGATACTCCGCGGTGCAGGAACGCGCCAGCGGCTCCTCCAGGAGCATGGAGTCGATCTTGTTCGAGATGAGCAGGGAGCAGGCCGACTCGCGGCTGTCCGCGAGGACGAACTTCGTATTCGGCAGAAGGTCCTTGCAGTCCGACGCGTACTTCGAACCGGCGAGGATCGCCGCGTAGCTTCCGGCGAGTTCCTGCGGCGTTTTCAGCGCCGCGCTGTGTTTTCCGGCGGGTTTGTAGAGTTTTTTGTGCGTCAGGATGGCGGCGGGACAGTCGATATAGTCCTCGGAGAAGAGGATGGCGCGGTTTGTGCCGCCGATTTTGTCCATGGATGCGACGGCGAGGTCGACGGTCCCTTTTTCGACGGCGGTGAACAGGTCGAGATAGGGCATGATCTTGAGCTCCACGGACATATTGAACGCGGCCGCGAAACGGTAGAGCAGCTCCACGTCGAATCCAGCGGGCGATCCGTCGGAATCGGTGAAGTTCATCGGCTCGTTCGTGTTTTCCGTTCCGATCACGAGCTTGCCGTACGGATTGACGGGCGCGGCGACCTTCGGCATCTTCGGGTCGCTGGACTTGATCCAGCGGGCGTACATGTTGTCGTACAGGCCGGAGGCGAAATACTCCCGGAGGAACGCATTGACGTTCTGGAGCAGTTCGGGCTTGGACGCCGGGACCGCGATCCCCACATGCCCTTCCGCGTAGTTGTCCGGCAGCAGGACGAAGCTGTCGCGCTTGCGCTGAGCGTAATCCAGCACTGGCCGGTCGAATGCAATGGCGTCGAGCATGCCGGTTTCGAGGTCCGGGTATGCGTCGGAGATATTTTCATATTCGCGGAATTTCGCCCGGGGAAAGTTGATTTTCGCTTCCATGCAGGAGCTTGTTTCGGAGACGACGCCGATCGTGTATTTCGGATCGTTGAAGTCGTCGGGCGTTGAAACGTAATCCTGCTTGTTCTCTGTTCCTTTTTTGCCGCAGCAGCACAGGATCGCCGCCGCGAACAGAATGAAGAAAGCGGAAATAATCCGGCATGCCCGTTTGAGCGGGATATACCTGTCAATGCGATGTCGCTTCATTTTGCCTCGTCTGTCGAAAAAATAGTTGTAAAACGGCTGTCCCGGCGTCCTCCCGTTGTGCCGGGCTTCCGGTTCCATTCCGCAGATATCGTGAAAAAAATGTGAAGAGCTGTTTATCCTATAATGTAGCATGTTTTTCTGTTTTTGCAATGTTAATATAAAACAAAAAGCTGTGTTTTTTTGCACGGCGTCGAAAGCGGCTTTTTTTGCATTCCGCCGTGAAAAAACAGGGAAAACCGTTTGATTCCCGGCATTGCGCATGCTATATTATTTAGTTTCATTCTTCACACAGGCTCCGTTATGTTTATTCTCAACTGGTACGTGACAAAAAACTTTCTGGCGACATTCGGCATGGCGATCGTGGTCCTGACCTTTGCCATGACGGGTGCCAACCTCATGAAAGTCATTGAGTACATCAGCCAGGGCATCTCCCCGCTGATCGCGGGCAAATTCCTTCTGCTGGCGCTCCCGATGGCGCTGGCGTTTTCCATCCCGTGGGCCGCGCTCGTCTCAATCATGCTCGTGTTCGGACGGCTTTCCGCCGACAACGAGATCACCGCCATGCGCGCCTGCGGCATTTCCATCCTGCAGATCATCTCCCCGATCATCGTTTCCTCCTTCCTGCTGTCCTGCCTCTGCCTCTGGCTTCAGCTCCAGGTCGGACCCCCGGCGCTCGGCGACGCGCGCGACCTCGTGAAAAGCGCGGCGGCGAACTCGCCGCTGGCATTCTTCACCCCCGGCATCCCGGTCCAGCTCGGCAACCTCACGTTCTTTATCGACTCGAAGGATTCTGAAGGGGACGAAGACCACATCTACGGCGTTCAGATCTACCTGCCGGACAAGGACGGCACGACCAAGCAGGACATCCTCGCCGCGCGCGGCACGCTGTCGGTGGATGCGGCAACGCAGGTCCTGACCGTGACGCTGTACGACGCGCTGGTCGAGAACGTGGAGGGAAGCGGAAAGGACCGCCGCAAGGAACATTCCTACAGCGAATCCGTTGAACTGCGCGTGCCGTTCGGCGACCGCTACAACCAGAAAGACGTCTTCATCAAGGACAAATATCTGTCCTACAAGAGCCTGTTCGCCCGCCTTGCGATCTACCTGAAACGAGGCAAGGACGCTGCTGGCGTCGACGCCACGGCGATCAACGTCGAGATCAACCAGCGGATCGCGCTTGCACTCGCGCCCATCGCGTTCATGATGCTCGGCCTGCCGCTGGCGATCCGCACCAGCCGCCGCGAAACGTCCATCGGCCTGATCCTCAGCGTCGCCCTCGGCGCGCTCTACTACGGCGGTGTGCTCGTGTCCGACGCGCTCCGCTACAATCCCCAGTTTTATCCCCAATATGTCGTCTGGATCCCGCCTCTGCTGTTCCAGGTGTTCGGCATAGTTTACCTCACAAAAATCGCAAGGAAGTGATTCCATGAAATCTCCCGAAATGTATCTCGAATGCGTCAGCTGCGGCAAGACCTACGATCCCTGGGATCTCCGCTATAAATGCGACTGCGGCGGCATCCTCGACGTCAAGCGCGACCTCTCCAAAATCGACGGCGAAGAACTCCGCAAGCTCTGGGATTCCCGCTGGGGCCTCAAGCGCGGCGTCGAATCCTCCGGCGTCTGGCGCTACCGCGAGCTCATCCTGTCCGTCCCGGACGAGATGATCGTGACCCGTCAGGAGGGCAACACCCGCCTCTATCCCGCCGGTTCCGCCGGAAAATGGGCCGGTCTCTCCGACCTCTGGTTCAAGCACGAGGGCGAAAACCCGACCGGCAGCTTCAAGGACCGCGGCATGACCTGCGGCGCCAGCGCGGCACGCAGACTCGGCGCGAAGAGCGTCGCCTGCGCCAGCACCGGCAACACCAGCGCCAGCATGGCATCCTACGCCGCCGTCGCCGGCATGCGCGCCGTGATCTTCATCCCGGAAGGAAAGATCGCCTACGGCAAGCTCGCCCAGGCGCTCGCCTACAACGGACGCACGCTTCAGATCCAGGGCAATTTCGACGACGCCATGGCGCTGGTCCAGGACGTCTGCCGCGAGCTCAATATCTACCTGCTGAACTCCATCAACCCGTACCGCATCGAAGGCCAGAAGGCGATCTGCATCGAAACGCTCCAGCAGCTCGACTGGCAGGTGCCCGACTGGTTCGTCATCCCCGGCGGCAACCTCGGCAACAACAGCGCGCTCGGCAAGGCGCTGATGGAGCTTCACGAGCTCGGCATCATCTCCAAGGTCCCGCGCATCGCCGTCATCCAGGCTGAAGGCGCGAACCCGCTTTACACCATGTGGAAGAACCACACCGAGTTCAAGCCCGTCAAGAACCCGGAGACCATCGCCACCGCCATCAAGATCGGCAACCCCGTCTCCTGGCCGAAGAGCATGCGCGCCGTTACCTGGAGCAACGGCGTGGTCGAACAGGTCACCGAGCAGGAGATCATGGACGCCAAGGCGAAGCTCGATGCCGCCGGGATCGGCGCGGAACCCGCCTCCTGCTGCTCGCTCGCGGGCGCGAAGAAGCTCCGCGACAGCGGCGTGATCGGACCCGATGAAAAGGTCGTCGGCATCCTCACCGGAAACATCCTGAAGGACCCGGACGCCGTCGTCGGCTATCATCAGGACACGCTCATGGACCACTACGGCATCCGCGGCACGTTCGCCAACAAGCCGGTCGTGATCCCCGCCACGCTCGACGCCGTCCGCAAGGCGCTCGGCGACTGAGATTCGATCCCCCGGTTTTTCAAAAGCCGGGATGTCTCAATATGAAAAAGCCCCCCTGTTTGAACGGAGGGCTTTTTCTTTTCACTCGTTCCTGTTTTTTGAATTCGTTCACCACGGATCAGTCCTCCGGCAGCAGGGAACGTCTCCGCAGTTTCTCCAGGAACGTTTTTACGTTTGCGGCGGTAATTTCCTCTGTCGCGCCATCGTTTTTTTCGAGCAGTCCGGCGGCCATTTGCGCCTCGGTCGCACCTTCTTTCATGCGGTTTCAGAGGTGGACGCTGATCTTGTTCAGGGTGACCGCCGCGTTCGATTCCGGACTGAACACCGGTCCCGTCCCGTCGAACTGTTCCTCCATCACGGCAGATGGATTCAGTTTCGCAGGTTGTCCTCAATGACTGTCTTCAAATCGCCCTCGAGCACGGTCAGCAGCGCCCGCGGGGCGAACCGTTTCGTGATGAGCTCCGCCAGTGCCCGGATGCGGTCCGTCAGGATGCGCTGTTTCTCCTCGGGCAGTTCCTTTGCATAAAAGAGATCCCAGTAGAACATCGACCGGTAGCACTGGGCGAAAAACTGTGCCGGGCTCAACGGCACGATCTCGTCGTGTCCGGTTTCGCTGCGTCCGAGCGCCAGGACCCCGACGAGCGGGATCTCCTCGCCGGCCGGGTAATTCCATTCGTTTTTCCCCTCGCGGCAGTCGCTCCAAGTCGGCATCCGGCGCACATATATTTCCCCGTCCGAGCCGCTGAAATCCAGCAGCGCCATGTCGTCCGAGACGCATTTCCCGCCGTTTGCGCGCCAGCGTGCCGAGGCCGTGCTCTTGCCCATGCCGCTTTCGCCGAAGATCAGGATCGCGCCGCGGTCCGTTTCCAGCACAGTGCAATGCACCAGCACGGCGTTCTCTTCGCGCAGGATGGCGTTCAGTCCGGCGTAAATCAACGCCGTCTGCCACACATAGCACAGGTAATAATGCTTACGCCGCGGTTTTTTCTTCCAGCCCGCGATGAGCACCCGGCTCCAATCCGCCGTGTACACGATCTCCGTCAGGGGCGTCGTTTTCAGCAAATGACATCCCTCCGGCATCCGGTCCAGCGCGATCAGTTCCACGTCCGCGGTCTCCTGTTCCGATTCGACGACAGGCAGACATAACAGTCCGCCCAGCCCGTCGAAGGATATCTCCTCTTCCGGGCCGTCTGCCTGCATCACGACGCTTCCGCCGTCATGCAGGCCGATCGTCAGCCGTCGTGTCATGATCACAGCGTTAGGCTGAAGCTCATTCCCAATCAGAATCTCCTTCTTCCGGACCGGATCCATCCTGACCTTCCACAATGGAGACAGGCTTGATGTCGGTAACAGAGGGAGATTCGTATTGATCTTTTTTGATTGTTTCCGATTTGTTCATATCGCAAAAAAACACTACATTGTTTTGTTATGCAAGGCGGGTGAGGATCATCCTGGTGGGAGAATCCGTGTTGTCCAGAGCCAGCTTGTAACTGTTGTCCGGGGCGGCGTAATAACCGCCGGACTGCCAGGTCATGGCGGTTCCGGTCTTGTCATCGGCATTCAAGTAGAACTTGACAGTCATGTCGCCGCTTTCTCCGCCGAAACCGGCGAATGCGCCGGCTTTGCTGTTTTCCAGAACCGTCCAGGAGCTGTTGACCGCAAGGCTTCCGACGCCTTTCAGTTCCAGCTCGTCGCCGGTGAAGTCGTTGGTGAAATTGCCGGAGATGCCGCTCGTGACGGTTTCTTCATCCTCGGTCCATGCACCGAATTCGAACGTCCAGTTCTTGACGTCCGACAGGCTGACATTGGGATCAATGCCGACCTTGCTGGTTTCGTCGCATGTGACCGTGTCGAATCCGCGAATCTTCGTGCATTTGAGCTTGCCGGTGAATCCCGAGAACGAAAGGACCTCCGAACCATCAACGAACGAAACAAAAGAGCGGTTGTCGCCGACGGTGTAGTATCCGCCGGTGCTGGCGCCCCAGATCTCTCCGCTGACGGAAAGGTTCGAGCCTTTCCCGGTCAGAACAAGGTTTGTCCCGTTGCCGATACTGCCCGGTCCCTGGGAACCGACGGCAAGAGAGGCCAGGGAAATGACGTTGGAGGATGCATTGATGTTCACCGTCACATTGCCGGTGATCGTTGCCTGGGAACCGTTGACTTTGGTCGCGGCAATGCATCCGCCGAAGATCCAGTCTTTGAAGGTTCCGCCGTTGATGTTCAGCGTGACATCGCCGAACAGCTTGGCGTTTCCATTATAGTTCTTCAGCGTATATGCCATGCCGCCGGCAACGCGGTATTCAAAGGTTCCGCCGTCGATCGTCGTGGTGATATCGCCGTACCGGTGAACAGTGCTCGTTCCTTTCAGACGGTCTCCTGCATAAACGATCTTGCTGAACGAACCGCCTGTGATGTTGAAGTTGATGTCCTGACGTGCATTCGCACTTCCGATCTGAGTCGTTTCGGATGTGACATTGCTTTCAACGACAATACCGCCGCCCACCTGCGTTTTGAACTCTCCGCCCTTGATCGTGGTTTTGATGCCGTTGAAAACGGGGTTGTTGGATGTGTTGTACGTTCCATCCTTCACCACGATCTCGTCCGGGATTACGCTGATCGTGGTGGCGATTGTCTTGAAATCGTATTCCGGATTATTATTCGGATGGGCTATGGCTTCGGCATCGTTTCCGCTGCCGGAAACGGTCGCCACGAAGTAATGGTCCATCGCATACAGGTCGCCGTCCTTCACCACGAACTTATAAAGGGCTTCGGCGGGATTCCATTCGTTGGTCAGGAGCGATTGGTACATCTCCTCGGTCCAGTCGTGATTCACGGAATCCAGCAGCAGATAGCCCACGCCGTCTCCGGAATAGGAATAACCGCTCATGTCGAGGGTGAACTTGTCCGCATAGGTGTCGCCGAATCCGGTGAAGGTCAGTTTGTCCTGCCAGTCCATCGTGGCTCCGGCCGCTTCGCTCAGATCGAGCGTGGTGATGGCGTTTGTGCCGTCCAGCGTCAGCGTGGCGCCGCTCTGGACTTTGACCGCACCGTAGACGCTGCCGACCGTGGAGTCCTTCAGCGTGACATAGTTCCCCGCCTGGATCGCATTGGAGATTTCGGACATGCCGCTGATATTCAGCGTGCTGACGTTCTGATCCGAGGATGTTCCGGCCATCAGGGTAATGCTGCCCTCGTTGTTGAGCGTATTCGTTACCGTAAACGTGGAATCCGTGATTTCGATTTCCCCGGAAGGTAAATTGTCGACGAACTTGTACTTAAACGTGCTTCCGTCGGCCAGTTCCAGTTCGCCGCTGTTTTCATAATACGAGCCGGTGAAACTCCGCAGCTCGGAAGCCGTGAGAGTGGAGTTTGTTACCTGGAGCGTTCCTTTGTTCGTAACGCTGTTTGCGATCAGAATAGTGTTGTTGTTCATGATAATTGTTTTGTCTGCTTCGTTTGTAATGCTTCCGGCACAGAGTTCGGAATTCTGAACATCCATTGTAATCGTACCGCTGTTCGTGATACCGGCGGCAAAACTGTTGTTCCCGACGAACCGGACATTGCCCGATACGATTTTCACCGTGCCGCCTTCTTTTCCGACTTCGGAGATCACGGAATCCGTGATGACCGCGCCGTCGGCGAGTTCGATCGTACCATTGAGCGTGCCGATGTCCAGAGTGCTCGTGCCGCCGACCGTCAGAGAATCTGCGATCGCATCGTTGTTTCCGACCGTGACGGCCTTGCCATTCGCGTTCAGCGTCATGCTGTTCAGTTTGGTCTCGCCGGTGAAAACCAGCGCGCCCTGCGCCTTGATAACGCCGAGGAGAGTCCCGTCACTGTCCACCTTTCCGGTGATCTCGGATTTGTTCAGCGTGACGGCACTTTCGCTGTCTGTCTGGATCGTGCCTTCAAACGACCCGATGTGCAGGGAATTCGTCCCGAACAGCTGGAATTCATAAGTGTCTTTGGAAACAACACTGCTTGCAGTGATGCTTGTGTCGTAGAATTGAGCTGTGCCAGTGTTCTTTATCGATGAAAAACTGATATTCGAATTGTGAGTTAAGAAATCCTTTCTGTTTTGGAGCGATGCCGATGTGCCGCTGCCGCTGACTGTGGAATCCTTGATATCAACGATTCCTTTTCGGTTGAGGAACCGGTTGGAGACAGAAACCGTAGAGTTCTTTATCTCAATGCGGGCATTAGGATCATCATTTCTCAGGTCCGTCGCCTGAAGTCTGGAATGATCGAACACTGCCGTGCCGTGGTTGGTCAGGCTGGTAGCCGAAACAGTCGAGCTGTTGCTCACATCAATCGTTTTGTAATTGGTGAGAGTGCCGATGGTCAGTTTGCCGGGACCGACGACTGTGAGCGTACCGGAATTTGTGACAGTCTTTCCGGAAGCGTTCAGCCTCACGCTGTTCAGCGTGTCCTCGCCGGTGAAGGTCAGCGCGCCCTGCGCCGAGATGCTGCCCTTGGTGATTTTGGAATCCTTCAGTTTTGCGCCTGCCGCGGTCTTGATCGTGCCGGTGAGCGTGCCGATTTCCAGCGTGCTTTCGCCGCCGACCGTGAGGGAATTGCCGGTACCGGTGACCGTGACGGCCGTGTTTTCCACCGTGGCAGTCAGCGTCACGCTGTTCAGCGTGTTGCTGCCGGTGAAGGTCAGCGCGCCCTGCGCCGAGATGCTTCCGCCGTTGGTTCCGCCGCCGGTGATGCTGGAATCTATCAGCGTAGTATCCGCAGCCGTTTGGATCGTGCCGGTGAGTGTGCCGATTTCCAGTGTGCTTTCGCCGCCGACCGTGAAGGACGCGCCCTGGGCATTTGTCGTGACCGAGTTCGCGTTGAACGTGGAGCCGCTGACATTGACCGTGCCGAGGTTCGTCACGGTTTCTGCCATGATGACGGAGGCTTTGACCGAATCCGCCGTCGCCTGGACGTTCAGCGTACTGTATGCCGAGACCTTGATGGATTCGGTAATCGGCTCTCCATCAATATCCTTCAGGCTCATGGTCGCGCCGGAGAGCGTGACGGATGTCGTCGCAGTTTCCGAACCCGCCTTTGTGGTCAGAGCGCCC
>ONQZ01000016.1 GCA_900320095.1 uncultured Lentisphaerota bacterium
TTCCGAGACAGAGAATACCTTAAACTAAAAATCTACCAGCTCCCAGAAATCAACTGCGAGAAATCACTATGACTTTTTGTCAGAAACCGTCGAAGAGGCTTTTTTGAGGGGGATGCCAGAATCGGTCCCAGGATTCCGAACCGCGCTAATTTCGAAAAACACGGTTTAAGTGTCGAAAACAGCGCATAAAGTCCCCAAAACGTGATTTGAGTTCGCGGAAACCAATAGGTCGCCACCTGTACGAAACGGAGAATTCTGGAGGAAACTGGCCTCGGAGACGCCGCGAAAGGTGCGGAGAGTGATTCTCCGTGGAGAATTGGATAGCGCCGATTCTCGAAAAAATGGTGGAGCAGATGGGAGTTGAACCCACGACCTATACGATGCGAACGTATCGCTCTAGCCAACTGAGCTACTGCCCCACAAAAAATGTATCAATTAATATACACCGGTACGGAAAAAAAGCAAGGGGAATTCCGTTTTTTTTCCGAAAAAGACTTGCTGACCGGGTCCCGATCGCCGGATTTCCCGGCAAAACTTGTACAGCAAACTTGTACAGGTTGGGAAAAATCGTGTTTTTGCCGGAAAAAGTGATGTTTCGCGCGCTTTTTCGCATTGAAGCGCTTCGGAAACGTGCTATATTGGATTCCCGGACAGGATTCCGGCAGATGCGAACGCATCCCGGTCCTGTCTTTGGCATAAGCGCGGCGGACGAAATTCAGAAACGAGGGGACTTCTTCCGCCGGCGGCGGTCAGACGCCGCTGTACGTCCCGAGCTTGTGCGCCGTCGGCATCCGGGCCGAAGTTGAGGGGCCGGATCCCGCGTCATGGGGAATGACCGGGATCCGGAGACGGTCCGATGCAGGGAGGGAGGCGGCGCACAGTGGGATGTACTGCTTATGCCTTTTTTTATGTTCCGCCGTTGCTTTTGCAGCCGGCCAAATCCTTGTTTATTCTCCCGAGCAGGAGTCCTCGACGGCGTGGACGAGCTGGACGAGCAGGGCGTTCACGGGCACCTGGATGCCGTGTTTGCGCGCGAGCGAGACGACCGAGCCGTTGATGAAGTCGATCTCGGTGCGGCGTTTGTGGATGCGGTCCTGGAACATGGAGGAACACCCGGTGCGCGTGAGGACGCAGATCTTGTGCACGAGCTCCAGAATCTCCTCGCGGTCGAAGTCGATCCCGTCGGCCTTCGCCACGGTCAGCCCCTCGTCGACGATCTGGCGCACGATGTCCCAGCTCGGGCGGTTGGACTGGATGAACCCGTTTTTGACCTCGAGCAGCATCGTGAGCGGGTTGATGGACATGTTCACGAGCAGTTTGCGCCAGATGAGCACGCGGACGTCGTTCGAGACGGAGATGTCGAGTCCGCTTTCGGCGAAGATCGAGCGGATCAGCTCCACGTGCGGCGAATCCTTGCTGAACGCGCCGATGATGGTCTTGCCGTCCGCCGCGTGCAGGAACCGTCCGCTGCCGAGGAGCGTGCTGTTGTGGTTCGAGGTGCCGATCACGATGCGGTCAAGCGGCACGAACTTTACGATCTCGAGGTAGTTCCCCATACCGTTCTGGAGCGAGACCACGACCGTCTTCGGGCCGATGAGCGACCGGTTCGCCTTCAGCGCGGCGTACGTCTGGTGCGCCTTCACGAAGATCAGCAGGATGTCGACCGGATCATGGCGGCCGTGTCCGCTGACTTTCGCGGGGACGCTGAACGGGACTTCCTCATCGTTTTCGATCATCATGAGGCCGTTTTTGTTGATCTCGTCGACCTTCGCGGCGCGGTGGTCAAGCAGCGTGAGGTTGATGTTCGGGTTTTTGCAGAGGTAGGAGGCATAGAGACAGCCCATGGCTCCTGCTCCGAGGATGACGGCATTCAGCATGGCGGTCGGCCTTTCGCGGGGATGTTTATGGAATCATTATCTGAATTTAATGTAGCACAGGAACGCCTGTTCGTCAAGTTTTTGAGCGAAAAAGAGCTTGATTCCGGTATTATCCGCAGGGTTTCTTAGCAAGCACGATTCCCTGCGTCAGCAGGATCGCCCGGTTCAGGCGTTTTGCGAGTATCTCGCCATGTTCGGCGCAGAGCGCGACCGCGTCTTCCAGCTGAATGGGGCGTTCGTCCGGGAATCGCCAGATGCCGAGCATTTCGGCGGCGCGGCGTATGAGGCGGTAACTGAACGTTGGCACGGGGAACGTGATGAGGACCAGCCCACCGGGCTTCGCAAGCTCGAAATGCCGCTGGATCGCGATCTTCGTCTGTTCCTCGGGAAAATGCTCCACCAGCCCGACGCTGAACACGAGGTCGGCGGGCTCGAACGAGGCGGTATCCAGTGTTATGATGTCGGCGCAGACCGCCCTGTACCAATCCGACCAGGGGTGTTTCATCCAGAACAGCAGCGTGCCGCGCGGATTGCTGTCCACAACGGTATAAAACCCGTCCCACGGAGGGTGTTTTGGATTTGAATCGGGAAATCGGTCGCAGAACGAGCTGTTTCCGCCGCCGAGTTCAATGATGTGGTGGCTGTCCGGGAATCCGCCCGCGGCGAGGACCATTTTCACGATCCGGTGCGCCGTGATGCGCCGCGTGACATGCGCCGTGATGAACGGTTTTTCGTAGTAGCGGGTCCAGTCTGTGGCGGGCGTGTCCGGCATGGCGTGTCCGTGGTGAGGCTTGAACGGTCGTCCGCTCAAAGGATGGAATCGCCCTGGCTTTCGAGCGTGCCGTCGGCGATGGCTGCGCGGATGCGTTCCATGAGCGCGATGAAGTAGTGGATATTGTGGATCGTGAGCAGGCGCGCCCCGAGGATCTCGTTCACGTTCAGCAGGTGCCGGATGTAAGCGCGCGTGAAATGCGTGCAGGCGTAGCAGTCGCAGCGCGGATCGAGCGGGGAGAAATCCTCGGAGAAACGTCCGGCCTTCGCGGGCAGGGTGTCGCCGCCGCGCATGAACGCGGCCGCGTGGCGCGCCAGACGGGTCGGCATCACGCAGTCGAACATATCGACGCCGAACTTCACGCTTTCGAGGATCTGTTTCGGGGTGCCGACGCCCATCAGGTAGCGCGGCTTGTCCTCCGGCAGGAGCGGCGCGACGAACGAGGTCACGTCGAACATCTCCTCCTGGGATTCGCCGACGGACACGCCGCCGATGGCGCAGCCGTCGAAGTCGAGCGAGGCGACGTGCGCGGCGGACTCGGCGCGGAGGTCGTGGTACACGCTGCCCTGCACGATGCCGAACCGCAGCTGATGGTCGTCCAGCGGCTGTTCGCGGGAGATTTCCTCCCAGCGCTTGGTCATGGCGAGCGATTTTTCGGCGGCGTCGCGGGTGCAGGGGTAGGGCGTACATTCGTCGAACGCCATCACGATGTCGGAACCGAGGTCGCGCTGGATGCGCATGGATTCGACCGGGCCGAGGAAATGCCGCGAGCCGTCGATGTGCGAGGTGAACTCGACGCCGTCCGGCTTGATCTTGCGGAGCGGGGCGAGGCTGAAGACCTGGAATCCGCCGCAGTCGGTCAGGATGGGATGGTTCCAGTCCTCGAATTTGTGCAGGCCGCCGGCGCGTCGGATCAGCCCGGACCCCGGACGGAGCATCAGGTGGTAGGTGTTCCCGAGGATAATCTGGACGTTCAGTTCCTCCAGCTCGCGCGGGGACATCGCCTTCACCGTGGCGCGCGTGCCGACCGGCATGAAGACCGGGGTATGGATCGTGCCGTGGGCAGTCTCCAGCACGCCGAGTCGGGCATGCGACGCCTCGGAACGGCGTTCGACTGTGTAGCAGCTGCGACTCATGGACGGATGAACATCCCGTTCAGCACGCCCTGTACGGTCGCCGGGTTCACGCCGAGCGCGCGGGCGATCTCGGCGGCGAAGAACGGCGTTGCGCCGGGCGCCTTGCCAGTGATGATGTTGCCGTCATGCTCGACGAGCTCGCCGGTGTACGTGAGGCCGGGGCGTGTGCTGAGTTTTTCGGTGCCGGGATAGCCGGTCACGGTCCTGCCGTCCAGCACGCCGAACGCGTGAAGCGCGCTCGGGGCGGCGCAGATGGCGGCGGCGATCTTGCCCTTCGCGACGGCCTCGCGCACCATCGCGCCGAGCGCTTCGCAGTTCATCAGGTTGGTCGCGCCGGGCAGGCCGCCGGGCAGGATGATGGCGTCCGCGTCGGAGCCGGGCGTGTGCTCCAGGAACATGTCCGGGGCGACCCGGATTTCGTGCGCGCCGGAGACGATGGAGCCGGAGATGCCGGCGAGCATGGTCATGATGCCGCAGCGGTTGAGAATGTCGGCGGTGCCGAGCGCTTCGATCTCCTCGAAGCCTTCGGCGAGAACTACGATAGCCTGTTTCATGGCGGGGTCCCCCGTGGTGTGTGGTTCAAAAAAAGTACGCCCCATAATATAGCATTCGGGCGGGCGGAATACAATCATGTTTTTTCATCTTTCCGCTTGCATATTCGCCTGAATACGGGTAAATTATCTTGATGTTTTAATTTCAGAGGATGGATCATGACCGAAACGATTCACGACGACGGACTGCGCGGCTTCCTGTCCTACCTGGCGGCGGAGCGGAACGCGTCCGAACACACCTGCTCGTCCTATGCGCTGGACATCCGGCAATGCGCGCAGATCTGCCTGAAAGCCGACCCGTTCGAGGGGACGGCGGACTGGGCGGCACTGAGTGTGTACGATGCGCGGGATTTCGTGGCGTCGCTTAGCACGGACGAACTGGCGCGCAGTTCCATCATGCGGAAACTCTCCGCCATGCGCTCGTTCTACCGTTACCTGATCCGCGAAAACCGCGCGACCTCGAATCCGTTCATCGGCCAGGCATCCCCGCGCCGCCCGAAGCTCCTCCCGAAATACATGACCGTGGACGAAGTCGGACGCCTCCTCGCCGCGCCGCAGGCCGTCTGGGCGGACCATGCCGAACTCGGCCTCGCGAAAACGCCCGAAGCCGCCGCGTTTGCCGCCGCGCGCGACGCCGCGGTCCTGGAGGTGATCTATTCCGGCGGACTCCGCATCAGCGAAGCGCTCGGGCTGAACTTCGGCGACGTCGACGCGTTTTCCGGCGTGATGAAGATACGCGGCAAAGGCAAGAAGGAACGCCTCTGCGCCCTCGGAAACCCCGCTCAGCGCGCGCTCCGCGCCTACCTCAAGCACCGCCGCACGCTCTCGTCCGACCAGTCGCCGCGCGCCGCCATTTTCCTGAACCAGCTCGGTGGACGCCTCACCGCGCGTTCGTTCCAGCGGTTTTTCAAGCTCTACCTCGTGCAGGCGGGACTTCCACCCGATCTGACCCCGCACAAGCTCCGCCATTCGTTCGCGACGCATCTGCTGGATGCGGGCGCGGACCTGCGGAGCGTTCAGGCGCTGCTCGGCCACGAGAACCTCAGCACCACGCAGATTTACACGCACGTCAGCACGGAACACATGAAGAGGATTTATGAAAAAGCACATCCCCACGCCTGATTCCGTTTCACTTCCCATAGGGACGTTCCGGGTCCGTGAAAAGGGTTCTGCCTGGAAATTCGGAGAGTTTGACCGGAGCGATTTCGTGTTTTACAATTTTCTGTGGCGTACTGCGGAACTCTTCGCCTGCCTGCTGACCGTGCTTATGCCGGTCAAGTTCGCGTCGTTCGTGAGCGCGCCCGAGGGCGGCGCGCTGTACTGGAGCGATCCGCTTTCCCTGGTCTTCATCGCGTGGCCGCTGCCCGTCTTCATGATGGCTTCTCCCATTCTGCTCGGACTGACCGTGCTTGCCGCGCTGTTTCGCAAGGAAATGACGTTCCGTCCGCCGCTGCTGAAATACGGCGCGCTTTGGCTGGTCCTTGGCGGCGTGAGCTTTCTCGGGCTGGCGGACGCCTCTTGCATGGGGTATCCGCCGCAGATGATCGCCCACACGCTGTCGCTGGCCTGCTATGCGCTGTCGCTGGCGATTCTGCTGTCCGGACGCAGAGGATTCGCGCGGATGCTGACCGGATCGCTGGTCCTCGGCGGTGTGCTGTCGCTTTGCTCCGGCATGTACCAGTACTGGTACGGATTCGAGGCGCTCCGCGAACATATCCAAGCGCGCACGGCGGCGGGCGGACGCGAAATCGCCGACGGGATGGCGGTCCGCATCGGGGAAGGCCGCGTTCAGGCGGACTTCAACTCGTGCAATGTCTACGGCGCGTACCTCGCCGCGCTCCTTCCGTTCCTCACGGTCCTCTTCTGGCGGTTCGGCAACGAACGCGTCTCGCCGCCGAAGCTCTCGCGGCGTCTGTTCGGCGGACTCGCGTTCGCCGTGACGCTCTTCCTGCTCGTGAAGACGGACAGCCGCGGCGCATTGTTCTCCCTCCTCGCCGCGGGCGCGGCCGTGTTCTTCTTCTCGCGTCTGCCGCGCAAATGGAAAATCGCGGGTGCTGGGGTTCTGGCGCTTGGCGTCGCCGGACTTGCCGCCATGATCTGGCTCGGACGCGGCGCGCTGTCGATGTATGTGCGATTCGATTATGTCCAAGCGGCGGCGCGGATGATGTTCGAGCACCCGCTGACGGGCACCGGCTGGGGCGACTTCCTGCACGATTACTCGATCCTTCGCCTGTGGCGCGACAAGGAGGCGCCGCACTCTCCGCACAACATGGTGATGCTGTTCGGCTCGCAGTGCGGCATCGCGGGTTTCCTCGCAGCGCTTGCCGTGCTCGCGTACCCGGTCGTCGCCGCGTGCCGTCAGATTCGCCGGACGAACTGGCGCGAACTCAAGGACGTTTTCGCGCTCGTCCCGGCGTTTCCCTGCCTCGTCCTTTCCGCCGGGACCCTGCTCGACATCGGGTTCGAGACGACCGCGTACGCCGGTGTCCTGATCGCGTTCTCCCTGCTCACGTTGAACCGGGATGCGTCCGCGGATGCGGAAGCGCTGGTCGATCATTGCCGTCCGCGCCTTTGTCTGGTCGTCTTTTTCCTGTTCGTAGGCCTTGTCGGATTCTTTTTCGCGTTTTCAGAACGTGTTTTCCATGCGGAGAAGACTTACTCGGAACTGCTTGCCGAGCTCAATCCCGAATATTCGTTCGAACATCAGGACGATCCGCTCTATGTGCCGTCGTACGACCGCGTGAGAGCCCTGCTTCATGCGGCGAACAATGAAGCTTCGTGGTCGCCGTTCCACTGGAATGCCGCTGCGGACTACATGTACATGACCGGGCGGATGGACGAAGCAGTGTTCTGCATTGATCGTGTCGTCGAGCTTGATCCGCTTCAATCGTCGCATTATGTCAAGCGCGCCCGGTTCAACTTCGCAAAGGATCTTCTCCTGCTGCGCGGTATGGCTTTGGGCAGCCGTATGCATCTGGACATCGTATCCGTGACCCCGGAGGAACAGCGCGACCTCGCGACCGCGCGGCGTCTCGCCCCGAAGAACCCCGAACTTGACCGGCCCGATCTCGACATCTGTCGCGCGGCCTTTATTCGAAAGGAACCACAACCATGAAAAGCGCCTGGGAACTCGCACTCGAACGCAGCGGCGGAGCCCTGCAGGAACTCTCCCCCGAGAAGAAGGAAAAGATCGCCGAACTCGAACGTGCCGCGCAGGCGAAGATCGCCGCCGCGAAGATCACCGCAGAGCACAAGCTCGCCGCGATGACCGACCCGGACGAGATCGACCAATTGAAGGAAGGGCTCGTCAACGAGATCCGTTCCATCGAGGAATCGCTCGCCCGTAAAAAAGAGGCGGTGCGCGCCGAATGAAGCTCTACTTCGACAATGCCGCCGCGGTCCCCGTCCGTCCGGTCACCATGTCGCGCCTCGCGGCGCTCGCGCAGGACTATTCCGCCAATCAGGAGGCGTCCGGCGCCGCCGCCGAGGCCGTGCGCGCGACATTATCGACTGCGGAACACCGCCTGCTGAACGCCGTCTGCGGCTCGAAGTCGCAGGGGCGCTCTGTGCTGTGGACGAACACCGGGACCGATGCCGTCCGTGCCGCCGTCACGGCGTTTCTGTTGACCCCGGAGAAGCACGGCGAAGTGCTGTTCACCGACGGCGAACACGCGAGCATCCCGCCCGCGCTCGACATGCTCCCGGCGTCCTGTCCGCGCAACCGCGTGAAGCTCCTGCGCGACGGCCGGATCGACCTCACCGACCTCTCCCAGAAGCTCAGCGAACGCACGCGTCTCGTGGTGTTCCACTGGGTGCAGAGCGAGACCGGCGTGGTTCAGGACCTTGCCGCCGTGCGGTCCATGGTCAAATCCATCGCGCCGCAGGCGAGTCTGCTCGTCGACGCGATTCAGGGCGCGGGAAAAATCCCGTTCGATTTCGATGCAATACAGCCTGAATTCTTCCTCGTCTCCGGGCAGAAATTCGGCCTGCCGTCCGGCGCGGCCGTGCTGTACAGTGACGCGTTCCGTCCCGCCATGAAGAAACTCCGCGCGGAACGCCACGCGGTCGGACGCGTCCCTCCTCCCTTCTGCCTGCTGCTCGCGGAAACGCTCGGCGGACGCCTCGCGACGATGAGCGGCGACCTGGACTACATCCGCGAACTGAAGGAAAGATTTCTCGCCGAGCTGAGGGAAGCCCTGCCGGACGGCTGCTGGCGCGAGACGGTTCCCGCCTCGAACGCCTCCCCGTACATCGTGCATCTGTTGTTCTCCGGCGGCGCGCAGACGTATCAGGGTGCGATCCTCACGCGCATCATGGCGAAATTCGGCGCGTCGATCGCCTCGGGCAGCGCGTGCGACGCCGAGACCGGAACGCCCTCGCGTGTGCTGACCGCGATGGGATTGAGCCGCGACGTGGCGTATTCCGCCGTCCGGGTGTCGTTCTTCGACCACAATACGCCGGATGAAGTCGCCGAACTTGCGCGTCTTCTGGCGCGCGCTGTCCGCGAATATTGATTTTGAGGTAAAACCGCTCAGGAAATGGCTTTCGCCGCCGCGATCAGCGACGGCAGGATCTTCGGCAGATCGCCCGCGCCGATGATGGCCGCGACATCGCCTTTTTTGAGCTCAAGTCCGGCACGCGCGCCCATGTCGTCCCAGCTCCCCGCGAGCGCGACTCCGCCGACCGACGCTGCGAGGTTGTCCGAGGTATATTTCCCGCTTCCGGTCCAGGCGGCGAAGACCGGCGTGACGAACACGCGGTCCGCCTTTTTTAGCTCGATTATGAACTCGTTGAAATAACGTTCGAGGCGCGCATAGCGGTGCGGCTGGAAGATCACGACGAGGCGGCGTCCGGGGTAGAGTTCGCGCATGGAACGGATGCTTTCGCGGAGTTCGGTCGGATGATGCGCGTAGTCCTCGATGACCGTGACCGCGCCGTTGAACCGGACGGAGAGACGGCGTTCGACCCCGGGAAATTCACGGAGCGTCTTTTCCGCCTCGGCGGCGTCGAATCCGAGCAGTTCGGCGGCCTTCACGGCGATCATGCCGTCCAGCCGCTGGAAATGCCCGAATCCGGGCAGGAACTCGTCCGGCATGTCCGCGAGGTCGAGCCGGACCGCGTGCGGATGGCCTTTGAAGAGCCGGTCGGTCTCCTCCGAGGCGCAGTACAGCAGGGTTCCCGACTGCTCCGCGAACGCCTTGAAATTGTGTTCCAGCGCCTCGAATCCGCCGAGGCTCCACGCGTGGTCGTCCTCCACGTTCGTGACGATCCCGAGGTGCGGACGCAGCAGCGTGTGCGTGCCGTCGCTCTCGTCCGCCTCGGTGACGAACAGGTCGCCGTCGCCCGCCGCGCCCGCGCTTTCCCAGCCCGTCACGGCTCCGCCGATCATGTAGCCGGGATTCGCGCCGAGTTCGCGGAGCAGCCACGCCAGCATCGCGCTCACGCTTGTTTTGCCGTGCGAACCGCTGACCGCCACCGGCCGCCTGTACGAATCCGTCACGACCGCGAGCGCTTCGCCCCGCCTCAGCACGGGCAATCCGCGCCGCATGGCCTCCGCGACTTCCGGGTTTTCCGGTCCCGCTGCCGAAGTCCGCACGACCAGAAGCCCGTCGTTGTCCGGCGGGAGGTTTTCGACACGGTGTCCGGCGGGCGCGATGTGTGCGCCGTTTTTGCGGAGCGTCGCCGCGGCGGCGTTGTCGAGCAGATCAGAGCCGGTCACGCGGAATCCTTTTTCGAGGAGGATCCGGGCGAGGGGGGCGCAGCCCGCGCCGCAGCAGCCGATGATGTGGACGGACCGGAAGTCGGAAAGCGGAGGGAATGACATGGGATTACGATTTGGAAAAAGCTGTTGAAATCCTTGGAAAAATCGGAACAAAAACAATAAAAAGTTACAGCAGAAAAGGGAAAAATCAAGCAAAAGAATAAAAAGTGGGGGAAAAATGAAAAGATGAGGCTGAAAGTCATGTTTTCTCCTTGATATTTTACTATAGATGTGGTATATTAAACGTTTATAATCTTTTCTGCCGCGATTGTCCGGCACGGTGCCGGGCAGGGATGGCGAACGTCGTAAGGAGACGCCCATGAGAAAGATACAAATCGTCGATGTGTCGTTGCGCGAACAAGCCGCGTGCAATGGCAGTTCCTTGAGTTTTAAGGAAAAGATCGAGGTGGCGCGCCAGCTTGACAAGCTGAACGTGGATGCCATTGAAACGGCTCCGATCGTGAACGGGAAAAACGACATCGTTTTCCTTCACACGCTTGCACCCCTTATGACTCGCTGCATTCTTGCCTGCCCGGTGGGGCTTGATCCGAATCTTCTTCCGGATACCTGGGAGGCACTTCGCGCCGCGAAACACCCGCGCCTGAACGTGGTCGCACCCGTTTCGACGGTGCAGATGGAGTACCAGTTCCACAAGAAGCCGCCGGTCGTGCTCGAAATGATCCGCGCCCAGGTGAAAGCCTGCCGCGAACTCTGCGAAGACGTCGAACTCTCGCTTCAGGACGCCACGCGCGCCGAGGCCGA
The DNA here is from genome assembly GCA_900320095.1 of uncultured Lentisphaerota bacterium. Taxonomy (GTDB): domain Bacteria; phylum Verrucomicrobiota; class Lentisphaeria; order Victivallales; family UBA1829; genus UBA1732. Next base: position 10,860 of record ONQZ01000016.1, read on the forward strand.
TTTCCTCGCGCAGGTCATCCGTGCCAGCATCGAATCCGGCGCGGGCACCATCACCGTGTGCGACACCGCGGGCGTCATGCTGCCCGACGAGTTCAACAAGTTCGTCGCCGCGCTGAACGAAGCCGTGCCCGAGCTCAAAAACGTGACGCTGTCGTTCGCGTATTCCAACGCCCTGCACATGGCGGCGGCGTGCATCTTCGCCAGCGTAAGCACCGGATTCGCCCAGATCAAGACCACCTGCGCGGGCGTGAACGAGCCCAGCCTCCGCAGCATCGCGCACGTTTTCCGCGCGAAAGGCGACGCCCTTGGCGTGTCCTGCGGCCTCAACATGACCGTGCTGGAGAAATCCTACGAGCAGATCCGCCAGATCCTGAGCGGCCGCGCCGAACAGGACGAGTGCTTCGAAGCGCCCGCGGCCGGCGAGGTTAACTTCAGCATCTCCAAGTCCGATTCCCGCGAAGCCGTCGCCGACGCCGTCCGCCGGATGGGCTACGACCTCGACGAATTCGCGCTGGATTCCGTTTACGATTCCGTCCAGCGCATCGTGCAGAAGAAGACGGAAGCGGCGGTCGGCCCGAAGGAGCTGGAAGCCATCATCGGCACGGTCTCCCTCCAGGTCCCGCCCACCTACCTGCTCAAATCCTTCGTCATCACCTCCGGCAACGAGATCACGTCCTACGCCCATGTCATCCTCGAACGCGACGGCGCCGAGGTGAAGGGCTACGGCACGGGCGACGGCCCGATCGCCGCCGCTTTCCTCGCCATCGAGGGGATCCTCGACCACCACTTCGAGCTTGACGACTTCCAGATCCAGTCCGTGACCGGCGGCGCGTCCGCCATGGGCACGACCATCGTGAAGCTCCGCTACGAGAACAAGGTGTACGCGGGCAAAGGCGTCTCCACCGACGTGGTCGGCGCGGGCATCCGCGCGTACATCGACGCCGTGAACAAGATCTGTTTCGAGGCAGGTGTCAAATGAAACTGTCGTTCTCGACCAATCGTTGGGAATCCTACAGCTTCGACGATTTCGTCAGGATCGCCCGCGAATACAAGTTCAACGGGATCGAGGTCCACAACATCGACACGCCGAAGCTCCGGAACGATTTCCTGCCGGAACGCCTCGCCGGCGTCCAGCACAAACTCCATAACCACGACCTGTGCATCTCCTGCCTCGACCTCGTGAACGATATCGCCGCGAAGCCGGAGGAAGCGTTCGACGAGCTCAAACGCTGTCTTGAGGCCGCGCGCCGTCTGCACGTGCCCTACATCCGCCTGAAAGTCGGCGGAAACACGCCCGGCGACGATGCCGCCGCCCGCGAGTTCATCGGGCGCGCTCTCCCGCTCGCCGAACAGTCCCGCGTGGTCCTGCTCGTGGAGACGGTCGGGTACTACGCCGACACGCTGAAGCTCGGCGACCTGCTCTCGAGCTTCATGACGGACAACCTCGCCGCGCTGTGGGACCTGCATTATCCCTACCGCGTCTGCGGCGAGACCCCGGAAGCCACGGTCAAAAATTTGGGCGCGTACATCAAACACGTCCACCTGAAGGACTCCGAAAGCGCCGAGGTCCACGCCATCGTCGGCGAGGGCTCGCTCCCGCTCGACCGCGTGATGAACGCCCTTCGCTCGGTGAACTACGACGGGTTCATCTCCATCGAATGGGACCCGAAGTGGGAAGCGGAGATCAGCTCGCCCGACGTGATCTTCGCGCAGTTCGTGAGCTACATGAGCCGGTTCGAGCTGGCGCGCGCGAAGGCGACCCTCTACGAAAACAAGCGCCGCACCGGGAAATTCATCTGGAAGAAGGACATCCTGATCGAAAAGACGTTCTCCCAGGTGCTCGACGCCATGGTCCGCGAATTCCCCGACCAGTACGCGTTCAAGTACACTACGCTCGACTATACGCGAACCTATTCCGAGTTCCGCGACGACGTGGACACCTTCGCCCGCGCGCTGATCGCCCTCGGCGTGAAGCCCGGCGCCAAAGTCGCGATCTGGGCGACGAACGTGCCGCAGTGGTATATCACGTTCTGGGCGACCACGAAGATCGGCGCCGCGCTCGTCACGGTGAACACCGCGTACAAGATCCAGGAGGCGGAATACCTGCTGCGCCAGTCCGACACCCACACGCTGGTGATGATCGAGGGCTACCGCGATTCCGACTACGCCGGCATCATGAACGAGCTCTGCCCCGAGCTCGCGCAGACGAAGACCGGCGAACCGCTCCACGCGAAGCGCCTGCCGTTTCTCCGCAACATCATCTCGGTCGGATTCCGCCAGCCCGGCAGCCTGACCTGGGAGGAAGCCGTGGAGTTCGCCCACAAGGTGCCGATGGAGGAGCTCCGCCGCCGCGCCGACGCCGTGGACATCCACGACGTGTGCAACATGCAGTACACCTCCGGCACCACCGGATTCCCGAAGGGCGTCATGCTGACCCACTACAACGTCGTGAACAACGGCAAGTGCATCGGCGACAGCATGGACCTCTCCACCGCCGACCGCATGATGGTCCAGGTGCCGATGTTCCACTGCTTCGGCATGGTGCTGGCGATGACCGCGTCCATGACGCACGGCGCCACGCTGTGCCCGCTGCCCTATTTCTCCCCGAAATCCGCCCTCGCGTGCATCAACCAGGAGAAGATCACGGCGTTCCACGGCGTGCCCACGATGTTCATCGCCATGCTCGAGCACCCCGACTTCCCGAAGACCGATTTCTCCTACATGCGCACCGGCATCATGGCGGGTTCGCCGTGCCCGGTGTCCGTCATGCAGGACGTCGTGAACAAGATGAACATGACCGAGATCGTGATCGTGTACGGCCAGACCGAGGCGTCGCCCGGCTGCACCATGAGCCGCACCGACGACCCGCTGGAGGTCCGCGTGGAGACGGTCGGCTGCGCCATGCCGGAGATCGAATGCCGTATCGTGGACCCCGCGACCGGAAAAGACCTCCCGGACAACGTCCCCGGCGAGTTCCTCGCCCGCGGTTACAACATCATGAAGGGCTACTACAAGATGCCGCTCGAGACCGCCGCCGCCATCGACGCGGACGGCTGGCTTCACACCGGCGACCTGGCGCTCCGCACGCCCGAGGGCAACTACCGCATCACCGGACGCCTGAAGGACATGATCATCCGAGGCGGCGAGAACATCTACCCGAAGGAGATCGAGGAATTCATCTACACGCATCCGAAAGTCTCTGACGTGCAGGTGATCGGTATCCCGGACGAGCAGTACGGCGAGGAGATCGTGGCGTGCGTGATCCTGAAGGAAGGCGAGACCATGACCGAGGAGGAGATGAAGGACTTCGTGCGCTCCCACATGGCGAAGTACAAGGTCCCGCGTTACGTCGACTTCGTGAAGGAGTTCCCCATGAACGCCGCCGGCAAGATCCTCAAGTACAAGATGCGCGAGGATGCCGTGAACCGCCTCAAGATCAAGAAGGTCGACGGCATCGTCGCCGAGTGATCTTTCCTGCCGTGCGCGACGGTGTTTCCCGGCGGAGGACAAAGCGCTTCCGCCGGGTTTCCGCATCCGCACGGCAACATGAAAAATATCTGAAATTAAACTGAACTGATACCGAACAAGGAGACCCGATCCGATGAGTTCCGCGAAACAGTTTGTCACGATGGACGGCAACGAGGCGTGCGCCTACGCCGCATACGCGTTTTCCGAAGTCGCCGCCATTTACCCGATCACCCCGTCCTCCCCGATGGCCGGAAAAACCGACGAATGGGCGGCGAAAGGCCGCAAAAACGTGTTCGGCCAGACCGTGACGCTGGTGGAAATGCAGTCCGAAGCGGGCGCGATCGGTGCGATCCACGGTTCGCTCGAAGCGGGCGCGCTCTCCACGTCCTTCACCTCGTCGCAGGGTCTCATGCTCATGATCCCGGTCATGCACCGCATCTCCGGCGAACGCCTCCCCGGCGTCCTGCACGTGGCGTCCCGCACGGTCGGCACGCACGCGCTCTCCATCTTCGGGGACCATTCGGACGTGATGAACTGCCGCCAGACCGGATTCGCGATGCTGTCCAGCGCGAACGCGCAGGAAGTGATGGACCTCGCTCCCGTGGCGCACCTCGCCGCGATCGAAGGGCTGATCCCGTTCCTGCACTTCTTCGACGGCTTCCGCACCTCGCACGAGCTCAGCAAGGTCGAGCCGATCGACTACGCCGACCTGAAGCCGCTCGTCGATATGAAGGCGCTTGAGGCGTTCCGCGCCCACGCGCTAAACCCGGAACACCCGATGCTCCGCGCGACCGTGCAGAACCCCGACATCTTCTTCCAGGTGCGCGAGGCGAACAACGCATTCTACGACGCGCTGCCCGGCATCGTGCAGTCCTGCATGGACAAGATTGCGTCCGTGACGGGCCGCCAGTATCACCTCTTCGATTACTACGGCGCCCCTGATGCCGAATACGTCGTGGTCGCCATGGGGTCCGTTTCCGGTACCATCCGCGAGACCGTCGACTGGCTGAACGCACGCGGCGGAAAGACCGGGTTCCTGCAGGTCCACCTGTACAGGCCGTTCTCCGCCGAACACTTCCTCGCCGCGCTGCCCGCCTCGGTCAAACGCATCGCCGTGCTCGACCGCTGCAAGGAAATGGGTGCGGCGGGAGATCCGCTGTATCTGGACGTCCGCTCCGTGCTGGCCGAGGCGAATCATCCCGCCGCGCTCTCCGTGTACGGCGGCCGCTACGGTCTCTCCTCGAAGGACACCGATCCGGCGCAGATCGAAGCCGTCTTCCGCAACCTCGCCGCCGAAAAGCCGATGAACAGCTTCACGATCGGCATCGTGGACGACGTGACGCACCGTTCGCTCCCGGTCGAAGCTCCGCTCTATCCCGACGACGAGCACATCGTCTGCTGCAAGTTCTGGGGCCTCGGCTCCGACGGCACGGTCGGCGCGAACAAGAACACGGTCAACATCATCAACGCACATACCTCGAAGTACGCCCAGGCGTATTTCGAGTACGACGCGAAGAAGTCGTTCGGCGTGACCAAGTCGCATCTCCGGTTCGGCGACAAGCCGATCCGTTCCTCCTACTACGTGAAGGCCGCCGACTTCATCGGCTGCCACAACGCCACGTATATCTCCAAGTACGACGTCGCGGGCGAGCTCAAGCCGAACGGCACGCTCCTGCTGAACTGCCCGTGGACGCCCGCCGAGCTCGACGAAAAGCTCCCGGCGCACGTGAAGCGCACGCTCGCCGAACGCCACGCGAAGCTCTACCTGATCGACGCCGTCGCCATCGCGGAGCGCCTCGGCCTCGGCAGCCACATCAACATGGTCCTGCAGGCAGCGTTCTTCCGCCTCGCGAACGTCATCCCCGTGGACGAAGCCGTCGGGTTCATGAAGGCCGCCGCGAAGAAGACCTATTTCGCCAAGGGCGACGACGTAGTGAACCTCAACCTCGCCGCCATCGATGAGGGCGTGAAGAGCCTCGTGGAAGCTCCCGTGCCGGAATCCTGGCTGAACGCCGCCGATCCCGCGCCCGCCGCACGCCCCGGCCTCCCCGCCGTCGTTACGAACCTGCTGGAGCCGATCAACGCCCAGAAGGGCGACGACCTGCCCGTGAGCGCGTTCAAGGGCTACGAGGACGGTGTGATCGACATGGGCCTGACCGCCTACGAGAAACGCGACATCGCGGTCCACGTGCCCGTCTGGGATCCCGCCAAGTGCATCCAGTGCAACAGATGCGCGTTCGCCTGCCCGCACGCCGTGGTGCGTCCGTATCTGCTGACCGAGGCGGAAGCGACCGCCGCGCCCGCTCCGCTCCGCACGATACCCGCCACTGGCAAGCCCGGCTATGTCTACACGCTCCAGATCAGCGCCGCCGACTGCACCGGCTGCGGCGTCTGCGCGTCCGTCTGCCCGGCAAAGGAAAAGGCGCTCGTCATGACCCCGAACGCCGAGACCGACCACGACCTGGCGAACTGGAATTACCTGCTGTCGCTCCCGGCCAAGTCCGACGTCTTCAACCCCTACACGGTCAAAGGAAGCCAGTTCCGCCGCCCGCTCCTCGAGTTCTCGGCCGCCTGCGCCGGATGCGGCGAAACGCCCTACGCCAAGCTGCTGACTCAGCTCTTCGGCGACCGCGTGTACTGGGCGAACGCCACCGGGTGTTCGCAGGCGTGGGGCTCGCCCATGCCCGGCATCCCGTACACCGTGAACCAGCGCGGATTCGGCCCGGCGTGGACCAATTCGCTGTTCGAAAACAACGCCGAGTTCGCGCTCGGCATGCTGCTTTCCTCGAAGAAACAGCGCGAAATGCAGGTCATCCGCGTGAAGGCTCTGCTTGAAAAGTCTGTGCCCGAATCCGTGAAAAACGCGCTTCAGGCGTGGCTTGACGCATTCGACGATCTCGACGCCTCGCGCACGGCGACCGACGCCCTCTGCGACGCGCTCGAATCCGCCCGCGCCGAACTTGCGGCCGACAAGGAGGTTTCCGAACTTGTCGACGGCATCCTCCTGCACCGCGACCAGCTCGCCAAAAAGACCTTCTGGATGTACGGCGGCGACGGCTGGGCGTACGACATCGGATTCGGCGGCCTCGACCACGTGATCGCCAGCGGCGAGAACATCAACGCACTGATCGTGGACACGGAGGTCTACTCGAATACCGGCGGCCAGTCCTCCAAGGCCACGCAGATCGGCGCTGTGGCGCAGTTCGCCAGCTCCGGCAAGCGCAGCCCGAAAAAGGACCTCGGGCGCATCTTCATGACCTACGGAAACGTCTACGTCGCGTCCGTCGCGATGGGCGCGGACCCGAACCAGCTCATGAAGGCGCTCCAGGAGGCCGAGGCGTTCCCCGGACCGTCCGTTGTGATCGCCTACGCCCCCTGCATGACCCACGGCCTGAAGTGCGGCATGTGCAACGTTCAGCAGGAGATGAAGGCCGCCGTCGACGCCGGGTACTGGTTCCTCTACCGCTACAATCCGTCGAAGGAGAAGCCGTTTACGCTGGATTCCCCGGCCCCTACGAAGGACTACCGCGACTTCCTGAAGGGCGAAGTCCGCTTCGCTGCGCTCGAACGCACCTTCCCCGAGAACGCCGCCACGCTCTTCGAGACCGGCAGAAAGCTCGCCGCGATGAAGTACGCCGAGTACAAGAAGCTCGAAGACAACCAGTGATCTTAGGGCACCTCTATTCATTGGGGAGCGGCGGCTTTTCGCATCCGGGCAAATCCCGACTGGGAAGATTCTCGGCGGTTACGTTTTCAGGTAGCCGCCATCAAATCTTCCTGCGTCGTCCTGTTTGCCTGTCTGCTGAAAACCCATCCGTTCGAATGAATATCGGTACCCTTGAAACCCGCAAGCTCGGAGGGGGAGAAGTGTGATTATTAATACCGGCGGACGGACCGACACGGTCCAGTATTTTTCGGACTGGCTGCTGAACCGGTTCGCGGAGGGCTATGCGCTGTCCCGGAATCCGCTTTTCCCGGACAAAGTCACGCGCTGGGAGCTGGATCCCGAGGTCGTCGACTGCGTGGTGTTCTGCTCGAAGAACTACCGCCCGATCCTGCCGCGCATCCGCGAGATCACGGACCGCTTCCGCACGTATTGTTTCTACACGATCACGGCGTACGGTCGCGACGTGGAGCCGGGCGTGCCAAGTATCGACGAAAGCATGGAGACGCTCGCCGAACTCGCCTCGGTCGTCGGGCGGGAGCGCGTCGCGTGGCGCTACGACCCCGTCCTGCTCACGAAGACGTACACCATCGAACGCCACAAGGACACGTTCGCGCGCATGGCGGAACGCCTCGCGCCGCACATCGACAGCTGCGTCTTCAGTTTCGTGGAGATGTACAGAAAGGTCGAGGCGAACATGCCGGAGCTGGTCCCGCTGAACGACGCCTACCGGAACGAGCTCGCGGAATCCCTCGGCGCGACCGCCGCGCGGTTCGGATTCCCGATCCAGACCTGCGGCACCAACGGCGATTACACGCGCTATGGCATCAGCTCCTCCGGGTGCATGACGCTCGATATCCTCGGCCGCGCCAACGGCGTGCAGTTTCGCAAGCTCAAGCACAAGGGTATCCGCGCGGGCTGCCACTGCATCGAAACGCACGACATCGGCGCGTACGACACCTGCCTCAACGGCTGCAAATACTGCTACGCCAACCAGAACCCGCGCAAGGCGTTCGAGAACTTCAAATACCACGATCCGAAGTCCCCGCTCCTGCTCGGTCATCTCAAGCCCGAGGACACCGTCGTCCCCGGCGCGCAGAAATCCTTCCTCGCGTCCGCCCCCTCCGCCCGGAAAAAAGCCGACGACGCCCAGCCCGACCTATTTTGAGCCGAGCCGGGACACAACTGCTTTTTATTTGACTTTTCAATGAACATGCGGTATAGTATCTGCATGACTGCCGCCTTTTGCTATGCCTAATAACGGAAAAGGACCGCTCTCCATGCTGAACGAAAAACGGAAACTTCTGTTCATCATCCTTCTCGTCTTTCTGGCTCTGTTTATCCTCGCATTTGTGATCGGAAAACGCCATTCGGACATTTACGGGGTCGTCGTGGACGAACACGGCAGGCCGGTTGACAACGTTGAACTCCTAGTCTCATATCACGTGAAGCCTTCGGTACTCTTTAGGCTTCTCGGCGGTCACGATCCCTTCAATGATCCGTACGGACGGGATGACCTCGAAAAATGGATCGTCAACGGAAAATTCCGCGTGCCGGACAGGCGTCTGTTCCTGGGCGGCAGTGCGAGAAGTCTGACCTTCCAAAAAGATGGATATATCATGGAAGGATACAATTCCAAGACGAAATCGAGCTGGCACGGCATGCAGGTCGTGCTGCGGCAGCCGCCTCCGGAGCCGCCCAGAGTCCGCGAGATCAAGCACCTTGAAAACGGCCAGCTGGAATACAGTTTGAAATTGCAGCGGCGGAGCAGGATCGTTCTCCCCAGGATTGACCGGAAAGAGTGGAACCTGGGAGAAATGATGCGTCCGTTCGATCGTCCGTTTGATGCGGACTGGAATTATCTGGAACTGGACTTCAAGCGGGACGAACGGGGCGAGATCGTGTTCCGGGAGTTTCCGGGAGCCTTCAATTCCAGGGGCGAGACCGTGAAATACCCGGCGGCATTTGTCATCCGGCTCCTTTCCGACGACCCGGACGACGGCATGATCCCGGTCGGCGAGGGGGAATCCCTGGCGGAAAGGACGCATTATACCGGCGCGCACTGGACCAATCGTCCCCCGGAATACCTGCAGATCATCGAAGACAGTAAAAACGCCCGCCGCCGCCTGATGGACGATCTGACGGTCGCCCCGGACGACGGTTATACGCGCAGGGAGATCGAGATCCCCGTCGAGGAAATGGTCCGCATCTGGGACCAGCAGATGTGGGCGGGGGTGCCTCCGGTGCAGGAAGCGTCCTGGTATCCGGTATACCGGTGTGCGCTCATCCGGGTCGGCGGCCGCTACGGGAAGTTCTTCCTGCATTTCATTGGTTCGAGACCGGAACGGGTGGACGCCTACTTCGGAAACGGGGCGGAATTCTACATGTCCTTTGACTGTGAAGTCTTCCTGAATCCGAAGGCGGGCGACCGGAATCTGACGGAATACGGCGAGATCCCCCGCAGGCGACACAGAGACCCGTCCCGTCCGCAGCCGGAAGACAAATGGAAACGGCAATCCCGCCGGTAAGACGTCGTAGGAAACGGGGATCCCATGCGAGGGGGAATCATCAATTCAACATCAGTGCCGAGTTCAGATCCCGTCTGTTTAGAGTTAGGTATCGGCCTCCGTTTCCCATATCGGGCAAAATGATCAAAAAATATATGCTTTTCTTTAGAAAAGGAATAGCATAATTCAGGTTTTATAGTATATTATGTTTGAACGGGAAGGATGTCCGCGTGTTCGCGCGGCGCACCGTCCCGGGTCCGATTTGAACGTAACCAGCTACTTTCCATACCAACCCAACCACGCATGAATCAGGAGAACCAAACATGAAACATGCAGCAGTCTTTGCCGCCGCCGCGATCTGCGCGGCCGCCGCGACCGCAGCCGTGAGCTGCGCCACAGCCGATGACCAGCCCGCCGCCACCCCCGGGAAACTCACGTTCTATCCGTCCAGCGCGACGGACCTCGAGGACGGCCCGATGGCCGACCGCAGGAAAGTCAACGAAGTCTTCCTGACGGAAACGCTGAACCCCGACGCCCTGCTGTCGAAATTCCTGACCGTGGCGGGACTTGAGGCGAAGGCGCGCCCGTACGGCGGCTGGGAAGCGCGCGACATCGCGGGCCATTCGCTCGGCCACTACCTCTCCGCGCTCGGCATGGCGTACGCGCACGGCGGCAACGCCAAGGCGAAGGAACGCTCCGACTATATCGTCGACGAGCTCGCGAAGTGCCAGGACAAGCTCGGCACCGGGTACGTCCACGCCGAGGACGAACGCTGGCTGAACGACCTCGAACGCGGCGTGGTGCGCCCGCAGCCGTTCAACCTGAACGGCGTCTGGGTGCCGTTCTACTCCATCCACAAAGTCTTCGCCGGCCTGCGCGACGCGTACCGTCTGACCGGCAACAAGAAGGCGCTCGACGTGGAGAAGAAGCTCGCGGACCGCGTGATCGCCGCCCTGAGCAACCTCAGCCCCGAGCAGGTGCAGAACATGCTCCGCGCCGAGCACGGCGGCATGCTCGAGGTCATGGTCGACCTCACCACGGACACCGGCGACAAGAAGTATTCCGAGGCCGGACGCCGTTTCTTCTTCGACAACCGCATCCTCGGCGCGATGGAGGACCAGCGCGACATCTTCAACGGCATCCACGCGAACACGCAGATCCCGAAGATCGCCGGCCTCGCCCGCCTGTACGAGGTCGAGGGCGACGAAAAGGCGCGCACCGGCGCCGAATACTTTTTCAACGAAGTCTCCACGAAGCGCTCCTACGCGAACGGCGGCCACAGCGAAAGCGAACATTTCTACGACATGAACGACGTGGCGCGCACGCTGAAGCCGAACACCGCCGAGACCTGCAACTCCTTCAACATGGTCAAGATCGCCATGCACGTCTTCGAGTGGAACCAGAACACGAAGCCGATGGACTTCGCCGAGAAGGTGACGCTGAACCACATCGCCGCCAACATCGGCAAGGAACCCGGCGAATACGGCTACTTCCTCTCCCTCGGCTCGCCGCACTACAAAGTCTTCTCCACCGAGTTCAACTCCTGGTGGTGCTGCGTCGGGTCCGGCATGGAGAACCCGGAACGCTACACCGAGATCAGTTTCGCCACCGACGGCGCGTCCACCGTGGCCGTGAACCAGTACTGGGCCGCCGAACTGAAGGACGACAAGCTCGGCCTCGAACTTGAACTCAAGTCCGCGTTCCCGCTCTCGAAGACCGCCGAGATCAAGCTCGGCCTCAAGAAATCCAAAAAGTTCGCACTCGACCTCCGCAGGCCCGTCTGGGCGAAGCGGATGACCGTGAAGGTCAACGGCTCCGAGGTCAAGGCGGACGCCGACGAACGCGGCTACGTCGCCATCAGCCGCAAGTGGAAGGACGGCGACAAGGTCGAAGTCGAATTCGACTTCCCGCTCTACAGCGAATCCCTCCCCGACGGCAAGCACGTCGCATTCTTCTACGGCCCGCTGCTCCTCGCCGCCGTGATCCCGCCCGCCGAGGGCAAGGCCGACCCCGCGCTCCGTCGTTACCGCGACCAGTGGGGCCCCGAGACGCACGAGCCGATCCCGACCGTGGCGGCCGCCGACGCCGAGACCGCGATCAAGGCGTTCAAGCCGGGGAAGAACTTCGGCGAATTCATCGCGAAGGGCAAGGACGGCGAGTTCACGCTGATGCCGCTCTTCAATATCTATCACGAGCACTACTCCGCGTATCTGCCGCTGGACAAGTAAGCTCACAGGAGGGGGACAATCTTGATCTCCGCCGTGAAGAAGTTCACCGCCGCCGTGCTGGCGGTATGGACCGCCGTTTCCGCCTCGCTTTCGTTCGGGGCGGATAACGGCGACGGCACGTACACCAATCCGATCCTGTTCGCCGATTACCCCGACTCGGAGGTGATCCGCGTGGGCGACGATTTCTACTACCAGTCCTCGTCGTTCCACCTCGTGCCCGGCAATCCGGTCATGCACTCGCGCGACCTGGTGAACTGGGAACCGGCGGGGTTCTCCATTCCCGATTACAAAATCCTCAAAGACGCGCGCTACGATCTCGACGGCAAGCACGGGAACGCCTACGGGGCGGGCAGCTGGGCGCCGTCATTGCGTTACCACGACGGCATGTTCTACTCCGTGTGCTATGTGTGGGACAACCGGCCGGAAAACAAGACCGGCGTGGACGGCGTGTTCCTAGTGTCGCGCGCGGAGAGCGTGGCGGGTCCGTGGAAGATGAATGCGATCCGGGCGAAGATGTACGATCCGGGGCTATTCTTCGACGACGACGGCCGCGTGTACGTGTTCCACGGGCAGAACGACCTGAAGGTGACCGAGCTTGACGCCGGCTTGACGAAGGTCGTCACGCCCGAGAAGACGATCATCCGGGGGACGATCTGCGAGGGGACGCATGCCTACAAGATCGACGGCAAATACTACCTCTTCAACCCAGGCGGCGGCAAACAGCACTGTTTCCGCTCGGACAGCGTCTACGGCCCGTACGAACACAAGGTCGTGTGCGATTCCCAGCTGACCTACGAGGGGTCCGGCCTGCATCAGGGCGGCCTCGTGCAGCTCAAAAACGGCGACTGGTGGGCGATCATCTTCCAGGACCACGGCAAGCTCGGACGCATCCCGTTCCTGCTGCCAGTGGAGTGGAAGGACGGCTGGCCCGAGGTGAAACCCGTCCTCACGTACAAAAAGCCCGCCGTGTCCGGGGTAAGCTCCGTCAGCCTCGACACTCCCGCCGCCCGCGGGATCAGCATGGACCGTTCGGGGAGGGCTTCCGCCGTCCGTAGAAACCGGGAGAACGGTCCTGACCGGTGGCGCAGCGACGAGTTCGGTTCGGGCAAGCTCGGCCTCCAGTGGCAGTGGAACCACCACCCCGCGGCGGACGGCTGGTCGCTCACGGAACGTCCCGGCTGGCTCCGCCTGAAGCCGCGGCGCACGTCAAACGCGATCCGCGAGACACAGAACGTGCTCGTCCAGCAGATCTTCGGACCGGGTGATTCCGCACAGGTCACGCTGGATTATTCGGGGCTGAAGGACGGCGACGTCGCCGGGCTCGGTCTCTTCTCCCAGCACTGCACGTTCGTTGCCGCCGTCCGCGAAAACGGCAAAACGCGTCTCGCCGTGATGCGCCAGCTGCAACGTGACGGCAAATACACCACGGAGGAACTTCAGTCCGTCGACCTCGACAACCTCGACCCGGACAACGAGACCAATACGACGAAGAAAGGGCAGGTCGTGATCCGTGCGGACATCCCGTTCCTTCAGTACGCCGTGCGGTATTCCTACAGCGTCGACGAGGGAAGGAGCTTCCGCGATCTGGGCGACTCGCTCGGTATGCCGTGCGAGTTCTTCTCCGACTGGCTGGCGATCCGCTACTGCCTCTTCTGCTATTCGCGGAAGGGAATCGGCGGGCACGCGGATTTCGACGAGTTCAAAACGGAGCAGAAGCTGTACGACTATCGAGGTGCAAACGACGGGATCACCTACCATGCCCAATTCTGCGATGCCTATCAGGATATGTCGAAGCCCGCGTTCGTGTGGGTGTCCGACCCTGACGCGCCGCCGAATCTTTACCTGAAGTGGCCGAACACTTCCCGCATCGGGACCGGCATCCACGACGCGGCGTCATGGACGGAGGCGTTCGAGGCGAAGGAACGCCGCTGGCTCCTCTTCAGAGAGGTGCCATTTCAGGCCAGTAACGGCGCGGGTTTCACCATTCGGGCATCCGGCAAGGGCCGGATCGTCCTGCGCGCCTGTCGGGGTAAAGTCGGCGGCTATGTTGAACTCAGCAACGGCTACCTCTCCTGCACGCCCGGAACGTCGGACCTGTCCGGCGAATGCGAGGCGCCACAGGCTCTGCCGCCGGGTTCGCTGCCGATGAAAGAGATCCCCCTGCGGCGCGGGCTGACAGGCGAGTTCGCCGGCGAGAACGGGGAGGAAGTGGAGATCGGTTCCATCCAGGTCGATTCCGAGAAGATGAAATCCTACTTGATCTCGGCAGTCTTCAATCCGACCAAACTGGTTCCCGACCCCCGTCCGGGCCCGCACGGTTACATGTACCGCGCGTCGGCGGCTTGGCCGGTCCGCGTCGTTCTGGAACCGGAGGAAGGCTCGACTCTACGCTTCCGCAGCATGGAAGTCGTTACGCATTGAAGCGCCTCCACCACATGATCCCCTGAAAAACGGAAGCCCCGTGCAGAACATCGCATGGGGCTTTTCAATGGCCGGAAACGAGGTGAAAAAGGGCGGGATTACGATTCGATGACCTTCTTGCCGAGACGCTGCACGAGGACTTCGTTGTGTTCGCCGAGAACGACGATCTTCGGCGCGTGGGTCGCGGCTTCCTCCGGCGTGTAGTAGCCGAAACACATGATCGTCACGATATCGCCGACGCGGCCGAGGTGCGCCGCCGCTCCGTTGAGGCAGAAGACGCCGCTGCCGCGTTCGCCGGGGATCGCGTAGGTCTCCAGGCGGCTGCCGTTCGTGGCGTTCACGACGAGGATGCGTTCGTAGGGCAGGATGTTCGCCAGGTCCAGATAATCCGGGTCGATGGCGAGACTCCCCTCGTAATTGAGGTCGCACGCGGTGAGGCGCGCACGGTGGATTTTGCCTTTGAGAAGTTCCAGTGTCATGTTTTCGGTCGTCTCCGTGAGAAAGAGTTGAAATATATTAATATACACCGTATTCTGAAAAATACGAATCGAATCCGTTTTTTTCGGCGATAACGCCCCCGGTGTGCAAAAAACGGGACGGCGTGGACCGTCCCGTGAATCTGAACTTGATTTTGTGCCGGGGTATTGCTTACTCGACTTCGACCGTGACGCTGTAGTTCGTGTTGAACTCGGAATCGGGGTTCCACGGCTGCATGTAGGTGAGGTCGATCTTCGCCGTGCCCTTCTTCAGCGCGCGGTAGACGATGACGGTCGTGCCGCCGACGCCGAGCAGGCCGTTCGGATTCGGGCTCTGCATGTAGTCGTCCTTTTCGAGCTTGAGGATGTCCTTGTCGACCTTGTCCGCCTTGGTCCAGCTGAATCCGGTGGTGATGTTGGATTCGAGCGAGAGGATGACGGTCCCGTCGACGGCGACCTTGACGGTCTTTCCGTTGTCCTTGTCGGTGAGGCGGATCTCCGCCTTCGCCGGGGCGGCGGCCTTTGCGTCGGCTTTGGCGCCGGCCGCGGGCGCAGCCGCGCCTTCGACCTCGACGGTGAGCTTGAACGTCTGGGCGGGTTCCTTGTCCTTTTCCCACGGACGCGCATAGCCGAGCGAGATGTCGGTCTTGCCGGGCGCGAGCGCCGTGAACGTGCAGAAATCATTGCCGCCGACGCCGACCATACCCGCCGGATGCTCGTCGACCGCGTATTCGATTTCGCCGGATTTGAGGACCTTCGCGTCGGTCTTGCCGGAGACGATCGCCCAGGAATACCCCGTGGTGCGGTTGGATTTGAGCTTGACCCGGATGACGTCGCCGACCTTGATCTTGAGCGTCTTGCCGTTGTCGTCCCTGCCCATCTCGTAGGTTTTGGACGACGCGGTTTTCGTGTCGGCCGCGGGCGTGGCATCCGCTTCGGCGGCTTCCGCGACGATCTTCACGTTGAAGGTGCTGACCGGCGGCTTGTCCTGTTCCCACGGACGGCCGCAGCCGAACGTGAGCTCGGTCTTGCCGGGCGCTTTCACGAGGTAGCGGAACGTCGATTTGTCGCCGACTCTGACCACGCCGATCGCGAAATCCCTCACCTGCTGGTCTTTTTGTTCGAGCTCCAGCACGGAGTCCGAGCGGCCGGGCACTTCGCTCCACGCGTAGTAGTTGTCCGCGGCGTAGCTTTCCAGCTCGACCACGATGATCTCGCCGACTTTTGCCTTGATTTCTTTGTTCGCGTCGCCGGTGGTCACGCGGATCTCCACCGGGGCATCCTTGTCGGGCAGGTTCGGCTGAAGGTCCGCCTTCGGATCGGCGGCGGCGAGACCGACCGCGCCGAACAGCGCGGCCGCGGCGAGAAGCACAGTGTATTTCATATTGGATTCCTTTCCTGTATGTGGTTGAATGTTTTGATGGATGGTGATTTTCGGGTTCGTTCACAGAATTAGACGCAAAAACCCCGAAAATCTTAGCACATAAACCGGAAAAAATCAAGCCGCAACGGAAAAAAACATGATATTATGCCACTTTTCCGCCGGATTTGCGGCAAAAAACAGAAAAAGTTAGGCAAGGCTTATTGACAAAGTTGAAAGATGTGCTATAGTATATGGCATAATCAGCGGCGCGCGGTCCGGTTTCCAACAGAAACCATTCGGCCGTTTGTCCGCTGGAAATCAAAGTTAGGCCAAACTAACTTGGGCCCTGATACAACGCGATACGGCATGAAGCCGTGCGGGGAATCCCGGAACGCACCGGGAAAAAAAACGGACGGGCGCGGCATGAAGCCGTGCGGGAGAACAGTATGTACGGAAAGGGACGGGGAGGACAAGTCCTCCACTGCAGCAGTGCGCGGCATACGCTCGCGCACACACACAGAATGCACCGGGCACTCTGCGGCATACACACGTGCATGAGCGTAAGCCATGCACTATGTCAGCACCGCTTGCGGTGTGCCGGGCTCACGCTCCGGCACGAGAAAGCAACGTTTTCGCATCAATTGCATGCGAGCGTCAGCCGTACACGGATTGCCGCTGCCGGGGTTACACTCCGTGGAAAAAGTTCCCGCCTGTTTTACGCTTTCCGGCCGCATGGTTCCCTCCGTCTCTCCTCAAAACGCCGCTGGCACGGGACTTGCTCATGCCGGGCGGCTGTGTTTTCGCCGCGCGCGTCCGGGCGGGAATCCGGTTTTCCGCCGTCCGTCTTTCCCGCCTCCGCCGGCACCGTCGGACAGAAACGACTGTTAATCCAGCCTAACAAATAACAACGAACCACAACCCACCAAACCGTAACAACCAACCAAACCCAAGGAGATCCCCCCAAATGAATCCCAAGGTGAAAACCGGCCTCGCCGCATTGTTCGCGGCCGGCCTCCTGATCCCCTCGTTCGCCGCCGAGAATCCGGCCGACGAGACCACCGAAGAAGTCGAAACCGGCGAAAAAGTGCAGACCATCACGTTCATACAGAACGGCGCGCAGAAGGACATGGTCAGCAAGACCTACGAGCTGAAGCACACGAAGGCCGTCGACCTGGCTCCGTTCGTGAAGAGCGCCGCCATCCGTTTCGACGGCAACTCCAGCGTGACCTGCATGGAAGACGCCGCCAACAAGCGTCAGATCATGATCGTCTCCACCACGGTCCCGATGATGCCCTACATCGACGAGATGGTCGAGGCGCTCGACCGCCCCGGCAAGATGAACGACTACGACACGATCATCTCCGGCACCGGCATCGCCTACGGCACATACAAGCCGCAGTTCCGTTCCGCCGAGAGCATGCTAGAGATCATCGAGGAGACCGGCATTTCCAGCGGCCCGCTGGATTCCACGATTAAACTCGACCCGAAGACCGGCATGTTCTACTTCAAGGACACCCCGGCCCGCGTGGCCGACATCAAGGCGAAGCTCGAATGGCTCGACAAAGAAATCCCGCAGACGAGCATCGAACTGAAGATCTATGAAGTGCGCGACAGCGACCTGATCGACGTCGGCGTGGACTATCTGGCGTGGAAGAACGGCCCCGGCCTCAACCTTTTCGATGCCGCATACGACGTGCTGAGCATGAAAGCCGCCGAAACGATCGTGGACGGCATCACGCAGGGCGCCGATCTCTTCGGCACGTTCACCTACGGGTTCGGCGGCTTCTACACCGCCCCCGCGTTCGATTTCAGCTTCATCCGCCTGCTTCAGCAGAACGGCCGCGCGACCATCAACAGCACCGCCGGGGTCACGGTCTCCAACAACCCGGAAGCCGAGTTCAAGGCCAGCTTCTCGCCCGAATACCAGAACATCCTGAAGGACGACGATCACCGCACCAGCGTGGACGTCGGCGGCGACGCCTCGCTCGAGATGAACATCTCCGAGGCCACCATCGCCGGCACCCGCGAAAACGGCGGCGTGACGTTCGCCTACGAGCTCGCCGGTTCGAACGTGGTCGAGCGCAACAACATGGGCGCGGAAATCTCCGAGGGCACGAGCTTCGCCGGTTCCATCTCGCTCCCGTTCGGACAGGAAAAGCTCCTCGCCTGCTGGGACCGCAAGACCGACGTCGAACAGACCATCGGCATCCCGTTCCTCTGCGAACTGCCGGTCCTGAAGTACATCTTCGGTACCACGACCTCGAACGCCGACGTCGTGCACTATTTCGTGACCGCGCGCGCCGTCCCGGTCAAGATCAACGAAACCGTCGAGCCCGGCATCATGGCCGAATTCGACGAGCTCGCCGCGAAGAAATGACAACCGCTGACAAAAGGATACTCAATACCATGAAAACGATCACCAAGCTCACGGCGGCGGCTGTCTGCGCCGTTTCCGCCATCAACGCCATGCAGGCCGCCGATCCCACCCCGGAATACGGAAAAGCCCGCGTCGAGGCGAAACTGAACGTCACGGTCAAGGAGGACACCGATGTGCTCCAGTTCATCCAGGACAATTCCGACCCGGACGTGGTCACGAAGACCTACGTGCTGAAGCACGCCGACCCCTATGAACTCCGCAGCTATCTGCGCGAGATCGTGCAGACCCGCAAGGTCGACGAGAGCGACACCGGCATTCAGGCGATCAAGTACAACGACGGCACCGGCATCATCATGGTCTCCGCCGAAGACTACCGCTTCGAAGACGCCGAAAACGGACAGGGCATCGACAGCATCATCGAGATCCTCGACAAGCCGGGCGTCATCTCCGCGACCGGCGGCTCCGTCTACGTCTACCAGCCCAAGTACCGTTCCGCGGAAGAGCTCCGCGACATGATCGAGGCCGCGGGCGCGAACGTCGCCGACGACGTGACCGAGAACATCGGCGGCACCGACCTCATCCGCTGCGACACGGGCCTGAACCTGCTCGTCTTCGACACGACCCAGTTCTCCCGCAAGAACATCGAATCCGTGCTGAAAGAGTACGACTGCCCGTATCCCGAAGTCCGCGCGAAGATCACCGTCTACGAGCTCTACGCCGAAAACGACGCCAAGCTCGGCATCGACTTCCAGGCGTGGAAGAACAACGACGGCGTCGACCTCTTCAGCACCGGCGGCCGCTTCATGAAGAACTTCGCGTCCGACGGCTCCGCCCTGGTCCGCCGCGGCGGCTGGTCCGACACCCAGTATTTCAACTTCAATCCGAAGTGGAACACCAAGTACATCGACTTCCTGACCAGCAAGGGCAAGGGCAAAGTCCTGCACACCTGCGAAGTCTCGCTCCTCAACGGCGCGACCACCGAGATCGAGCGCACCAGCCAGGTCTTCTACGCCGGGCAGGAACCCGCCGAAACGCCGGAATACACCGAGGAATACATCCACCTCGAAGACGTGACCCCGGGCGTCGACTTCACGCTCACCGCCTACACGAAAACCGGAAAGACCATCGACATCTCCGCCTCCGGCACCGTCACGCTCGACATCGTCCACCTCTCCAGCCCGACCAACACCCTCGCCGAACGCTACTCCATGCGCCTGAAAGGCGGCATCTTCACGATCGACGGCGTGAGCAACGGACGCAAGGTCGGCGCGAGGTACGCAGAAGTCCTCGACGCCGCGGGCGACGAGATCGAGTTCGAGAGCAACAACGTCCCCGCCTGGAAGGGCAACATCACCACGACCGATCCTTCCGACGAGTTCGGTTTCAAGCTCAGCCTCACGCCCTCCATCTCCGCGAAGGCCACCATGCTCGACGTGAACGTCTCCAACAGCTCCCTCATCGGCTACACCTCCGAGGGTACCCCCCGCATCCAGCAGGGCGCGGAAGTCGCTTCCAGCTTCATGATCTCCAATGAAGGCACCAAGCTCGTCATCGGCGGCATCGAAAAGCGCGACGTGGTCAGCGTGTCCGGCGGCGTCCCCATC
This sequence comes from uncultured Lentisphaerota bacterium, assembly GCA_900320095.1. Classification (GTDB taxonomy): domain Bacteria; phylum Verrucomicrobiota; class Lentisphaeria; order Victivallales; family UBA1829; genus UBA1732. Next base: position 30,968 of record ONQZ01000016.1, read on the forward strand.
CTGAAGGACCTCCCGATCATCGGCTGGGTCTTCTCCACCGAGAGCGAATCCACCAAGCGTTCGCAGCTCCTCGTGGTCGCCGAGGTCGTCCCCGTCCGTCCGGATGAGGCCATGCCCGAATCCGCGTCCGAGACGGCGAAGAAGATCGAATCCGACCTCGAAGGCGCGGGCGGCTGGAATACCTGGGGCTATCATCAGTTCCTCCTGGATTCCGACCGCTGAGCTGAAGACTATGCTCTAATGGAGGTTTTACCCTCCATGCTCAAGGGGGCGGCACGAACTCAAATCCGCGTCGCCCCCGTTTTTTCGGAACGGCTTTCCAATGTTTTTCCGTTTTTTTTGTCTTTTTAATTTGAAAAAAAGATTATTGCGGAGTATAATATTAGCGAAAATGTATTTCTTCGCCCCGCTTCGTCTGTATCCAGAAAGGAATCCGATGATGAATCTCCGCCGATCCACGCTCGCCGCGCTCTGCGTCATGGCAATCTGCCTTACCTCCGCCTGCACCAAGAAGATCGACGGCTCCTCCATGGAGAAATACTACCTGTCCTCCGGCGAGGTCATGAAGACCATTTCGGGCGATGACAGAAAGATGGAGTTCGCCAACGGCCTGGAAATGATCCTGTTCTATTCCGTGGATCCCTATGACGCCGTCTCCGATCTGGACGGCCTGACCGCGGAGGAAGTCTTTGACCGGATCCAGCAGATTCGCGACAGCAAGCCCCGAATCGACGGTTCCCGCAAGGAGCGCTATTCCACGTCCCTTTCCGAAGTCCTGAAGAGCGTTCCCGCCGAGGATGCGCGTCAGATATTGCTTTCCCAGATGACGAAATACGGGTTCACTCCGTGGAACAACAGGAACATGACAAATATCCGTTCCATAGACGGGCTGAACGCGTTCGAGATCACCAAGAAGATGGGCGATCTCCGCAGGAACGAAGACCCGACCAAGATGGGCGGCAAGTAAGCGCGTATCCCCTGTTCCGCCATTGCAGACTGGCGAACGAAAAAAGAATGCACCGGCGACCGGATTTCCCCCGGCCGCCTTCTTTTTTTCTTTTTTTCTGTTTTTGCGGCTTGAAATCCCGGAAAAATGGTGTATCTTAGAATTGTAATCCCTGAAATCCTATAGTTTTTTGGGAATATAATCCCTGAAATCCTATAGTTTTTTGGGAATATAATCCCTGAAATCCTGCATTTTCCCGGAGATGCCATCATGAACTACATCACAAGAACCATTGAGTCTGAGCTGGAAAGAAAATTCTTCAGTGGGAAGGCCATGATCGTCTACGGCCCGAGACAAAGCGGAAAGACGACCATGATCCGGCATCTCGTCTCAAAATACGGGAATGACGATGTCCTGTGGCTGAATGGCGACAACCCCGACGTCCGCGCCCGCGTGACCGGGATCTCCACCGAAGGCTGGCGTCTTCTCCTGGGAAAACGTCGCATCCTTGTCATCGATGAAGCCCAGCATATTGACGGGATCGGGATGGCATTGAAACTTGTTACGGACGAAATACCGGATATTCAGGTCATCGCCAGCGGGTCTTCCGCGTTCGAACTGATGAACCGCATGGCGGAACCTCTCACGGGGCGCAAACTGGAGTACCGCCTGCTGCCGCTCTCCTTCTCCGAGCTGGCATCCGCCATCGGGGTATTGGAGGAGACGCAGAACTGGGAACGCCGCCTGCTTTACGGTTCGTATCCGGACGTCGTGGCGCATCCGGGGGATGAACAGGCGTTGCTTTCCGAGCTTGCGGGCAGTTATCTCTTCAAGGATATTTACGCCATGGACGGCATCCGGAAGTCGGGTGGCCTGGACCGCCTGGTCCGTGCTCTGGCGCTCCAGATCGGGTCCGAGGTCAGCCGTAACGAACTTGCCGGACTGACAGGTCTGGACGTCAAGACCGTCGACAAATACCTTGATCTATTGACCAAGTGTTACGTTGTTTATCCGCTGGGTGCGTTCAGCGGCAATCTCCGGAACGAGATCAAAAAGGGCTGCAAGGTCTATTTCTGCGATCTTGGGATCCGGAATGCCGTCATCGGCAATTTCTCACCGCTGACCGCCCGGACCGATGCCGGACACATGTGGGAGAACTATCTCGTCATGGAGCGTATGAAACACAATAGTAACCGCCCGTTGCCGCCGCGTCCGTTCTTCTGGCGCACCCAGTCTCCGAAGAGTCAGGAGATCGATTATGTCGAGGAGGAAGCAGGGCAGCTTCGGGCGTGGGAGATCAAGCTCAATCCCGCCGCGAAGGCGAAGATACCGCTGACGTTTCTCCGGGCGTACCCGAAAGCCGAAACCGGCGTCGTCACGCCGTCCGATTACGAGAAGTTCCTGCTTTCGTAACGGCGTTTCGCGCCCATGAAAAAGCCGCCCCGGATCGAGGCGGCTGAATCTTTCGAACCGTATTGCGGCGTGTGCCGCGAAAACCGGAGATCACTTGTCATCCTTAGGGCACATTGTCCACATATTGTGGTCGGGAGCTTCATAAATGCTTTCTTTTCCCTGCCAGATCGTTGCGCCGGGGTGCATCATGGCGACGTGCCCGTCGCAGAAGAGGTAATTCCAGCTGTGGTTGTGCAGGGATTTGGGGGACATGTAGTCGGACTTCGGAATATAGTTTTCGGAAGCATTACGGAAGTCTTTGCCGCTTTGGTCGACGCCCCATTCCGCGTAGATGCCGAGCGTCTGCGTGCAGGCGGCGGACATGGCGGCATAGGTGGCGGTGACGAATCCGAGGTCGCCGCGGGTCATGGGGGCCCACTCGGCGAGGAGAATGGTACGGGACGGAATGGGAACCATGCTTTTTCTGGTCGCCTTGAACGGGGAGTTGATCCATGCGAGAGTACGATTCCGAAATTCACAAGCTGAATCAGGACATTCCGCTTTGCCGTTTCCCGCGCATGTCGCGTGGCTCATGCCGTAGGAGCGGAACGGGAATTTGTCTCTGGCGGAGGCGTTGCGCGGAATGTTGTCGCCGGGGCACTGGAAGATTTTGAGGCTTTGGAATTTGGAGCCTTTTTTGAGGATGCTGGATTCCGGCGTGCCGTTGAAGCGTATCTTTTCCACGACCTCGTTCATGCCGGGGAGGTAGGAGATGAGGAGACGGTCCCACAGGGAATCGCAGGAGACGCCGGAGTCGGTGTATTTGTATTTGTATGAGTTTGCGCCCGTGACGGGCATGTAATACTGCGTGTCGTTCGAGTACATTATGGCGAGCGTGCCGAGCTGCTTGGCGTTGTTCGTGCAGCCTGCGGCGAGCGCGGATTTGCGCGCGGACTGAAGCGCGGGGAGAAGCATGGCGGCGAGGATGCCGATGATGGCCACCACGATCAGGAGTTCGATCAGGGTGAACGTGCGTCTGGTGCGTGTTTCGTGAGCTGGGGTGAAGCGGGATGCGGTCTCGTGTTTCATGGCGCGGCTCCTGGTTGGAAAAGAAAACAGATGAATAAGTTATATGCGGCTCGTAGAACAGCGGATCGGCCTCTTCCGATAATCCGTTAGTATATAATACACCTCATAAAACAAAAAATCAAGCCTTCGGATGAAAAAAAAGAAACTTTCGTTTCGTAAAACTGAATAAACAAAAGAAACTAAAGGAATTGCCTGAAGAAAACACTGCGCCCTGCTGCCCGTTCCTGAGCCCGTGCCGGAGCTTGTTCCTGAGCCCGTGCCGGAGCTTGTTCCTGAGCCCGTGCCGGATCGCTTCCTGCACATGTCCCCCGCCTCGATCTCCTCATCCCGCCTCAAAGCCCTTTGTCCCCCGCCTTGATTCCCCCCCTCATCCCCCTCCCGGAATCTCAAAAATGCAAAACGAAATGGCTCAAAAATACAAAATGAAACGCCTCAAAAATGCAAAACGAAATAGCTCAAAAATACAAAACGGAGCTTGAAAAAGCTTGAAACGGTGGTATATTAAGGTGTCAACCAAGGAGGTCTCCCATGAAAAAATACCTGCCCCGTGTCCTGGACCGGGAACTTGATCTGCGCCTGCGGTCCGTCGGTGCCACGCTGATCGTCGGTCCGAAGTGGTGCGGCAAGACGACGACCGCGAAACAGAAGGCCGCAAGCGTCCTCGAAATGCAGGACCCGGACTTGCAGGAAGGGTATCTGAAGCTCGCGGACACGAAGCCGTCGCTGCTGCTGCGGGGGGAGAAGCCGCGCCTGATCGACGAATGGCAGCTCGCTCCTGTCCTGTGGGACGCGGTGCGCGTTTCGGTGGACCGGAGCGATGAGAAAGGCCAGTATATCCTGACCGGTTCGGTGGTAAAGGACGACTCCAAAACGAAACACACGGGAACCGGCCGGATTTCGAGGCTGGAAATGCAGACGATGAGCCTGTGGGAATCCAAAGAATCCTCCGGTCAGGTCTCCCTGGCGGAAATGTTCCGGCGGCCCGAGTCGGAAATCGACGGGGCGCAGGGGAAACTGAGCATGGAGGAACTGCTTTTCGCCACATGTCGCGGAGGGTGGCCATCCTCGCTGCAGGTGAAGGGAGACGACGCCAAACTGTTTATCGCGGAAGACTACGTCAACAACGTGGCGGAGGTCGATATTTCCCGGATCGACAACGTCAGCCGGGATCCGAAACTGGCCGCCGCACTGTTGAAATCTTATGCGCGCAATATCTCCTCCCTGGCGACGACCGCGACGATTCGCAAAGACCTTCTCGCGGTGCAGGAAGTGTCTGCCCCGACGGTCGATTCCTATCTGGACGCGCTCCGGCGTCTCTTTGTCATTTCCGACGTCGGGGCATGGTGCCCGGCTGTGCGTAGCGCGACGGAAATGCGATCCAGGCCGAAGCGCGGGATGTGCGACCCGTCGATCGCGGCGGCGGCGCTCGGGGTGAAGCCGGAATACTTTCTGAAAGACTTCAAAACGTTCGGATTCCTGTTCGAAAGCCTCGTCATGCGCGATTTGAAGGTGTATTCATCCGCGCTCGGCGGCAGGCTTTCATACTACCGCGACCGCTACGGCCTTGAGGCCGACGCCGTGCTCCACCTGAAGGACGGGCGCTACGCCCTGTTCGAGATCAAGCTCGGCGCACGGGAAATTGAAGAGGGAGCCGGGCATCTGCTGGAAATCCGGCAGCTGATCCGGAAATACAACGAAACGGAAAAACAATGTCCGCTGGCGGAACCCGACCTGCTGGCCGTCATCACAGGAGGCCCTGTAGGATATACCCGTCCGGACGGAGTTCACGTTCTGCCGATTTCCGCTTTGAAACCGTAAAAAAGACGGCGCGGAAAAAGAAAACCCCCGGCGGCCTTGTGACGGGCTGCCGGGGCAAGAGACAAAACAGATAGCTTGGTTCAGCCCGCTTCGAGGCGGGCGAACGTGTGCCGGACTCAGGCGTTCAGGGCGTTCTGGATGAGCGCGGTGAAGGAGTCGGCCTTGAGGGCCGCGCCGCCGATGAGGCCGCCGTCGATGTCCTGCTTGGAGACGAGAGCGCCGGAGTTTTCGGGCTTCATGCTGCCGCCGTACTGGACGACGATGTCCTGGGCCTTGTCGCCGTAGAGGGCGGTCAGGACGGAGCGGATGAAGGCGTGGGTCTCCTGCGCGACGTCAGGCGTGGCGGTCTTGCCAGTGCCGATGGCCCAGACGGGCTCGTAGGCGACGGTGATCGCGTCCATGTCGGCCGCGGAGATGTCGGCGAAAGCGCCGCGGATCTGCTTTTCGAGGACGGTGTTGGTGACGCCGCCTTCACGTTCGGCGAGGGTTTCGCCGATGCAGACGATGGGCTTCAGGCCGTACTTGAGGGCGGCCTTGATCCGCTGGTTGACGGTCTCGTCGGTCTCGCCGAAATACTGGCGGCGTTCGCTGTGGCCGATGATGACGTATTCGACGCCGATCTCCTTCAGCATCGCGCCGGAGATTTCGCCGGTGTACGCGCCGTTGTCGGCCCAGTGGATGTTCTGAGCGCCGACCTTGACGTTGGATCCCTTGAGGATCTCGACGGCGGTGGCGAGGCTGGTGAAGGTGGGGCAGACGGCGATTTCGCACTTGCCGGCGAACTGGGCGAGGGAGGCTTTCAGGGCGGAAGCGAGCTCGGCGGTCTCGGCCGCGGTCTTGTTCATCTTCCAGTTGCCCGCGATAAAGATTTTGCGTGCCATAATGGTATGATTTCCTGAGGTGTGCGGGGCGTCCGGCGAGGTAAAGGGGAACCGCCGGACGCGTCCGCGGGTTGATTACTTGTCGGAGAGGGCGACCACGCCGGGGAGGTCCTTGCCTTCGAGGAACTCGAGGGAAGCGCCGCCGCCGGTGGAGATGTGGGTCATCTTGGAGGCGAGACCGCTCTTGTTGACAGCCGCGACGGAGTCGCCGCCGCCGATGATGGTGGTGGCGCCGGAGTCGGCGACGGCCTGGCAGACGCCCATGGTGCCGTTGGCGAAGTTGGACATTTCAAAGCAGCCCATCGGGCCGTTCCAGACGACGGTCTTCGCGCCCTTGATGGCGTTGGCGTAGAGTTCGATCGTCTTGGGGCCGATGTCGAGAGCCATCCAGCCTTCCGGGATGTCGTCGGAGACGGTCTGGATGTTGGCGTCGTTGGAGAAGGCGTCCGCGGCGAGGTTGTCGACGGGGAGGAGAAACTGGACGTTGAGCTCTTTCGCCTTGGCGATCATGTCGCGGGCGTACTGGAGCTGGTCGTCCTCGCAGAGGGACTTGCCGATGTTGTGGCCCTGCGCCTTCAGGAACGTGTAGGCCATGCCGCCGCCGATGATGAGCGTGTTGACCTTCGTGAGGAGGTTGTTCACGACCGCGAGCTTGTCGGAGACCTTCGCGCCGCCGAGGATGGCGACGAACGGACGGACCGGGTTGTTCACGGCGTTGCCGAGGAACGCGATTTCCTTTTCCATGAGGAAACCGGCGACGGAGGTGCCGATGTACTTGGTGATGACGGCGGTGGAGGCGTGTGCGCGGTGGGCGGTGCCGAACGCGTCGTTGCAGTAGATGTCGCCGTAGGAAGCGAGCTTCTTCGCGAGCTCTTTCTGCTTTTCCTTGAGCTCGGCCTTCTTCGCCTTGAACTCCTCGTCGCTCTGGCCTTCCTTCTGTTTGAGCTTGCCCTGCTCTTCCTTGTAGAAGCGGGTGTTCTCAAGCATCACGACGTCGCCGGGCTTCATGGCCTTGACGATGTCGTCGGCGTTGGCGCAGTCGGGGGCGAAGGTGACGGGCTTGCCGAGCATCTTGGAGAGGTATTCGGCGACCGGCTTGAGGCTGAAATCGGCCTCGTAGCCCTTTTCGGCGGGACGGCCGAGGTGGCTCATGAGGACGAGGCTGCCGCCCTGTTCGAGGACGTACTGGATGGAGGGCAGGGCGCCCTTGATGCGGGTGTCGTCTTTGATGACGCCTTCCTTGATGGGCACGTTGAAGTCGACGCGCATGACGACGCGTTTGCCTTTGAGATCGACGTCGCGAAGGGTTTTCTTATTCATGGAAAAACTCCGTTTGTGTGAAAGTGAAGAGGAAAAAGATCAGTTTGAACAGAAAGCAAAGCGGGACGGGCGGAATGCCGCCCGCCCCGCGGGATTTCAGGGTGTCTCTAAACGAGTTCCCTTTGCAAAGCTACCTGAAACAGCTTACTTCGCGATGACGCGGGCCATTTCGAGGACCTTGTTGGAGTAGCCCCACTCGTTGTCGTACCAGGAGAGCAGCTTCACGAAGGTCGGATCGAGGACCATGGACTTGTCCGCATCGAAGATGGAGGTGCGGGCATCGCCGCGGAAATCGGTGGAGACGACGGCGTCTTCGGTGTAGCCGAGGATACCCTTGAGTTCGCCGTTGGCGGCTTCCTTGACGGCGGCCTTGATCTCTTCGATCGTGGCGGGCTTCTCAAGTTCGGCGGTCAGGTCGACGATGGAGACGTCGGAGGTCGGGACGCGCATGGAGATGCCGGTGAGCTTGCCGTTGAGGTCCGGGAGAACCTTGCCGACGGCCTTGGCGGCGCCGGTGGAGGACGGGATGATGTTCTCGAGGATGCCGCGGCCGCCGCGCCAATCCTTCTTGGACGGGCCGTCGACGGTCTTCTGGGTGGCGGTGGCGGCATGGACGGTGGTCATGAGGCCGCGCTTGATGCCGAACTTCTCGTGGATGACCTTGCTCAGCGGAGCGAGGCAGTTCGTGGTGCAGGAGGCGTTGGAGATGATGTCCTGGCCGGCATAGGTCTTGTGGTTGACGCCGAAGACGAACATCGGGGTGGCGTCCTTGGACGGAGCGGACATGATGACTTTCTTGGCGCCGGCGGTGATGTGAGCGCGGGCCTTTTCATCGGTGAGGAAGAGACCGGTGGATTCGACGACGATTTCGGCGCCGACTTCGTTCCATTTCAGGGCGGCGGGATCCTTCTCGGCGGTGAGGCGGATCTTCTTGCCGTCGACGACGAGGAAGCTGCCGTCGACCGCGATGTCGTGCTGGAAGATTCCGTGGACGGAGTCGTACTTCAGCATGTACGCGAGGTAGTCCGGGTCGAGCAGGTCGTTGATGCCGACGATTTCGATGTCATTCGCGAAGTTTTCGACGGCGGCACGGAACACCATGCGGCCAATTCTTCCGAATCCGTTGATACCGACTTTGATAGCCATTGTTTTTTCTCCTTGGAGTTTGTTGTTAAGGCTGGGAATGGTTTTCAAAAATTTCAAATGCTATAAATATAGCACGCTTTTAGAAATTTACAAGCTGCAAGGGATAAATTCGATAAAAAAATATCGGAGTGCGCCTCATGCGTGTAAAATATGAACGAGAGACGCCCCCGGACCGTGCGGTATTGTCCGATGACGGTTCCGAAAAGCTCTCCCGGTTTCTGGTGATGCAAGGGCAACGGCTTATTTCGAGGTGAGGCGTTTCGAGGCTTCGCGCGCCTCGGCGATGATCTCCTCCTCGCCGTCGACGTGTCCGCCGCGCATCAGGATTCGGCCGTCGCAGACGACCGTGTCGATGCAGGAGCTGTCCGCGGCGTAGACCATGTCGGAGACGAGGTTGAACCCGGGCACGAGGTTGTGGTTGTTCAGGTCCACGAGGATGCAGTCGGCCAGGCGGCCCTCCTCGATCACGCCCGCGTCGATGCCGAAGGCCTCGGCTCCGGACTGCGTGGCCGCGCGGAAGACGTCCGCGGCCTTCATCGCCTTCGGGTCGCCGGTAAGGTCCTTTCCGCGGAGGGCGGCGGTCTTCATCTCGCCGAGCATGGAGAGGGAGTTGTTGGAGGACGCGCCGTCGGTGCCGATCGCCCAGCGGCATTTGCCGAAGAGCGCGGCACTGTCGTAGCGGAAATGGCCGGAGACGAGCTTCATGTTCGAAACGGGCATGTGGACGAGCACGGAACGGCGTTCGGCGAGGAGTTCGATGTCCTCGTCGGTGAGCGCCACGGAGTGCGCGAGGATGGTTTTGTCCGTGAGGATGCCGCAGCGGTCGACGTAGGCGGTCGGACTCATGCCGTGCTGTTCCATGCAGTCGTCGAACTCCTTCTTCGTTTCGGCGAGGTGGGTGTGGATCACGAGGCCGTACTTCTTCGCCGTGTCCGCCACGTCGCGCAGGATCTCCTCGGTGGTCGTGTAGATCGCGTGCGGCGCGACGGAGATCTGGAGGCGGGACGAGAGTTTGCCGCGGTTCTCCAGCAGCCAGTCGTTGTCCAGCATGGGGAGGAACGCCGGATTGCCCATGGTCTGGCGCAGGATGCCGACGCAGGCGCGCACACCCATTTCCTCGGCGGCCTTCACGACCTGACGGCCCCGCCAGTACATGTCGTTGAAGAAGACGGTGCCGGACTTGATCATTTCGAGGATGGCGAGGCGGGTCCCGGCGTAGACGTCCTCGTTGGTGAGGCGCGCCTCGACGGGCCAGATGTGGTTGCTGAGCCAGTCGAAGAGGTCGAGATCGTCGGCGAATCCGCGCAGGAGGGACATGGCGGCGTGGGTGTGGGCGTTGTAGAACGCGGGGAGGATCGCCATTTCGCCGTGGGCGTCGAGCGTTTCGTCGGCGGGTTCGGCGGGGACGGCCTGCGAGATGCTGGCGAAGCGGTTGCCCTCGATGCGGACGTTGACCGTGGAACCGTTGAGGACGACATTGCGGAGGAGGATGCTTGACATGATCTTGACCTGCTGTTGGATGAAATGAGGTTATTTGATTTGAATTTGATTCTGTTCAGAGCCCGAGGGCGTCGATCTCCGCATTGATGACGCCCGCGGCGCGTACGTCGGCGAGGATGAAGTCTTCGACCTGCGCGGACGGCGTGAGGATGCCGGATTCTGCGGTACCGTGCATGAGTTCGAGGATGCCGGCATTGTAGAGCGCCAGAGTCGGGTCGATGTATCGCGTGGACGTGGGTTCGGCGAGCATGAAGTTGACCGGGCGTTTCCGGTTGACGGCACGGTCCGGCGGGATGTCCGCGCCGAACTCGTCGTCCGCGCCCATGTTCACCAGCAGTGCGCCGCTGTCGAGCAGGAGCTGAGCAAACGGCGCGAGCGCGTCGCGGATGCCCGTGGCGGAGATCACGATGTCGGCGCCGTTCAGCAGATCGGGCGTGAAAACGCGTCCCTGCGCCGGATCGACGATGCGGAGGGTTGCGCCCGCCTGCGTCAGGGAGTATTCGATGCCGCGTCCGACGCGTCCGTGTCCGAAGAGCAGGACGTTCTTCCCGGCGGGATCGACGCCGATGTGCCGGAGTCCGCGCAGACATCCATCGCCGGTGCCGAGGACGGTCTCGATGGATTTGATGCGCCCGGAATCCGCCGCGAAAACGGGTTTGTCGGGTGGATCGGCCTCGTAAATATGGACCCCGGAACGTGTGAGCTCGCAGTAGCCGAGCCGGACGGGAATGTCGCGGTTCAGCGCACCGCAGTCGAGCACGGCGTCGAACGGACCGACCGATGCGGCTTCTTCCGCGCCGTGACAGGTCCTGATGCCGATTCCGGCGAGGAAACCGGGGATCGCCGGGTCATAACCGAGCTCGTCGGAATACACGACCGTGATGTCAGCTCCGGCCTCAAGCAGCGCGGCGTACTGCGCCAGCGTGTTCAGGAAAAGCGGCGTGCCGCAGAGGACACGGAGACCTTCGAACGGACGCTCCTCGCGCCAGCGTTTCGCCTGAGTGGCGAGCGCGGGATAATCGCGTGCCGGATCGAGCTCGGGCGCGAGGGTGGCGGCGATCGCCTGAATCTGTGCGGCGCGGTCCGGGGTCATAATTTGGAGAGTTCCGGTCCGGCGGGCGTGTCCTTCACGGCCCAGCCCGCGGCGTTGATCTGCGCGCGGAGTGCGTCGGCGGCGGCGAAATCCTTCGCCTTCTTCGCCTCGGCGCGTTTCTGCGCGAGTTCAAGGATCTCCGCCGGGACATCCTGTTTCGGGGCGTCGGCGGCTTCGAGCGCGGAATCGACGTCCAGGAACGCCAGCACGCGGTCGAAATCGCGGTACTGGTCGAGCAGGACGACGGCGGCGTCATGGCCCGCGCCCTTTGCGAGGAGGCCGTTGACTTCCTTCGTGAACTTGTGAACCGTGGCGAGCGCCTCCGCGATGTTCAGGTCGTCGGCGAGTCCGTCGGCGAACTTGGCGCGGGCGGCTTCCGAGGCGGCCTTCGCTTCGGCGAGGAGCGCGTCCCCGGCGGGAACCGTGTTCAGGCGCGCGAAGAGCGTGTGGAATTTCTTCAGGGCGGACCGCGCCGTCCCGAGCGCGTCGGGGTCGAAATTGAGCTTGGAGCGATAATGCGTGCCGAGCAGGAGATACCGGATCTCCGCGCCGGACCAGCCCTTCGCCGTGAGGTCGCGCAGCGTGTAGAAATTGCCGAGCGACTTCGACATCTTCTGCCCCTTGATCGTGAGGTGTTCGCAGTGGAGCCAGTAGTTCACGAACTTGCAGCCGTTGGCGGATTCGCTCTGCGCGATCTCGTCCTCGTGGTGCGGGAACATGTTGTCGACGCCGCCGGTGTGGATATCGAACGTGAGGCCGAGGTATTTGCGGCTCATGGCGGAGCATTCGAGGTGCCAGCCGGGGCGACCGGGCCCCCACGGGCTGTCCCATTTCACGTCGCCGTCGTTTTCGTCCCAGGCTTTCCATAGGGCGAAGTCCGCCACGGAATCCTTGGCGTACTCGTCGCTGCGGACGCGGTCGCCGATGCGCTGATTCTCGAAGTCGAGCTTGACGAGTTGCCCGTAGTTTCTGCATTTTTCGATGGAGAAGTAGATGGAGCCGTCGTCGGACTGGTACGCGTAGCCCTTGTCCATCAGCTGCCGGATCATGTTCAACATTTCCGGGATGTGCGACGTGGCTTCGGGATAGTGTTCCGCGGGCTCGACGCGGAGCGTACGGAGGTCTTCGAAGAATGCATCCTTGTACTTGCGCGTGAAGGTCTGCAGCGGGATCCCAGCGGCGCGCGAATCGCGGATGGTCTTGTCGTCGACGTCGGTCAGGTTCATGACCTGCGTGACCTTGATGCCGTGGTATTCGAGCGTGCGGCGGAGAAGGTCTTCGAAGAGGTAGGCGCGGAAATTGCCGATGTGGGCGTAATTGTAGACCGTGGGACCGCAGGTGTACATCCCGGCGTATCCCTCGCGGATCGGGGTGAATTCGGTCATGCGGCGTCCGAGCGTATTGAAAAAGCGGATCATGGTACCTTCTCCTATTGATGATGGCGTCTTCGTCCGAGGCGGATGATCGATCCTTGATCCGGACGGATATGCCAAATTCTTAAACGCGTCCCGCCGGAAACCCGAAAGATCCGGATGCGGCAGAGATTAATTAAATATTATACACCATTTCCCCTCTCTTTTCAAGCGCCTTGCGGAAAATACTGCGGAGCGATCGTCATCCCCGGTGCTGTGCACCTGCGTTCCCTCTGTTTGCGCTTTTCCTTCCCCATCCGAACTCAGACCTGATGTCGGCGCAAGTCTTTTTTTCGGGAAAGTTTCTTAACGCTGCATTTCCGTTTTTAACGGGATATTAACGTGAAAACCGTATGAGAAACGATTTGTTTATTCCCGGAAGTGAGATATTGTATCGTCAAGAACTGTTTTCAATACATTCAACCAGGAGTTATCCATGATCGAAACACTTCCCCGTATCGGAATCCGTCCGGTGATCGACGGTCGCCGCAGAGGCGTCCGCGAATCGCTCGAAGACCAGACCATGAACATGGCGAAATCGGCGGCCGCGCTGATCTCCGGCACACTGCGTTACCCGAACGGCAAGCCCGTCGAATGCGTGATCGCCGACACCACGATCGGCGGCGTGAACGAGGCGGCGGCCTGCGCGAAGAAGTTCGCCGGCATGAACGTGACCGCCACGCTGACTGTCACGCCGTGCTGGTGCTACGGCTCCGAGACGATGGACATGGACCCGCTCACGCAGAAGGCCGTGTGGGGGTTCAACGGCACGGAGCGTCCCGGCGCGGTGTATTTGGCCGCTGTCCTCGCAGCCTACGCACAGAAGGGGCTTCCGGCGTTCGGTATCTACGGCCGCGAGGTGAAGGATGCCGCCGACACGGAGATCCCGGACGATGTTCGCGAAAAGATCCTGGCGTTTGCGCGTTCGGCCGTGGCGGTCGGGATGATGCGCGGCAAATCCTACCTCTCGATCGGCGGGATGGCAATGGGCATCGCCGGCTCCATCGTAAACCACGATTTCTTCGAAAGCTACCTCGGGATGCGCTGCGAATCGGTCGACATGAGCGAGATCATCCGCCGCGTGGACGAGGGCATCTACGACCCGGTCGAGTTTGAAAAGGCGTATGCCTGGGTCCGTGCGAATTGCATCGAGGGGCAGGACAACAACCCCGCCGAGGTCCAGCGCACGAAGGAGCAGAAGGACCAGATCTGGGCGTATGTCGTGAAAATGATGATGATTGCCCGCGACCTGATGATCGGCAATCCGCGCCTCGCCGAACTCGGTTTCCGCGAGGAGGCCGAGGGCCACAACGCCATCGCCGCCGGCTTTCAGGGGCAGCGCCAGTGGACCGACCACATGCCGAACGGCGATTTCATGGAGGCCATGCTCTGCTCGTCGTTCGACTGGAACGGCCTTCGCGAGGCGTTCGTGCTGGCGACCGAAAACGACTGCCTGAACGGCACGGCGATGCTGTTCGGGCACCTGCTCACCGGCACGGCGCAGGGATTCTCCGACGTCCGCACGTTCTGGAGCCCGGAATCCGTCAAACGCGTGACCGGATACGACATGGAGTATCCCGGCCTCATCCACCTCATCAACTCCGGCGCGACCACGCTCGACGCCGCCGGGTGCGCCGAACGCGACGGCAAGCCCGCCATGAAACCGTTCTGGGAGCTCACGGATGCCGACGCCGACGCATGCCTGAAGGCGACGAAATGGCGCGCCGCCAGCCACGGCTATTTCCGCGGCGGCGGTTTCTCCAGCTGCTTCCTCACGCGCGGCGGCATGCCCGTCACGATGAGCCGCGTGAACCTGGTTCACGGCCTCGGCCCGGTCCTTCAGATCGCCGAGGGATACACCGCCGAGCTCCCGCCCGAGGTCAACTCCGTGCTCGATCAGCGCACCGATCCGACCTGGCCGACCACGTGGTTCGTGCCGCGTCTCACGGGGCAGGGCGTGTTCAAGGACGTCTACAGCGTCATGGCGAACTGGGGCGCGAACCACGGTGCGTTCAGCTATGGCCACATCGGCGCCGACCTCATCACGCTCGCCTCCATGCTCCGCATCCCGGTCTCGCTCCACAACGTTCCCGAGGAAAAGATCTTCCGGCCTGCTGTATGGAACGCCTTCGGCATGGACAAGGAAGGCGCTGACTACCGTGCCTGCCAGAACTTCGGTGCGGTCTACCGCTGAGTTCTACCGGATATCCATTTGAATAGAGAATGATGCAGAATCCTTCTTCGCATTTTCGCGGCGTAACTGAAATGCAGTTTGCCCCGCTATGAGAAAGAAAGTCTTTGTTTCTGGCTGCTTCGACATGCTCCACAGTGGGCATGTCGTTTTTTTATACACCTTTAGGTCAAAAAAACTACCGGCTCAGCCGGTAAGTAGCCGAGAAATCTTTAGATACAAGTTGCGCAGAAAAGCCTCTTGGAGTAC
>ONQZ01000015.1 GCA_900320095.1 uncultured Lentisphaerota bacterium
TCCCTTCTACACACAAAAAAGGTGTTTTGAAAAATCAGGACACCTTGTGCTTGTTTGCGCCATTGAAGCATCTTTTTGAAAAAATATGGGATAACTGTGGAATAAACCAGTTTTTCCCGAGACTTATCCAATTGATAAAACTTTGTTCAGCAAAAAGATTCCCAACGATTTCGTTCAGTTTTTCCGGCACGTGGAATCTCGGTTCATTATAGACAAATAAGCCTGCCGGCGGCAGCAGTTTATCGACAACTGCACCAAAACATGTTCGGGGCAAACAGATATTGCCCGAAAGTTTTTCTACTGTTTCTCTTAATTCCGAGAGAGAATCCTGTTTAGTTTTGACCTCAACAAAAGAACGGACGGAAATCATGGAAACAATTCTGAAATCACCTTCCTGGAATAAACATGGTGCATATTTATCTGATATCAGAATATCGACCTGTTTTGAAGTACATCCGACATCCGAGATAGCGAAGCCTGTTCCAACGTGGAATTCTTCACTGATATGATCCCTTATCGTTTTCCGCAGGATCGCTTCTTTGTGTTCACCATCACTTAACCAATGATGATCGCCAATTAAATCACGCACCTGGTTCTGAAGGTTAGCCAGCTGCTGCCCAATGCTTCTGTGGTAACCGACTAAATCCGGCTGAATAGACATTTGAACCTCCATTCTGAAATACGGGTTAAGAGTATCAATTTGATGTTTTACTATAACACATTTCAACCGCTTTTCAAGTTTATTCCGCGATATCGTCGCAAAAGAAAAGACAGAATCATTTCAATGCCTTTTTACATCATTCATTCTTTGTCTTTCCGCATACAAAAACAAACCGGACGTGTGCGAACACATTCTTTTACACCTTTGCCGTCCGCGCCTCGCGACACCCTAAAAAAAGATGCCGCGCATGAGCGAGGCTACCACGGCGGCGCAGCCGCCCCCAGCAACGCGTGGACGCCTCGCGTCCTTTCTTCCATCTTTTTTTCCGAAAAATGTTTGTTTTTCAAGAAAAACGGCTTGTATTTTCGTGTTGCAATGATAAAGTAAAGGCAGCGCCCAAGCAGGCCGCTGCTTTTTGAAAACCGATTGCATTCAGCAAATGTACCGTAAACCAGCCAGTTTCAATACATTTTTGCTCGTATCTCAGGTGAATTGCGCCCAGGTGAATTGTGTCTACACAATTTGCCGGACGTTTCTTCATTCTTGCATGATACGAGCGGGTTCTGGCTGGACCTACGGTACAGTGTAAGGCATGGATCAAGCGTTCGGCTTTTTTTATGCCTGCATTACAGACTTCCTCCCGTGAGTCTTTTGCTTTCCAATCGGCAAAAACAACATCAAAGAAGAGGTCAGACTATGGAAATCAAGATCGAATGTCCTTGGTGCAACCAACATTATTCCGTCGATGAATCGTTGATTGGACAGAATGTCGAGTGCTCTGTTTGTGAAAAGGATTTTGTTGTCAGAAAGCCCAGTGCTTCTGTAGCGGTAGCAAAAACCAAAACTGTAGATTCTTATCTTAAGAAGAAGAAAAAGAATAAACCAAGTGTTTCTGCAAATCAAAATTCAAGAAAAAGAATCTGTTTATCTAAAGGCATAATCAAAAGAGGAATCATAGCTTTTGCCGTTCTTGTTATAGTTTTAATTCCATTATTCTTCCTTGTGCGCCATATAAAAGGCATCTCGGAAAGAGAATACAAACAAGGACTTAAAGCATACAACGAACAACGTTTTGAAGAAGCCGCGGAAATGTTTCAAAAAGCAACTGAACATGGACATGAAAAGGCAAATTGTGAACGTCAAAAGGCTTTAAGTGAGTTCTATTACTTAGAAGGAGAAAAAGCAAATAGAGAAGGTCGTTTTGATGAAGCTATCCAGTTCTTTCAAAAAGCTGCGGAATTTGGGAACGACAAGGCGAAAACAAAACACCAAGAAACAATGGCGGAAGTCAGTTATATAATGGGAATAAACGCATTTGATGCACATCGTTATGAAGATGCTGTCGAATTCTTTCAAAAAGCTGCGGAATTTGGAAAACCGGAGGCACAGCTAATACTAGGACTATGCTTTTTTAATGGAGATGGCATTAAAAAAGATGAAGATGAAGCTGTAAAATGGATTCGAAGAGCTGCGGAACAAAACAATCAGGAGGCAGAATTCAGACTTGGATTATGTTATCTGGCAGGAATAGGAGTTAATCGCCGAGAAGAAGAAGCCGTATACTGGTTTCAACGAGCAGCAGAACAGGGCCACATTGATGCAATGACCGAACTTGCAAAATGCTATAGCGAAGGTAAAGGAGTAAGGAAAGATAGGGAGAAAGCTCACGAGTGGTTTGACAAAGCTTCAAAGGCCATATTAGAAAGAGGAAAAAAATAATAGATGCATTTCGATAATGAAATACACTATTTGCAGGGGTGCGCATCCGCGCGCCTTGGTAAGCTCGCTCGCAATCGACAATCTTTTTTTCAGCAGGGGCGCGAACGGCAGAGTTTAAGGACATGCTTGTGAATGGGGAGGACGCTTTCGCGTCCCGCTTCGCTGGGGGCGCTGTGCGCCTCGGTATGCTCGCTTACGCTCGACATTTTTATATTTCCGCGTGACGCGAACAGCATAATCTTCTTCCCCCCCTAATGCAAAACGGGCTGCCCGAGATGATTCGGACAGCCCGATTTTTTCAGGATGCCTGCCGTTCAAGGTTCAGCTCACGGCAAGCTCAATATGCGTGCTCTCGCGCAGCAGAGCACTACCTCAGTGGAGGCACCGCCTCCTCACTTCTTGAGCTTGGAGGAGAGGAGCGCCTTGATCTCGTCGTTCGCAGCGGCGTCCACGATCTTCTGCGTGACCTTCACGTTCATGGCGAGCAGGCGCTTGACCATGTCGACGTTTCCGGCGCGCGCGGCGAGCATGACCGGGGTCTCGCCCGCCTTGTTCGGGAGGTCTTCCTTGATGCTGTAGTACAGGAGCTTGCGGACGGTCTCGTCGTCGGCGGTCGCGGCGCAGAGATGCAGCACGCTGTTGCCGTCCTTGTCGACGCCGTTCACGTTCGGCATCTTGTCGGCGAGGAACTTCACGATCTCGGGGTATTTCGCGCCGGCGATGAGGACGGTGGTGCCGTCGTTCGCGGTGGCGGCGAAGTTCGCCTTCTTGCTCACGAGGAACTTCACGAGCGCGACGTTTCCGCTGAAAGCGGCGCAGTGGAGCGGGGTGATGCCGCCCTTGTCGGCGAGGTTGACCTCCGCCTTCTTTTCGAGCAGGAAATTCACGGTGGAAGCCTTGCCGCGTTCGGCGGCGTAGAAGATCGGCGTGCGGCCGTTCTCAGCGATGGCGTTCACGTCCGCGCCCGCCTGGACGAGGTCCTTCACCATGTCGAGGTTGCCGCGTGCGGCTGCCTGATGCAGCGGCGTGAGCCCCGCCTTCGTGGCGACGGTCGGATCCGCGCCGTACGTCACGAGGCTCTTCACCATGTCATACGTGCCCATGCGTGCGGCGTCGTACAGCGGGGTCGCGCCGGACTTTTCGATCTGGGTGCGCGGGGTGCACGCCCGGACCTTCAGCAGGTAGGTGATGATCGATTCCTGTTTCTTCAGGACGGCGCAGTGGAGCAGCGACATACCGGAATTGTCGACGGCGTTCGGGTCGACCTTGCTCTTCCCTGCGCTGTCGAGGTTGCTCAGGATGGTGAAATTGCCGTTTTCGACGCAGTAGAACGCGGGCGTGCGGCCCTTCTCGTCCTTGCCGTTCACGTCGGCGCCTTCCTCGATCTTCTTGAACGCGTTTTCCCAGTCCTTTTCCTTCAGGTACGCGAACATCTCCTTGTTGAGCTTGGCAACGCGCTTCGCCTCCGCGCGGGCGGCGGCGTTCGCTTCGTACTCAAGTTTGAGCTGGGCGATCTTCGCCTCGCGGGCCTGAACGGCCGCCTCGCGCATCTGGATGCGTTTTTCGCGTTCCTCGTCGTCGATGCCCTCCTCGTCCGGATCGGGCGTTTCCTCGAGCGGGACCATCGCCTCGAAATCGGGCGGAACATCCTCGTCGTCGCCCTCAAGCGCCTTTTCGCCGGCTTCGCCGTCCTCCAGCGCGCCCGCCGCGGCCGCCATACCGGCCTGCACGGCTTCGAGGATGGAGTCTTCGGAGATATTGAGGGTGACCACGGCGTCGTTGCCCTTGGTCTCGATCTTCAGGTTTTCGAAGATTTTGGCGGCTTCGTTCGCGTTCTCCTCTTCGCCATCCGCCGGGGTCAGCATCTTCTTCAGCGATTCGAACTGTTCCACGAACTCGCCGCGCGCCTTGGCGTCGTTGAACCGGGCGGTCAGGAGGAGATCGATGGAGTTGTCCGCGCCGGACGCGATGCGGAAGATGAGGCTCTTCAGATCATCCGACTCGCCAAGGAGCCCCTTGAGCTGTTCGATCTGGTCGCTCATTCCCTCGGCGCCGGTCCTGGCGTCACCGGCCAGGTATTTCATGAGGCCGTCGCGGTCGAACGCGATTGCGAAAATGGATTCGTCGGCCTTCAGGGAACGCACCAGCGCGGACGGAGCCTCGACCTCGGGATAGAGCGCCGGCTTCGCATCCATGTCTTCCGTGAGGACGGCCTGGATCATGTCTTCGGAGACGACCATCACGATGAAGTGGGCGGAATTCTCCTCATCCTTGATCTCATAGGCTTCCGCATCCTCGAATTCGACCTTCTGAGCGGTGAAAGCCGTGTTTTCCGTCACGATCTTCTTGAGCTCGCCGGATTTGCCTTTCACGTTGGCGATCAGCCCGGCACGGTGGTCCGGCGTGACGAAGACAACGAGCTGGGCGTTCTTGTCGTCCGCCTTGATCCCGGCGGATTCGAGCATTTCATCCGGATCGATCTCAAAGGACTTCAGAATGGAGCCGAACGCGGGCGATGCAAGCAGGGCCTCGAAGTTCACATACACCGCGGCGGCTGCATCCGACGGCATATAGGCGGTAACAGGCTCCGCGCCGAACGTGGTTATCGTGGCAAATGCGAGAGCCAGGGAGACGGCTGCCGTTTTCAAAGCAAGTTTTATATTCATAATATCGGGCCTTTCTTTGGCTGAAGTTGAATGGTTTCAGGCGGGGCGGACACGGCCGGACGCACGGAGGCGCGGCGCAAAGTGCGCGTGTCCTTACTTGTATTATACAGCGGAAAACGCAAAATTGCAAGCCCAAAAGCCGAAAAAATCGTATATTTTTCCGAAAAAATCGTATTTCCGAACTATTTTCAGCCTTTTCAGGCGGGATGATTCCCCCTTTGAGGGCTGGGGGATCGACGCCCTCATTTTCCGCGATTTCGTCCGCTTTCGATTTGACTTTTCCGGCAAACAGGCTATCTTTAATTCAATATACCATTTCCGTGGAAAAAGAACAACGACGCGAAACAAGGAGTCCCTCTATGGAGCAGTCCGCCTTTGTCATGAAGCTGAAACCCGGCGTGATCGAGGAATACAAACGCCGTCACGACGAGATCTGGCCCGAGGTCCTGAAGGCGCACACGCTCGCCGGGATCCGCGATTACTCCATCTTTTACGACCCGGAGACGCTGATGCTCTTCGCCGTGCGCCGCCTCACTGCGGACGAGACCACGGAGACGCTGAAGGAGGAAGCCTGCATCCGCAAGTGGTGGGATTACAACGCCGACCTCATGGAGTGCAAGCCGGACAACGAGCCGTGTTCGCGCCCGCTCCGCCTCGTGTTCCACATGGACTGACCTTTCACGCAATCAACCGGAGTACCGATCATGAATAGACGTCATATCGCCGCTGCGGCCGCAATCCTGCTCGCCGCCGTTTCCGCCCAATCACTCGCCGCCGAAACCGAAGTCCGCGAGTGGGAGGACCAGAGCATCAACTACGTGAACACCGAGCCGATGCGCCCGGACTGTATCGTGCCGGAGGGGAAGGACGCCATGCTCCTGAACGGCGACTGGAAATTCCATTTCTCCCTCACGCCGGAGACGCGCCCGGCCGATTTCTTCAAAAAAGACTACGACGTTTCGAAGTGGGACACGATCAAGGTGCCGTCCACGTGGGAGCTTCAGGGCTACGGCACGCCGCTGTACTCCGGCTGGGAATACCCGTTCAAGGTCGATCCGCCGTTCGTCACGAAGGAGCCCGCGCGAAAAAAGACGTCGTTCCTGGAACGCAACCCGGTCGGCTCGTACGTGCGCGAGTTCGACCTGCCGGAAAACTGGCTCCATGAAAGCCAGGTCTTCGTGCGCTTGAACGGCGTGGCGTCGGCGTTCTACCTGTGGATCAACGCCGAGAAGGTCGGCTACGCGGAGGATTCGTTCAGCCCGGACGAGTTCAACATCACGAAATACCTGACCCCCGGGCGGAACACGATCGCGGTCGAGGTGTACCATTTCTGCGACGGCTCCTACCTGGAGGACCAGGATTTCTTCCGCTTCTCCGGCATCTTCCGCGACGTGGTGCTGTTCCGCACGCCGGATGTCGCAATCCGCGACATCTTCCTCCGTCCGCTGCTCGACAAGTCCGACTACAAAACGGGCGTGCTCGACGGCGAGATCACGCTCAAAAATTACGGTAAGATCGACGACGACCGCCGTCTGTACGGGCTCCTGTACGGCCCGGACGGCGAGCTCGCCTACAGCTTCTCCCTGCCCTTCCGCCTCGATCCCGGCGAGGAAAAGGTCGTCAGACTGAACGGCATCCGGTTCCCGGAGATCAAGGCGTGGACCGCCGAAACGCCGAACCTGTACCGGCTTGACCTCGGGATCGAAAGTGACGTCCACCGCCACAAGCAGGATCTGAGCATGAACGTCGGATTCCGCACGGTCGAGATCGGCCCGCGGAACGAGCTGCTGGTGAACGGGCGCGAAGTCATCCTGAAAGGCGTGAACCGCCACGAGACGCACCCGGACCTCGGCCGCGCCCTCACGCACGAGGTCATGGAGCAGGACGTCAAGCTCATGAAGGCGAACAACGTCAACACCGTCCGCACCTCGCACTATCCGAATGACCCCTACTGGTACGAACTCTGCGCGAAGTACGGCCTGTACGTGGTCGCCGAGGCGAACATCGAGTGCCACGCGCACCAGGTCCTCACCGAAGACCCGAAATGGACGCAGGCGTACGTCGAACGCAACCTGAACAACGTCCTCCGCCTCAAGAACAACCCCGCGATCATCTTCTGGAGCCTCGGCAACGAAAACGGCTGGGGCGAGTGCGCCAACCTCGTCGCCGCCTCGAAGGAAGTGCAGAAGATCGACACCACCCGCCTCATCCACGCCTGCGAGCTCGGATACCGCCCCGGCCTCACCGACATGGGCAGCACCATGTATCCCTCGGTCGATTCCGTGAAGAAGATCGGAAGCGACCAGGAGCACGCGAACTGGAACTGGGCGGCGCCCGAAAAGACCCGCGCGAAGACCGGGCCGTTCTTCGTCTGCGAGTTCGCGCACAGCATGGGCAACGCCCTCGGCAACTTCAAGGAATACATCGACCTCTACGAGCAGTACCCGAACCTCATCGGCGGCTGCATCTGGGACTGGGTCGACCAGGATATGCGCGCGGAACGCCAGGAGGACGGCAAGTACAAGGCCGCCCCGTTCTCCGGGTCCGCCCTCGCCTTCGGCGGCATGTTCGGCGACAACCCCGGCGACGGCAATTTCTGCGACAACGGCGTGATCTTCGCCGACCGCACGAAGAGCGCGAAGCTCCGCGAGGTGAAGCGCGTGTACCAGTACGTCAAGTTCGAGCCGGACACGCCCGCGCCGAAGGACGCCAACTATTTCACCGTCAAGCTCACCAACAAATACTTCCACAAGGACCTCGCCGGGCATACGCTCGTGGTCCTCTACGCCGGCGGTCTCCGCGACGGAGCGGACGGCAAACGCATCTGGAGCGCGCATCCGATCCCGACGCTCGAGCCCGGCGAATCCGTCGTCATGAACTGCGCCTATCCGCCGCAGGTCGCCGGGAAGGACGAGGCCCCCGCCATGCTCCTGCTCGTGTTCGATACTCCGATCAAGTTCGGCACGGCGCGCCTGCTCACCGAGTTCAATATCATGCGGGCCCCCGACGTGATCGACCTGCTCGACGCGGGCAGGCTCGACGAATTCGTGGAAGCCGCCGTCGCGACGTATTCCGTGGACGGCGCCGCGTATGAACTTGCCGCGCCCGAGAAGAAATCCAAAAAGGCACCGGCCGCGCTGACCGTGGACGAGGACGGAGACAAAGCCATTACGGTCAGGGGCAACGGCTTCGAGGCGGAATTCTGGGACGCCAACCTCGTTTCGCTCGTCTACGACGGCAGGGACGTCCTGAAGTCCGCTCCGAAAATCGACGGATACCGCGCCCCGGTCGACAACGACAAGTGGATCTGGGAGAAGAAGGACGGACGCGTCGTCAAGTCCGCGAAACTCGACTGCGACGCCTCGTGCGACAAGCTCGAATGGGAAGCCGTCGAAGATAAGATCGTCGTCCGCACGGAAAAGGAATACACACTCGACGGCGGCGTGCAGGCGATCGTCCACACGACCTGGGACATCGCCCGCGACGGCGCGATCACCGTCTCCGCGACCGTGAACTGCGGAAACAGTGCCGACTACGCGCTTTACCGTAACGGGTTCACATGGGTCCTCGACGGCGCCTACAGCCGCGTCTCCTACCTCGGATTCGGCCCCCACGAGAACTACCGCGACCGCATGCACGCCGCCTGGCTCGACCGCTTCGATACGACCGTGGAGGGCATGATCGAGCCTTACGTGAAGTCCCAGAGCTACGGCAACCGCGTCGGTACCCGGAACGTGATCCTGTACGGCGACGACAAGGACCTCCCCGCCCTCTCGTTCACCGTCCTCGCGAACATCCCCGGCTCCGGCAGCGGCCGAGTGCTCCCCGGCGCGGAATTCTCCGTTTCGCCGTGGTCCGACCAGGAGATCAGCGAATCCTACACACGCGACCGTCTGCCCGCCCCCGGCGAAAAGACCGTGCTGCATCTGGATTCCCTGGTGTCCGGCCTCGGCGGCGCAAGCTGCGGCCCGGAACCCCTGCCGCAGTACAAGGTCGGCAATCCGGTCTTCCGCCTTCACTACGTGCTCGCGCCGTACAGAGGCAAGCTGAACCGGAAATAATCTCCGCCTCAAAAAGCATTTCACCGGGAGCGTCCCGATCAGGATGCCCCCGGCAATTTTATTCTTGTTTCAGCTCACTTGCGGCGCGGCCTGCCGCCGTGCTGACCGCCTTTTTTCCGCTCGTCCGGCGGGCGTTTTCCCTCGTGTTTTCCGCCGGGACGACGACTGTGCCCGGATCCGACGTCGCGGTCGCGCCGGAGCATATCGCGCTGGCCTCGGCGCTCGGCGAGGCCCTTGTTGACCCGGATCGGCTGTCCGTCGGGCGTGGTCTCGGCGCAGTACATGGCGCAGCCCATGGTCATGGCGAGCGGGATGAAGTCCTGCACCTGCTTCGGGCTCCAATGGTATTTCGCGAGGTAGCCGTCGACCACACGCATATGGCGCTCCGTACAGCCGGGGAAGTTCGAGATGAAGTACGGGATCATGAACTGCTTTTTCCCGGTCGCGGCGTTCACGCGGTCGAAGATGTCCTTGAACTTGTCGAATACGCCCGCCTGCCCCTTCCGCATCAGGCGCAGGACCTCGCCGTCGAGGTGTTCCGGCGCGACGCTGAGCTGGCCGCCGACGTGGTCGCGGATGATCTTTTCGGTCAGACGCGGCTGGATCAGCGCGAGGTCGAGGCGGATGCCGGAGTTGATGAAGACGTGTTTCACGCCGGGGATGCGTTTGATGCGGTCAAGCAGGTCCATAAGCGGCTTCTCGTCCGCGTGGTAGTTCGGGCAGATCGAGGGGAACAGGCACGAGATGCGGCGGCACTTTCTGCATTTTTCCGGGTCGAACGGCCCATGCCCGTAGATGTTGCCCGCCGCGCCGCCGATGTCGCTGATCGTGCCGTGGAAATACGGCTGTTTCGCGAGATTGTCGATGCCGCGCACGATGCTTTCCGGCGACCTCGAAACGAGGTGGTGGTTCTGGTGCGACACGAGCCCGCAGAACGCGCATCCGCCGGGGCAGCCGCGCACCACGGGCACGGAGTCGCGGATCACGTCCCAAGCGGGGATGCGCTCGGCGTAGCTCCAGTGCGGCACACCGGTGAACGGCAGTTCGCAGACGTGGTCGAACTCGGCGGTGGTCATCGGCGGGCGCGGTGGCTCGACGAGCAGGATGCGGCCGCGCGTCCACTGGACTAGTCGGCGTCCGTTCCACGGGTTCATCTCCGCCTCGACGGTCTTCGTCTGGCGCATGATGGCGTCCTTCTCGGCAGCGACCTCCTCGCAGGACGGCAGCACGACGCACGAATCGTCCGGTTTGAAGGCTTCGCTCTCGCGTCCGCCGAGGTAACGGCACGTGCCGCGGATGCCGTCGAGCGGCTGATTATGTTTAATCCGGTCGAATATCTCAAGCATGGTGAGCTCGCCCATGCCGTAGCACAGCAGGTCGGCCTTCGCGTCCACCAGCACGGACGGGCGCATCTTGTCCTGCCAGTAGTCGTAATGCGCCACACGCCGCAGGCTCGCCTCGACGCCGCCCAGGATCACGGGCAGGCCGGGGAACGCCTGCCGCACGAGCTGGCTGTACACCACGGACGCGTGTGGCGGACACAGCCCAGTCTTCCCGCCCGGCGAATACATGTCCTCGTGGCGCAGGCGGCGGCCCGCCGTGTAGAGCTTCACCATGGAGTCCATGTTGCCGCTCGCCACGCCGGATCCGAGCAGAGGCCGCCCGAACGTCTTCACGCTGTCGGAATCTTTCCAGTCAGGCTGTGCCACGATGCCGACACGGTATCCGGCGTCCAGCAGCACACGCGCGATAAGCGGCGGCCCGAACGTCGGATGGTCCACGTATGCGTCGCCGGTCACGATCAGGATGTCGATCGCGTCCCAGCCGCGCGCCTCCATTTCCGCACGGGTCATCGGGACGAATGCTGTAAGTTCTTCGCGGGTCATGGTCTCCAGTGGGGATGCGGACGGTTCGGGTTCAGAAAAGGCGGATGATCGTTTCATAACAAATATACAGCAAAAACGTCAAATTGCAATCCCTCCAGAAGGAAAGCGACGCGTCTTCGTGTCGCGCGCCCTGCCATATCATGAAAAATACGCCGCGGAAGCCGCCTTTTTTCCGTTCCGGGGTTGCCTTTTTCCCGAATACGGTGTATTTTATTTGTTTGTAACGAATTTTTCCACCTGAAAGGTATCCACTATGCTGACTCTTCTGATCGCCCTGATCACTTCTCTGCTCGTCGGTGCCGTGTCCTACAAGGGCCTGCCGACCTCCGCCGTCGTCGTCATGATGATCGCGGTCTTTATCATCGTCCACCTCGTCATCTCGCTGCTCCTGCGCATGCAGTCGAAGAAGATCAACGAGAAGCTTCAGGCGCTGATGCTGGAAATCCAGCAGAAGATCCAGGGCATGCAGAACCGCATGATGCACCGTCCCACCGGCAGCCCGAAACAGATGATGCAGATCCTGGAGCGCGAACAGCAGGCCGGCCTCGACCGCATGATCGAGGCGCTCGATCTGTACAAGCCGCTGTTCAAATGGAGCTTCCTCATGAAGCGTCAGGTCAACACCATGAAGATGGCGTTCCTGTTCCAGCAGAAGAAGTTCGACGAAGTCGACGCGCTGCTCCCGAAGTGCATGTTCCTCGACCCGCAGAGCGTGACGATCAAGCTCGTCCGGATGTACAAAAACAACGATCCGAAGCTCGACAAGTTCTTCAAGACCCGTGTGCACAGGTTCAAGGGCGACAACGCCGTCATCCCGTACGCCGCGTACTCCTGGATGCTCGTGAAGCAGAACCGCGTCGAGGACGCCATCGCCGCGCTCACCGACGCCCGCAAGCAGACCTCGAACGAGGTGCTGGAGAAGAACCGCGAATTCCTGCTGAACGGCAAGGTGAAGCAGTTCTCCAACGCCCCGCTCGCCGAAGCATGGTACGCCCTCATGCTGGAGGAGCCGAAGATGCCCCGCATCCAGCAGAACGTCCGCTACCGCTGACCGGACGGCGCGCCCGTTTTTAAGCTCGAACTCGCATATCATTCCGACCGCGGGAGGCCGACATGGAAGAAATCGAATGGAAAGATTCGCTCCTCCGGATCCTCGAAAAGGATTCCCGGTACGACGCCCATGCGTACATCTTCATGAACAGCGCCGTCTCCTACACCGTGAACAAGCTCTCCAAGCAGGGACGCCCGCTCGGCACGCGCCACGTGAGCGGCGCCCAGCTCATCCAGGGCATGCTCGAATACGCGGTCAGCACATACATGTTTCTTGCGCCGGACATGCTCCGCTACTGGAATCTCCTCAGCGGACGCGACGCCGGCAACATCGTTTACAACCTCATTGAGGAAGGCGTGCTCTCCGCCGGCCCGAACGACCGCATCGAGGATTTCGACTGCGTGCCCGACCTGATCTATGTCACGCAGGAGATCGTGCGCCGCAGCTTCGGAAACCGCCCCGAGCCCGCGTCCGATCCCGGCCCGCTTCCGGTCATCGACGTCTGATCCGCGCGGCCGCCTTCCCCGGAACCGGGAGCCCATCACATGTCTGAACCCGCCCTGCCCCTGCTCGACCTCGTACGCGAACACCGCCTCGCCAACGGCATCCGCGTGTTTCTCTGCCCCATGCCCGGCGTCCGCACGGTCAGCTGCAACGTCTGCGTGAACACCGGCAGCGCGTTCGAGGGCGCCGACCTCGGCAGCGGCCTGTCGCACTTCCTCGAACACATGATGTTCAACGGCACGAAGAGCTACCCCGGCGGCTCGGAGATCGCCGACCGCGTGAACGCCTGCGGCGGCAACCTCAACGCATTCACCAGCCAGGACCAGACCTTCTACTACATCAACCTCCCCGCCGCGAACGCCGTCGAGGGCGTCCGCATGCTCGCCTCCATGATGCGCGAACCGCTCTTCCCCGAGGACGAGTTCGCCCGCGAGAAGGACGTGATCCTGAACGAAAGCCGCATGCGACTCGACAATCCCCGCCTCGCCGTCTACGAGAACATGCTCGGCGAACTCTTCCGCGGCAGTCCGTACCGCGTGCCGATCATCGGATACGACCACATGCTCGAATCCGTCACGCGCGACCGGATGGCGGCCTATCACAGCAGACGCTACACGCCCGAACGCATGACGTTCTTCGTCGCCGGGCGCTTCGACGCGGACGCCGTGCTCGCGGAACTCCGCGCGAAGCTCGAAGACTGGCGGACGGATTCCTTCGACGACACCGTTCCCGCGCGCCCGTTCAAGCGCACCGGCCGCCACACCGCCGAACTGACCTGGAAGGACTCGCTGGCGTATCTGGCGTTCGGCTGGCAGCTGCACGACCTCACGCCGAAGGAAAACGCCGCACTCCGCGTGCTGGCGTTCCTGCTCGACGACGATTCCGGGCGCGTCTACCGCGCCATGCACATCGAAAACGAGCTGATTTCGAGCTCGTGGGCCGACTATGTGATGTTTCAGGACGGACAGGGATTCTTCTTCTCGGCGTTCGAGGGCGATCCGGCGAAACTCGACGCGATGCAGGCGGGATTCCTCGACGTCCTGCATGATTTCCGCGAGCACCCCGTCACGAAACGCGAGATCGCACGCGCACGCGCCGCCGTCGAATGCGAGATCCTCAGCCGCTTTGAAACGCCGTCCGGGTTCGCCGGACTGCTCTCCGGCGCGGTCCGCATCAACGGCAGCTGCGACCTCCGGGCCATGCTGCGCGACCTCGACGCGGTCACGCCGGACGACGTGATGAGTATCCTGAACACGATGCTGTCGCCCAACGACGTGACATGCGTCCGCATGGCGCCCGAGGATGCCGCGGACGGGAAGAAAGCCGCCCGGAAGAAATCCGCGCCCGCCCTGCCCCGTCCGGTCGTCGAGACCGCGAAGTCCGGCCAGACCGTGCTGCTCCTGGAGGACCGTTCGCGGACGATGGCGGAGATCACGCTCGTGCTGCCCTGCGCGGCGGCGTTCGAGTCCGCCTCGGAAAGCCTCTTCTCGCGCCTCGTCTCCGAGACTCTGTTCTGCAGCGCGGGCGCTTACGACGAGGTCAAGATCAACGAATATCTCGCCGACTACGCCATCGAGGCCGACTGCACCGCGGGCAACAACTCCATGTTCCTCTCGCTTCAGTTCCCGGTCAGGAGTCTCAGACGCGCGGTCAGAATCGCCGCGCTCCTCGCGGGCGATCCGAAGTTCCCCGCCGACGCGGTCGAACGCGAAAAGCTCAATCTGATCCGCGAGCTCGAAAGCTCCCTGCTCCAGCCCGACACGGTCGCATTCGCGCGCCTGAAGGAACACCTGTTCGGCGCAAATCATCCCTACGGACGCAGCCCGGAGGCCTCGCTCGCCGCGCTCAGAAAAGCCTCCGCCTCGAAACTGAAGGATTTCTACTTCAAACGTGTGCTTTCAGCACCGTCCGCGTGTCTGGCGTTCTCCGGCGCGATCTCGCGGAAACAGGCTTTTGATGCGGCGCAGGAGATCTTCTCCGCCGGACGCTGGACCGCGCCCGCGCCCGAACGCCCCGCGCCGCCCCCGATGAACAGGCCCGATGACCTCGCATTCGCGCTCGAACAGCGCAAGCAGGCGGTCGTGACCTGCGGATTCCGTTCGTGCGGCGTGGAGACCGCCGATCCCGCGTGGGACCTGGTACTGAACGCCGAAAACGGCATGTCGGCGAAGCTGTTCAAGAAGGTGCGCGGCGAAAAGGGCCTCGCGTACTGGACCGGATTCGTCCGCATGTACGGATTCGGCGCGGGGGTGTCGGCGTTCGCCGCCTCGACCGCGGACGAAAACGCGCTTGAGGTGTGCGGCCTGCTCCTCGACGAATTCCGTCGCCTCGCCTCGTCCGGCCTCGACAAGGACGAATTCGACTGCGCCCTCGCCGCCCAGAAGTACGCGTTCGACGCCGCGCCGTCCGGGACGCTCGCGAAACAGTCCGCGCTCGAACAGTTCCTGACCGGGGACGCGCTTCAGCCGTGGACGCGCCGCGAACAGCTCGACAAGCTCACGCGGGCGGAGGTGAACCGCCGCCTGAAACGCGACCTGAAGGGCGTGAAACCGTCCACGCTGATCGCGTATGCGAACGGCGTTCCGGCGGGCAGAAAAGACGCGAAAAAGGCGTAAAAACGGGCGTTTTTCCCCCGTCCGCCCCCTCTTTGCGGCAAAAAACGCAAAAAAAGTCAAAAAAAAGGCCGGACTTCATTTGAAATATCGGCTTTTTGCCTTAAAATATATGGTGATGTTCTTTTTCCGGGACATCATCCGCATTTACTTATTCTGAATTTCAAATAACTTTTTCCGGAGGTTCCACCTGTCATGAATGCCAAGTTCCGCATCGTCATCCCCGCGACCGCGTCCGCCGCTGTCGCCGCAATTCTCCTCACCGGCTGCGCTGACAAACCCATCCGCGTCCCCGGCGGCACGTTCGTCGAAGAGCCCTACACGGGTGAAACCACCACGAAGACCCACACCGTCGTCTCCAACGGCGAAGAGATCACCGACACCGAGGTCATCTTCATCGACGACCAGGTCCCGGTCGGTCCGGTCGAGGACAACACGCAGGGCGGCGAGGCGGCTCAGGGCGGTTCCTCCGCTCAGGGCGGCGAGGCATCCGCCGAACAGGGCGGCACGACGCTCCAGCCCATCGATCAGGATCAGACCGCGAAGAGCAACGCGCCCGAAGGCTCCGTGGAATACAAGGTCGTGAAGGGCGACACGCTGTGGGGCATCGGCATGGTCTACGGCGTTTCCGTGGCGCGCCTCGCCGAGATCAACGGCATCGACGAAAAGGCCCCGCTCAAGGTCGGCCAGGTCCTCATGATCCCGCCGGACGCCAAGAACGCCGTCGGCAAGCCCGTCCAGAAGAAGCCGGAAGCGAAGCCCGCCACCACCACGAAGACGGATTCCGGCACGAAGCCCGCCACGAGTACGACGACGAAACCCGCGACCACCACGAAGCCCGCCACCGCCACCACGGCGAAACCCGTCGCGAAGGAAGGCGAATCCCTTTACGTCGTGAAGAGCGGCGACAACCTCAGCATGATCGCGTACCGTCACCACGTGAAGCTCGCCGACCTCATCGCCGCGAACAAGGTCGATCCGAAGGCAACGCTCCGCGTCGGCCAGACGCTCGTCATCCCGGCCGCCGCAAGCAAGACCGCGACTTCCGCTTCTTCCACCACGAAGCCCGCCACCACCACGAAGACAGATTCCGGCACGAAGCCCGCCACTACCACCCCGGCCTCCACGACGAAGACCGAGCCCGCCACCACCACGAAGCCCGCGACGACCACGCCCGCCACGACGACGAAGGGCGGCGAAGGCTCCGGCGGCATCGTCGAGCCCATCGGCGGCGGCTCCATGGGCGGCTCCACTTCCACGTCCGCCTCGACGCCCGCGACGACCGCGAAGCCTGCGGCAGGCACCGCTTCCTCCGGCCTTGCGTCCGTCTCCGCGCTTGACGACGCCGACGTCATCTCTGTTCAGATCGACTCCGAGTCCACGCTCGAAGAGGTCGCGAACATCCACGACCGCAACCTCGAAGACCTGATCCGCCTGAATCCCGAGTTCAAGTCCGGTCAGAAGATCCCCGCCGGAACGGCCGTCAAGATGCCGCTTTTCTGAGCGAAGTCTCCGACAATCCGCGATCCGCAAAAAAACTTTGCGGGTCGCTTTTTTTAAGACCGCTTAAGACCGTCTCATGGCTGAATTCCGAGCACAGGCGTCCGTCCCCGCCCGCTGGCGAATCGTCTTCGCCGCGGCCCTGGTCCTCGCGTTCCTGTGCGGCGGACTGCTGCTTTCGCGGAAGGACGCCGTCCCCTCGCGGGAGAACGCGGACAACGCCACGGACGCCCGGATCCGCCTTCAGACTGCCGCCGTCGCCTTCTCCTCCGGCAAGCTCGCGCCGCGCGTGCTGATCCTGACCGACCACCCGGAATCCTACCGGAAGGATGACGGAGCGTTTCCGGAATTCGAAAAATTCCAGGGCAGCCTCGTCGTGATCGCCCCGGCGTCGGTCCCGGATTTCGGTCTCGGCGGCCCGTGGAAGGCGTTTCCCCAGTTCCGGAACCATTTCAGCCGGGACTATCATCCGCTCAGGGATCCGCTCCGGGGCAATCCGGACCGTGAAGCCGGCTCCCTGAAACGGACCGTCGACCGGTCCGGCGTAAATGCACACACGTTCGACGTGATCCTGCTCGACTGCGTGTACCCGGACAGCCTTTTCTCCCGGAAACCTCTGCTCTGGTCCTCCGCGTTCTTCGACATGATGAAGGAGGACGCCATGAACTCCGGCGGCGTTTTCGCGGCCGTCCTGCCGCCCGACCGCCCGGAAGTCTCCGCCTGCATCCTCGCGTTCCTGCGCCGTTCGTTCGGCAACGCGGGCGCGTTCTGTTTCGGCGACCGCGTGATCCTCGCCTCGGGATTCGACTCCGAGCCGGTCTTCGAGCTGGACAAACTGAACGCCACGGCGGAGCTTGCCGGGTATTATGACGGCGGAAGCATCCCCGGCAACGCCATCGGGCTGGTGCTGGACGAGGCGTACTCCGACTCGATCCCCGCCGGACTGCTCGAAGCCTCCCACAACATCGCGATCCCGCAAAGAGTGTTCACGCCGTTCCGCGCCGTCTTCGCACGCGCCCGGCTCCTGCCGAAACTGAGGCGTTTCCTGCCGGACGGATTCCCCGTTCAAACAGTCTGTGCCTGGCTCCTCGGCATCCTCCTCGCCGCCTATCCGTTTCTGCGCTACTTCATCTCGTGGAAGCCCGTCCACAAACAGGCGTTCCGCGCATTCGAGGACATGTTCTACCTCACGGGCGTGCTTGCGCTGTACCTGATGTTCACGCACGAGATCATGCCCGATTACGGATTCCAGATAGTGCTTTACCTCGTCATCATCGTTTTCGTCTTCTATGAAACGGTGGCGAAAGACAAGGAGTGGTTCATGGCGGGAATCGTGCTGCGGCATCCGTTCGGGCGCGTCCTGTTCAGTCTGCTGGTCCCGCTGCTCTTCGGGTTCGCGTTCTTTCTTCCGCGGACAAACTTTCTGGCCGGGTTCCTCCTTGCGCTTTCCGGACTCTGTGCCGCATCGCTGCTCGTTCGCGCGCGCATGAAGGAATGGGTTCAGCCGGGACCGGCGATCCCGCTCGCGTTCCTTCTGGGCGTGATCGTCTCGCTCGGGATGTTCGCCGTGAGCCTGTGCTTCCCGCTCGGCCCGGTCGTGTTCGCGGCGGTCGTCTGCGCGTACCGCCTCATCCTCCTCGACTGAGGAGAAGGAAGCTTTTCATGCCGCGCCGGGCCTATTTCCGCCCGGAGGCGCGGAGCCAGCGGTGTTCCGGCTCGAATTCGACGGTCACGTCCGCGAATCCCGCCTCGACCAGCAAAACGCGCAGTTCGTCCAGATTCGGACAGCGCATCTTCAGATGCTCCACGATCGCGAGCTGGCGTTCGTTCATCGCGCCGCCGACCATTTCCAGCGCGGTCATGAACCATCCGCCCGGGGCGAGCACGCGCCGTATCTCCTTCAGTCCGGCGACCTGGTCCGGCCAGAAATACAGGCTCTCGACCGAGATCACGGTATCGAACGCGCCGTCCGAGAACGGCAGATCGGGCACGCCGCATTGTAAAAAACGCATCCGCCCGGCCTTCACGAAATCTTCGTTCAGCGCCGTCGCAGTCTCGACCGCGAGCGGGGAGATGTCGCATCCGGTCAATTCTGCCTCGGGGCAGCGTTCCGCCAGTTCGCGCAGCGCCGCGCCCGCGCCGCATCCCACGTCCAGCACGGACCGTCCGACCGGGACATGCGCGAATCCCCACGCCCGGAGCGGGCCGTGTTCGCGGTTCATGCGGAGGATCATGTCGCGTCCCGCGTCGCCCGCGGGGCATCCGGCTGTTTCGATCTTGGAGAAATCGGGTTCGGTCATCGTTGCGGTCCCATGTCGGTTGAAAATGAGTTTTGAGGGCAAATAAGATAGAGCGAACCGGCGCGGAATTCAAGGGCGGAAGCGGAAAAAACGGATGAAAATGCTGTTTTTGGCGTGTTTTTTCGGAATCGCGTTTGAAAAAACGTGGAAATGTGCTATCTTTTATGGATATATTTTTGTACACGAACCAAATCCAACAATCATGGAGAACCACAATGGGAAGACAGTATAACAAGCACGAGAAACAGGCCCGCCGCAAACAGTACCTCAAGCGCGTCAAACTCCGCGTGAAAGAGGCGATCAAGGCCGCCAAGAAGAAATAATCCGAGCTCATTTTACCCGGACTACTGATATGGCGCAGATTCACCAGACCGCCATCATCGGGAACGACGTCGAGCTTGCCGACTCCGTTTTCGTCGGACCGTACTGCATCATCGAAGACCACGTGAAGATCGGCGAGAATACCCGCCTGATCGCGCAGTGCCACATCTACTCCAACACCACGATCGGCGCGGGCAACACCATTTTCCCGTTCGCCACGCTCGGCGGTCCCCCGAACGACATCAGCTATGACCCGTCCCAGGGCGATTCCTTCACACGGATCGGCGACGACAACATCATCCGCGAGGGCGTGTCCATTCACCGCGGCGCGCATCCCGGCACGGAGACGGTCGTCGGAAGCCACGGCTTCTTCATGGGCAACGCCCACATGGCGCACAACACCGTCATCGGCGACCACGTCATCATGGCGCTCGGGGTCCTCGCCGCCGGCTACGTCCAGATCGGCGACCGCGCGTTCATCTCCGGCAACGTCTGCATCCACCAGTTCGTCCGCGTGGGACGCTTCGCCATGATCTCCGGCGGGTCCGCCATCTCGATGGACCTGCCGCCCTTCATGATCGGCGACGGCCGCAACGGCGGCGTCCGCAGCTTCAACAAGGTAGCGCTGGAGCGTGCCGGATATTCCAGGGAAGACATCCGCACCATCCACAAGATGTACGACATCGCGTTCCGCCGCGGCCTCAACATGAAGAACGCGCTGGAAGAGATCGAAACCACTCTGCCGCAGATACCGGAAGTCAAGGAATTCGTCGAATTCGTGCGCTCCGCGAAACGCGGCGTCCTGAGCGGGGGCAGCACCCGCCGCGCATAATCGGGCATAAGCGCAAAACCAAGCACGCCCGGCGGTCATTCCCCGACCGTCCCGGCGCATAAGAAACGGCACGTATCGCCAGTGTGTGATGCGTGCCGCGACTGTTTTTATAACCGGGAAGGAATCGGGGAAACGTCATTCCCCGTCGGGCGACGCTTCCTTCCGTTCCGATCCAGCCTGTTCCGGCTTGTCCCAGCCGTGTTCCTTCACGACGCTCCGCGCGTATCCGTCACCGTTTTCCGCGAGCTGGCGGAGCGCGTCCTTCGCCGCCTCGCTGTCCTGTTCGGCGGCGAGTTCGACAAGTTCGAAATGCCCCTCAAACAAACGGCGGCGAAGCAAACGAACATTCCGCGGATGATTCGTGACGGCATGGGGTTATTGTGTGGTGCTGATAGTTGGAAGGATTCGTCAGGTTATAGGAACTATACACCATCTTTGTCGATATTGCGAGCGCGGACGGAAAGATTTCAGTGGACCTTCAGGATCTCTTTCAGGTCTGTCAGCCACTTCAGCCGGTCTTTCTCTTTGGAAGGACCGATGGGCCGGAGAGACTGTCCCGCGATGATCGTTTCGACCTCCTCCGGCGATTTGGAACAGACCGTTCCGTCCGAATACAGAATCAGCATATAACGGTCTTTATCCTTATAATGGGAATGGATGCAGGAACACAGGACGAGCGGAAATGCCTCGATTTTCCGTTCCGGCGTCCCGCCTGAGTCAAGTTTGGCTTCGTATATATAATACTCCGCAAGTTTGGCAGCGAAGACCGGAAACACCTGATACGCCTGTCCGTCTTTCGGGCAGGCAAAACAGTCTTCCGCGGAGCTTGAACCGATTTTCAGCCCAAGCGCGGCGAGGTCCTGTTCTTGGATCAGATCGAAAACCGTCATGCCGGGCGGGATTTCCATTTTTTCCTCCCCTGTCCGGACGTACCGTTCCGAGCCCGCATGGAGAATCATCCCAATACATTTGAGATTCTCAATGCATCGGCTGTACATGCCCGTCGTATTCATCCATCGGTTTTGATCGCAATTCACCATGACAATGGACAGGAAAAACAGGAGCAGAATGCCCCCGGCAATCATCAAAAACGTCTTCCATGACATGGAGCAGCCCTTTCGGTGGTTATTCCAAAAACTTGGAAGGATTCGTCAGGTTATAGGAACTATACACCATGACGGAAAAAAATGCAAGCGAAAAGAGTTACAAAAAATAGGACTTACAGGACCTATTGGACCTATATTCGAGAGATTCGAGAGATTCGAGAATAGCTCAGAACTGGAATTCGCCCTGGACGGTGTCGGGCGGGTTCAGGATGGAGCGGACAGGCTCGAACGTCTTGCGGTGGAGCGGGCACGGGCCGTATTTGCGGATGAGGTCCGTGTGAAGCTTGGTGCAGTAGCCCTTGTGGACTTCGAATTTGTACTGGGGATACTGTTTCGCCGCTTCCATCATGAAGAGGTCGCGGGAGGTCTTGGCGAGGATGCTCGCGGCGGCGATGCTGGCGGACTTCGCGTCGCCCTTCACGATGTTCTCCGAGAGGACGGGCAGCCCCTGCACCGGATTGCCGTCGACGAGCACGAAATCGGCGGGACGCGGCAGGCCCAGGACGGCGCGGCGCATGGCGAGCCAGGTGGCGCGGAGGATGTCCGTGCGGTCGATCTCGTCCTGATCGACCATGGCGACGGACGTGAGCGCGGAGGGTTCGGCGAGGATCGCCTCGCGCAGCTCCATGCGCTGTTTGTGCGTGAGCTGCTTGGAGTCGTTGACTCCGGCGGGGATGCGGCTTCGGTCGGTGAAGACGACCGCGGCGGCGCAGACCGGTCCGGCGCAACAGCCGCGTCCGGCCTCGTCGACCCCGGCGATAAAAGAAAACTCCCCGTCCCACTTGAGTTCGTGGACGAGGAGTTCGGAATTACCGGGAAGATAATCCATGCGAAAAGCAGGATTATTTCGCGGCTTCGGCGGACGCCGCGGGTCCGAAGTACTTTTTCTCTTTGACGCGGGCGGCTTTGCCGATCTTGTCGCGCAGGTAGTAGAGTTTCGCGCGGCGGACATGGCCGTGACGTTCCACGGTGATCGCGTCGATGCGCGGGCTGTGGATCGGGAACACGCGTTCAACGCCGTAGCCGTTCTGGAAACGGCGGACGGTAAACGTTTCGCGGATGCCGGAATTCTTGCGGGCGATGACGACGCCGGTGAAATTCTGGATGCGTTCGGTGGTGCCTTCAATGATCTTGGTGGAAACCTTGACGGTGTCCCCGATATTGAAGTCAGGCACAGAAGCCTTGCACTGCGCCTTTTCGATCTTGTCAATGATGTTCATGGTGTTACCTCCATTATGTTAATTTTTGTCGTTGATCAGGTCCGGACGGACAAGGAGCGTCGTGTTCATGGATTCGGCGCGGCGCCATTGTCCGATTCTGGCATGGTCCCCGGACAGAAGCACGTCCGGGACCTTCATGCCGTGAAATTCGACGGGCTGGGTGTACTGCGGATACTCAAGCAGGCCGTTCTCGAACGACTCCTGCACGGCGGATTCGTCGTCGCCGAGCACGCCCGGCAGCAGCCGGACGATCGCGTCGACCATGACCATCGCCGCCAGGTTGCCGTTCGTGAGGATGTAGTCCCCGATGGACAGCTCCATGTCGACCAGCAGGTCGCGGACGCGCTGATCGACGCCTTCGTAGTGTCCGCAGATGAAGATCAAGTGCTGTTCGCCGGAAAGCGCGTGGGCTGTCTTCTGCGTGAAGCGCCCGCCCGCGGGTCCGGTCAGGATGACCTTCGTCCCGTCCTGTTTCAAAGAACTCACCGCTTCGAAAAGCGGTTCAACTTTCATCAGCATCCCGGGGCCGCCGCCGAACGGTTTGTCGTCGACGGTCTTTCTCCGGTCGTGCGTAAAATCGCGAAGGTCGACCGCACGGATTTCGACCTTGTTTTCCCGCATCGCCCTGCCGGTGATGCTGCTCGCCAGCGGGCCGAAGAATATCTCGGGAAACAGTGTGATAATGTCGATTCGCAGCGCCACGTCAGGCTCCTGCCGCCTCGACCTCATCGTCCAGGACCTCGACGCTCACGCGGCCTTTCGTGCGTCCGGCGGCGCCGGAGACGAGAGCGCGAAGCGCCATGATCGTTTTACCGCTTTTGCCGATGATCTTGCCCCGGTCGCCCGGGCGGCACGTGATCTGGATCACGCTTCCGTTCTCGGCGGAAGCCGTGCGGACCTTCACTTCGTCGGGGTAGTCCACGAGCTTCTTCGAGATGTACAGCACGAAATCTTCGAGGTTCTGCTGTGAAGACGGATCAGCGGTCGTTCTGGCTGCCGGCGCGGAGGGCTTGGCTTCCGCCTCTTCCTTCCCGCCGAACAGTTTGCCGAAAATACCAAAAATAGACACGGCTGTTCTCCCGTGTTGCACGGGCGAAGGTCGGACTTACGCCTTCTCCTCGCCCTTCTTGAACGTCTTTTTCTTCGTGTAGGGATCGGGCTGGCCGTACTGCTTGGACTTGCCGGCTTTCGCGCGGTCGTAGATGTCCTTCACGGTCTCGCTCATGATCGCGCCGTTGCCGACCCAGTATTCGAGGCGGGCGACGTCGAGTTTTTCATCGCTGCGGCGGGGATCGTAGTAGCCGAGTTCTTCCAGCATGCGGCCGTCGCGCTGCGCACGGATGTCGCAGACGACGATACGGAAGCTGATCCAGTTCTTTCCGCCAGTTCGTTTCAGTCTGATCTTTACCATAACGGTTTTTCCTTTGTCTTTACCAGTGGGTTCGACTGCGTCGTTCGACGCTCACGCTTTGTTCGCTTACCGCACTGCGCGTGACTCAATGCGATATAAAAGTCAATTAATATACAGCCTCTTCCCGCTTTTTTCAAATCAATTTCGCGATTTCTTTCAGCCTTTTTTGCGATTTTTGCGCGTTCCTTCCGCGTTCCCGCGTCAGAACCATGCGGACAGGAGCGCGCCCGCGGCGGCCGAGCCGAGCAGAAGCGCCGTGGTCGGCACCTTCGTCTTCAGCATCAGCGCGATCGTCGCGCCGCAGATCAGGACGCCGGCCGGGGAAACGCGGAACCCTTCGGGCAGGACGGGATAATCGAGCTTGAACAGCGCGCCGAACGCCTCCCACGGGATCGTCTGCGTGAAGACCGACATCCCGAGGAAGATGGTCACGGCGAACATGATGAGCGCCACCGCCGCCAGGCGCGTCCCCTTCAGCATGCCTTTCACGAGGAACGTGTCCTTCCAGCGGTTGATGCCAGCCGCCGCGGAGCACCCGATCAGGACCGTCGGCACGATCAGCCCCAGCGAGGCGGCGAGCGCCCCGAAGAAGCCTTCGTTCACGTACCCGACGTAGGTCGCGGTGTTCAGGCCGACCGGGCCCGGCGTGACCTGCGCCACGGAGCACAGGTTGCCGAATTCGCTCATCGTGAGGACCTGTTCCCGGTCGACGTACTCCGCCGTGAGCAGCGGGATCAGCATGTAGCCGCCGCCGAAGCACAGCACGGAGAACTTGCAGAACTGGAAGAAAAGGATGATGCAGTGGTTCAGCATTTGCCGCCCTCCTCATTCCTGCGGGATTCGGAAGCGGATTCGGCGGAGACTTTTGAAGACTCTCCATTCGCCTGTTCCGCCCGCGCCAGACGGCGCGTCTGCCACAAGACATAGCACCAGCCGAACGGCACGGCGGCGAGGATCAGCAGCGCGGGACTCACCTTCATGATCGCGAGCACGAAAAAGACCAGCACCACGGCGATTTCCAGCGGGCTCTTCACGGTCCGGCGGAACATCCGGCATCCGGTGACGAGGATCATGCCCGTCACGGCGGCGCGGATCCCGGCAAACACGCCGAGCAGATAACGGTTTTTCGGGTCGAGGTGAGGGAAGAGCGAGGCGATGACGAGGATGACCGTGAAGGGCGGCGTGACGGCTCCCGCGGCGGCGGCGATCGCGCCGGGCACGCCCGCGACCTTCATGCCGATGTACACGGCGGAATTGATCGCGATGATGCCGGGGACCGTCTGCGTGAGCGCGGTCATATCCAGCAGCTCCTCGCGCGTCAGGAGTTTGCGCTTGACGACGAAGATCTCCTCGATGACGGGCAGCATGGCGAGGCCGCCGCCGACCACGAGCGCGGTGATGCGGAAAAACGAGCAGTAGAGCAGCAGAAGGCGTCTGCCTCTTGACAGCGTCCGGATCTCCATCTCCATGCCGAATCCCCCCTGCCCTGCCTCAGAGCGTCACCCCGAACAGGCGTTCCGCGTTCTTGTAGAAGATCTGCTCGAACTGGGCTTCCGTGAGGTCCAGCGTGCGCGCCTCGGCGATGCCGTCGCGGTGGGACAGCGCGGGATAGTCCGTCGCCCAAAGGACGCGGTCGACGCCGTGCGCGAGGATCATGCGCGTGACCTCGTGCGGCGGCAGGCGGAAGAACGTGCTGGAAGTGTCGAACCAGACGTCGCGCCCGACGAGGTGCTTCCATGATTCGTCCCAGACGCTGTAGCCGCCCATGTGCGCCGCAATGATGTTTTTGAGGTGCGGGAAACGGTCCAGCACGTTCGCGAGGCGTTTCGGGGAGGAATAGTCGCTGCGGACATCGCCGACGTGGAACAGGATGGGCATGTCCGGCGGGATCAGCTCGTACAGGCGCATCATCCTCGGTTCGTCGATGTAGAGCTTCTGGAAATCGGGGTGGAATTTCAGGCCGGTGAGCCCGATCTCCTTCATGCGCGCGAGCTCGCCTTTGCAGTCCGCGTAGTCGGGATGGAGCGAACCGAGGCAGATGACCTTCGGGCTGAGCAGGGACGCGAGGTAGTTGTTGAGGTTCTGGACCTGGTCGGGACGCGTGGCAGATGCGAGGAACACCGCCTTGTCGATATGGGCGTCCTCGAGGGATTCGTGGAGGTCGGCGACCGTGCCTTTTCTGCGCCACGGCTCGTGATAGTACGACTCGAGGGACGCGACGACTTTCGGCGCGACGCTGTCGGGGAACACATGGCAATGGACGTCAAAGTATTTCACGGCACTCTCCAGGACAAGGCATCCGGATACAAAAATGGCATCCCCAACGGGATTCGAACCCGTGTTACCAGGATGAAAACCTGGTGTCCTAGGCCTCTAGACGATAGGGACGCACCTCGGAAAAAAAGTATGTATTTAAAATAGCATGCCGAACGGATTTTTCAA
The DNA here is from genome assembly GCA_900320095.1 of uncultured Lentisphaerota bacterium. GTDB lineage: Bacteria > Verrucomicrobiota > Lentisphaeria > Victivallales > UBA1829 > UBA1732. The sequence continues at coordinate 26,293 of ONQZ01000015.1, forward strand.
GCGGGAAACATGTTTTTTTCCGATTTTCCGCGTTTTTTCAGGGGAAATCAGGCGTTTTCCGCTTCGCGGCCGTGCTTCGCCTGAACGCGCGCCCTCAGGTTCGCGAGGCGCTTCCTGCGGCGTTTTTCGACCTGGATCCGGTAGCCGATGACCATCTTCTTCACGGCATAATACGTGATCGGGGTGAGGACCACCGCCATGATCGCGCCGCCGACGAAGAAAGCGATCGTCAGGTCTCCGGCAAGGCTTTTCGTCGCGGAAACGAACTCGGAAAAGTCCGACGCATCGATGATCTCCTTGAGTTTTTCCTTGATGTCTCCGTAGGATAGGTCTAGTCCGATCAGCTTCGCCCCGGCGTAGCACTGCACGGGGTAGATGAAGAACACGGTGATCTGGTTCGTGATGAACGTGCCGAGGACAGCGCCGATCTTGCTTCCCTTCAGCAGGAACGCCGCCGGGATGGAGCAGATGAGCTGGCCGCCGATGGGAATGAGGCAGCCGAAGAACATGCCGATGCTCCAGCCGCGCGCGATGTACTCGGGCGAAGCTTTCTCGCGGACGATCTTCAGGTAGAACTTCCGCCATTTCTTCTTGAACCACTGACCGGCACTCATCCCGAAACCATCCCCATATCTTAGATATTGATATAGAACTTCCGCATTTCGGGGGCGCGCTGGGCGATATTGACGAGGTGGTCGCCGATCCGTTCAAGCTCCCAGAGCATTTCGATGAAGATCACGCTGGCGTCGACGGCGCATTCGCCCTTGTTGCGGCGTTCCACGTGGACCTGTTCGTACTGCTTGGCGAGCTCGTTGATCTCGCGTTCGTTGGCCTCTGCATCACTGGCGACGTGTGCGGCCTCCTGCTGCTGTTCGCGGGCCTGCTCGGCCATCATCGCCTTGATGTTCTTTTCGTACTTGTGCGCGAGCTTGTTCAGCTTGCGTTCGCCCTCGATCGCCGAACGGATTCCGGCCTCGTTTTCCTCGTGCTTGTGCGAAAGCGCGAGCTTGACGTTTTCCGCCTGCGAGGAAAGGAGCTCCCACAGGGAATTGAGGTTATCCTGCGCGACGTCGGAAAGCTTGGTGTCGACCTTGGAGAGGCGTTTCGTGAGGCGCATGATGTTGGCGGTGTGGTCGGCGATGCGTTCGGCGTCGTTGGTGCAGTGCATGAGCAGCGGGATCAGGTTGGACTGCGGATTGGAGAGGTGCTGGCGCGTGATCTGGACAAGGTAGTTCGTGATGTCGGACTGCATCTTGTCGACCTGCTGCTCGTCGGCCTCCAGCTGTTCGAACTCGGTCTCGTCGACGTGCGCGGCGCGGAAATGATGATTGACCGCGCGGTCGATCATGCTCCAGGAGAGTTCGACCATCCTGCGGATCTCGATGATGGACTGTTCGATAGCCATGGCGGGCGTACGGAGGAGCAGAGGTTCCAGCGTGCGCGTGCTGACCGGCTTGGTCCTGTCGCCAGGGATGAGCGTTTCGCAGAGGTGCGCGAACGGCTTCAGCATGGGCATGATGGCGAGAACCGTGAGAACGTTGAAGATCGTGTGCGCCATGGCGATGTGGCGTTCCAGGTTCTGCGGCACGGCGGCGAACGCGTCGCCCGGCGTGATGGCGTTCACGATGTACAGGAAGAACGGCGTCCTCCCCGCGCCGACGGGGATGTACAGCAGCACGACCATCAGGACCGCGCCGAAGAAGTTGAAGAGGAAGTGCGCGAGCGCGGCCTGTTTCGCCACGCGGTTGGCGGTGATCGAGGCGAGGCAGGCGTTGATCGTGGTGCCGATGTTCGTGCCGATCAGGAGCGGGACAGCGGTGTAGAAGTTGACGAGTCCGGCGGCGGAGAGCGCGAGGATGATGCCGATGACCGCCGCGCTGGCGCTGACGAGGAACACCGCGACCATGCCGATCCCGATCGCGCCGAGGATCGGCAGCAGCGGCATGAATCCGTCGGGCGTTTTCGGCGCGCAGTCAATCAGGGAGAAGAGGTGGAGGAACGACGGGAACGTGCCGAGGATGCTCATCTGCGTACTCATCATGCTCATGCCGAAGAAGAGCATGCCGAACCCGAAGATGGCGTTGCCCCAGCCCTGCAGGTTGCGTTTTTTCGTGAACGTCATCAGGACGAATCCGAGCGCAACGGCGGGCAGCGCGAGGCCGCTCAGGTTGAACGAGATCAGCTGCGCGGTCATGGTCGTGCCGATGTTCGCGCCGAAGATGATGCCGATCGCCTGGACCAGGTTCAGCAACCCCGCGTTGATGAAGCCGAGCACCATGATGGTCGTGGCGGCGCTGGACTGGATGACCGCGGTGACGAACGCGCCGGCGATCACGCCCAGGATCGAGTTTTTCGAGAAGAACTGGAGCACCTGCTGCATCTTCTCGCCCGCGATGTTCTGGAGGCCGCGGCTCAGGCGGAGCATGCCGAAGATCAGGAACGCGATGCCGCCGACCATGCTCATGCAGACGGAGAACATGTCGATGCCGAGCATGCGGGCGTCGAGCGCGCGGATGTAGATGCCGTGCGCCGGGTCCGCGACCTCGATCGAGAAATGGTATTCGCCGGTCTCGCCGCCGAGCCGGACGAACGTCTGCGCCAGGCCGTTCTTGTCGGTCCGGACCTCGGGCGTAAGGACTTTCGGCTGGGATTTGCTGCGCGGCGCGGACTTGACGCTGAAATATACCGGGGCGTTCTCGACGGGATTGCCGTCCGCGTCGACGACCTTGATCACGAGCGGTTCGCCCATGACCTCGTTCGTCATGCCCTGCCGTTCGGCGTTTTCGATCTTCGCGCCGACGGTCATGCGGACGAGGACGGACTTGTCGGGATCGTTCAGCGGCGTGATCTTGACGTAGTTGTCGCCGACTTTATGGCCGGCTTTGACCTTCGCGCGGACCACGCCCACGACGTCGGTCTCCTCTGAGATCTGCGTGATCTCCAGGTCGGACCCTTCGGCGGCTTCGAATTTCACCGGCTCCCCGGCAAGCAGGCGCTGTTTGCCCGAGCCGGAGGAATCGTCGTCGGTCACGCCGCGCACTTCCACGCGAATATCGCGCTCGAATTCCTCCCCGGGAACGGTGCTTTGATCGGTGCCGTAGATGACGTCGAGACGGCCGATCTTGTGAGGGCCTTCGGTTGAGCCGTCGCACGCGGAGAAGACCGCGACCAGGACACACGACAGCAGAAGCGAAACGATACCGGATGCAAATCTCATATAGGACCTTCAGCTGGATTGAAATTTCAAATAATATAACACTCGTTATCGCAAAAATCAAGTATCGCCTTGAAAATGGAAGAAAGAAGTATTATATTATTCCGATTGCGGTTCCTCCGTCCGGCACGGCTCATCTCCCGAACGGGACAAAAGAACCGGACTCGCCCGTCGGCCGGAAACGCCGTTTCAGCGAACGGCCGTTCAGGAACACACGTCGGCAAATACACTTTCGCAGCATAGGAAATGTCCGTGTTATGGGAACACTGAAATATTTGTTAGCCAATATCATTTATCCGCTGGCGGCGTTCGCCGTCTCCCTGATCCTGACCCGGGTGTGCATCACGGTCCTGCCGCATCTGGGGTACATGGACATGCCGAAGGGCAGACATATCCACAAGAGACCTGTTCCGCGCGCGGGCGGCATCGGTTTCATCATCGCGTTCTGGTTCTCCATCATGCTCTTTGCGGGAAAGCTCTGCGACGGAGACTTCACGAAACTCGCGGACCAGAACGTCGGCAAGTTCCTGATCGCCCTGGGCGGCGCGTCCGTCATCCTCTTCTTCACCGGACTGTACGACGACCGCTTCGACATGCCGAGCGTGATCAAGCTCCTGCTTCAGATCGTGGCGGGCGTTACGCTGTATTTCCTGGGCGGAGGCATCCGGACGGTTTTCGACTGTACGCTCCCCCCCTATCTCGCGCTGATCGTGACCGTCTGCTGGACGATCGGCATCGTGAACGCATTCAATCTGATTGACGGACTGGACGGGCTCGCAGCCGGACTGGCATCCATTTCCTCCATCTGCATTGCCGCGTGGACCATGCTCACCGGCGGAAATCTTCCGATGGTGATCCTGCTCTTCACATTCTGCGGAGCCTGCCTCGGGTTCCTGGTGTTCAACTTCTCCCCTGCGCGCATCTTCATGGGCGACACGGGCAGCATGTTCCTCGGTCTCTTCTTCGCCATAACGAGCATGGACCAGTGTTCGCGCCCCGCCGTCACGGTCGCCGCCCTGCTGGTGCCGCTGGTCGCAATCGGCGTGCCGATCTTCGACGTGATCCTCGCCATCTGGCGGCGCAGCGTGAGGCGCTTCGGCGTGCACATGCTGAAGGAAAACCTCGACGATGTCGAAGCCGTGACCGAGCTGGAACACGGCATCGATTCGACCGGACGGATCGAGCTGAAAACCGTCCTGAAGAATGAAAACGGCGTGATGGACGCCGACCAAGACCATCTGCACCACCGCCTCCTCCGCGAGTCCCACAACAAGACCAGCCGCGCCGTCCTGCTGATGTATGCGATCTCCGTCGTCTTCTCGCTCGGGGCGATCGCCCTGACATTCATCGGACAGCGGATGCCTGCGCTGGCATTCCTGCTGGTCATCATCGGCGTGTTTTTCACCCTCCGCCTCGCGAACATCGAACTTCTCGCATCCATGAGCGTGGTGACGCAGGGCGTCCGCTTCCCGCGGAAATCCTTTATCCTCACCGCCGCGCATCCCCTGATCGACTTCCTTATGGTGACGGTGTCGTTCTTCCTGATCTATGCGTTCATGTCAAATAAGATTCAGAGCTTCTATAATGTTTATCTTTTCCTGATCATGGTCGTACCGTACTTCCTGGTCCTGATTCTGTCCGGCATCTACCGCACCTATTGGCTCCGTGCCGGAATCGAACGCTATTACACCCTGATGAAACTTCTTTTCCTGGCTGCATGCATTTCCTTCATTCTGCTGAATATCTGCGCCATGAAAGGATGGATCCTTGCCAGCAACATGAAGCGCACGACCCTGATCCTTTTCCTGCTTCAGACCTCATTCTCGTTCGCCGCCATCATCGCGGAACGCTTCCTGCTCCACTTCTTCGAATCCTTCGCCATCCGGTCCTACTACCTGAAAAATTCGCCGGAGGCCAGCAAGCACAACACTGTCATCTACGGAGGCGGACTGGGCTGCCGCATGTACATCAACAACCTGTACAGCAGCCGCCACCTCTCCTGCCCGTTCCACATCCTCGGCATCGTGGACGAGGATCCCTCGCTCCAGAAACTGAACGTCTACGGATTCCAGGTGCTCGGCACCAGCGACGACCTGGAAAAGCTGTACAAGAAGACCCCCTTCGACACCATCGTCCTCACCACGGTCAATATTTCCAACGAATTCATCGACAGGATCCGCGCGTTCGCCCGCGAACACAACGTCCGCCTGACCATGTTCCTGTCGCAGGAGTATCCCGCCGACCTGGAGTTTTTCCAATTGCTGCAGAGCAAGGCGATCAATCCCATCGTTGAAGAAAAACCGGACGAACAGGACGATCCCGGACTCGGAATATGACGTTTCACGAAATCGGAGAAAACCTGGAGCAGTATTTCATTGAGATCATCCAGGAGAAACGGCGCAGCTCGTTCGACCGCGTCACCTACGGGTTTCTGTTCATGGCGTCGCGGTTCTATCGCCGCGCCGTACAATTCCGCCTCTGGCTCTATGAAAACCGCGTGATCCGCAACCACTCCATCGGCTGCCTCGTGGTCAGCATCGGCAACCTCACGTGCGGCGGCACGGGCAAGACGCCGGTCGTCGAGATCTTCGCCAAGACGCTGAGCCGGAAGGGGCGCCGCGTCGCCGTCCTGAGCCGCGGATACCGAAGCCGCGACAACCGCTCGTTCCTGGAAAAACTCCGCGGCAAATTCACCTCGCGCCGCATGGTCATCCCGCCGCGCGTCGTCTCCAATGGCAAAGACCTGCTCCTGAACTCGCTCTCCGCCGGCGACGAGCCGTACATGCTCGCGACGAACCTGAAGGACGTGGTCGTGCTGGTCGACAAGGACCGCGTGAAATCCGGCCTCTACGCCATCGAGGAATACCACACCGACACGCTCATCCTCGACGACGGATTCCAGTACCTCGGCCTGCGCCCCCACCTGAACATCCTGCTCGTCGACTCCACCTGCCCGTTCGGCAACCACCACGTCCTCCCGCGCGGCCTGCTCCGCGAGCCCATCAAGAACATCCGCCGCGCCGATTACATCTTCCTCACGAAATCCGATGCCTCGCCGCGCCTGCGCCACCTGAAGGACTTCATGCGCCGCCACAACCGCCGCGCCGAGATCATCGAGTGCTGCCACCGCCCGAAATACCTGGAGGACGTGTTCGACCGCGGCGTCCGGTTCCCGCTCTCCATGCTCAAAGGGCTGAGGATCGCCTCGCTCTCCGCCATCGCGAACCCCGCCAGCTTCAACGCCTTCCTGACCCAGCACGGCGGCGAGATCGTGCTCGAACGCCATTTCGCCGATCATCACCGCTACAGCCAGCAGGAGATGATCGACTTCGTGAACAGCGCCAAGGCCGCCGGCGCCGAGTACATCCTGACCACGGAAAAGGACGCCGTACGCATGCCGCGCCTCGACCGCCGCGACCTCCCGTTCCTCTTCCTCCGCATCGAGATCGACATTCTCAGCGGCCAGGAAAACTTCGACCAGTGCATCACGCGCATCTGCTTCCTGTGAGCGGGACGCGGACGCGGCGGAAAAGCTCCGGATAAAGACAAAAAACGGTTTCTCCGGCGCTTTCTTTTACTTTCTATAAAGAAATTGCTTGATTTTTTAGGAAAAACCTGTATATTAAATGGTTAATCTCCACAATCGACATAAAAAACACGCTAGAAAAAACGCAAAACAACTGCTAGAAAGGATTTCGCATGAAGAAATCTTCCGCGAAAAAGTACGTCTACCTGTTCGGAAAAGGCATGAGCGACGGCGACGCTTCCATGAATGAACTGCTCGGCGGCAAAGGCGCCAACCTCGCCGAAATGGCCAAACTCGGTCTCCCCGTTCCCGCCGGATTCACCATCACAACCGAATGCTGCGTCGATTATTTCGCGAACGGCCAGAAGAATCCCGCCGGCCTCGACGCCCAGGTCAAGACTGCTCTCGCACAGGTCGAAAAAGTCATGAAGATGAAGTACGGCGACAAGGACAATCCGCTGCTCGTCTCCTGCCGTTCCGGCGCCCGCAAGTCCATGCCCGGCATGATGGAGACCGTCCTGAACGTCGGCCTCGCCACCAGCACGATCCCCGGCCTCGTGAAACGCACCGGCGGAAATGAACGTTTCGTCTACGACGCCTACCGCCGCCTCATCATGATGTACTCCGACGTCGTCATGGAAAAGGCCGAGGGCATTGAGCCCGCCGAGGGCTGCGCCATCCGCAAACAGCTCGATGCCATGCTCGACGACCTGAAGAAGGCGAAGGGATACAAGAGCGACACCGACCTCTCCGTCGCCGACCTGAAGAAACTCTGCAAGGACTTCAAAGTCCGCATCAAAAAAGTCCTCAAGCGCGAATTCCCCGATGATCCCATGCTTCAGCTCCAGGGCGCGATCGGCGCCGTCTTCAAGAGCTGGAACGGCAAGAAGGCCGTCTCCTACCGCCGCATTGAGGGCATTCCGGACGACTGGGGCACCGCCGTCAACGTCCAGAGCATGGTCTTCGGCAACATGGGCGACACCTCCGCCACCGGCGTCGCGTTCACCCGCGACCCCGCCACCGGCGACAACAAGTTCTACGGCGAATGGCTCATCAACGCCCAGGGCGAAGACGTCGTCGCCGGAACCCGCACCCCGTTCCCGCTGAACGACGAGACCAAGAACGAGCAGAACAAGCATCTGACCTCCATGCAGGAGATGCTCCCGAAGACCTACGAGGAACTCGTCGGCATCCGCAACAAGCTCGAGCACCACTACCACGACATGCTCGACATCGAGTTCACCATCCAGGACAAGCAGCTCTTCATGCTCCAGTGCCGCGTCGGCAAGCGCACCGGCACCGCCGCCCTGAATATGGCGATGGACATGCTCAAGGAAAAGCTCATCGACGAGAAGACCGCCGTCATGCGCGTCGCTCCGTCCCAGCTCGACGAACTCCTCCACCCGATCCTTGACCAGAAGGCCGAAAAGGCCGCCAAGGTCATCGTGAAGGGCCTCCCCGCCGGCCCCGGCGGCGCGGTCGGACGCATCGTCTTCAACTCCGAAGACGCCATGGCGTGCCACAAGAAGAAACTCGCCTGCATCATGGTCCGTGAAGAGACCAATCCGGAAGACGTCGACGGCATGCGCGCCGCCACCGGCATCCTCACCGCCCGCGGCGGCATGACCAGCCACGCGGCGCTCGTCTGCCGCGGCTGGGGCAAGTGCTGCATCGTCGGCGCCGCCGATATCCAGGTCGACGAGGTCAAGAAGACCCTCAAGATCGGCAAGCAGACCTTCAAGGAAGGCGACATGCTCAGTTTGAACGGCACCCGCGGCTATGTGTACGCCGGCGCGCTGAAGACTGTCGACTCCAGCGAGAACGAACAGCTCAAGAAGTTCATGAAGCTCGTCGATAAGTTCAAAAAGCTCGGCGTCCGCGCCAATGCCGACACCGCCGAAGACGCCGCCAAGGCGCGCGCATTCGGCGCCGAGGGCATCGGACTCTTCCGCACCGAGCATATGTTCTACGGCGGCAACGAAAAGCCGCTCTTCGCACTCCGCAAGATGATCCTCAGCAGCACGCCCGAAGAACGCGTCAAGGCGCTCAACGAGCTCTTCCCCTACGTCAAGAAGGACGTCCTCGCCACCATGAAGGCGATGGAAGGCCTCCCGGTGACCGTTCGCTTCCTCGATCCGCCGCTGCACGAGTTCGTGCCCCACACCAAGGAACAGCAGCTTGAGCTCGCCAAGTCCATCGGCATCTCCCACGCGGAATTCCTGAAGCGCGCCGACGCCCTGAAGGAAAGCAACCCGATGATGGGTCACCGCGGCGTCCGCCTCGGCGTCACCTATCCCGAGATCACCGCCATGCAGGCGCGCGCCATCTTCGAGGCCGCCTCCGAGATCATGATCAAGGACAAGAAGCCCTGCCACGTCGAGATGATGATCCCCGTGACCTGCGACCCGAACGAGCTCAAGGACCAGAAGAAGGTCATCGAACAGGTCGCCGCGGAAGTCGCGAAGAAGAACAAGATCAAGAAGTTCGACTACATGGTAGGCACCATGATCGAGATCCCGCGCGCCGCCATCCTCGCCGGCAAGATGGCCGAGGAAGCCGAATTCTTCTCCTTCGGCACCAACGACCTCACCCAGATGACGTTCGGGTTCTCCCGCGACGACATCGGCAGCTTCATCGGCGAATACCTCGACAAGGACATCATCCCCGCCGATCCCTTCCAGACCATCGACCGCGACGGCGTCGGCTGGATGATCCGCCACGCTGTCGAGGCCGGACGCGCCACGCGCAAGAACCTGAAGGCCGGCATCTGCGGCGAACAGGGCGGCGAACCGAAGTCCGTGGAATTCTGCCACGAAGTCGGTCTCTCCTACGTCTCCTGCAGCGCCTACCGCGTGCCCATCGCACGCCTTGCAGCCGCGCAGGCCGCCATCAAGTCCGAGCTGGCCGCCAAGGCCGCCAAGAAGGCGAAACGGAAATAATCCGTTCCTTTCGGATCATACCGGGGCGCCTGATCAACAGCGGGCGCCCCGTTTTCATCTCAGCCCCCTGCCCCGAATAACAAATCATAAACGACCTCATCCCATGCAGTTCTCCGGTCATCCCGTTTCCTTCTTCTATCCCTGGCGGTTTCTCTCCCGCGAACTCTACCGGTCCGTCATGGCCGACTTCCGCGACAATGGCGCGGACCGCCTCGTGATCGTGCAGGAATGGATGGAACGCATCCTCGAGGACCATGTTTTCTACCTCGACCTGCTGGAGATGGTCCGCGATGCCGACATGAAGCTCTTCGAGGTGCACGCGCCGAACGGTCCGCACTGGGACCTCTCGTGTGTGTTCGAGGGGCGGCGCGGCCCGATGATCGAGGGGCACAAACGCGCGCTCTGCTACGCCGCGGAGACCGGATGCCGCACGTACACGATCCACATCGGCGCGGGCCAGTACAACCGCTTCCGCATGCCGATCCCGAAACTCCGCGAGGCCGCACTCCGCACGCTCGACGAACTCGTCCCCCACGCCGAAAAGCTCGGCGTCGCGATCGCCGTGGAAAACAGCTTCGAGCCGCCGAACACGCCCGACGAGGTGCTGTTCCTGCTGGAACACTTCAACTCGCCCGCGCTCGGCTGCTGCTACGACGCCGGACACGCGAACGTCATGGCGCCCGCGCCCGGCAAACGCCAGGCCCTTTACTGCGCCGTCATGAAGGAGATCTGGGACGGGCATGTGGTCGAATATCCGGACGCGCTCGGCAGGCTCGCGCCGCACGTCGTGACCGCGCATCTGCACGACAACGACGGCTATCGCGACGCCCATGCCCTGCCCGGGTCCGGCACGGTCGACTGGCATGCCATTCTCGCGAAGCTCGCCGCCTGTCCGCGGCTCGTCTCCGTGCAGTCGGAGGTGCATTGCGACCGCGCGGAAAACGAGGTCACACCCGGCCGCATCTGCCGGAAATTCGCGGAGCTTTTCGCCTGACGGGACAGACAGGGCGATTCAATACGTGCAAAGACACCGGGAGCCGGATACAAACCTGCATCCGGCTCCTGTTTTTTCTGTAAAGTTTTGCAGAGAGTTTGAGATCAGAACCAGCCCCAGCAGCAGATGCCGGCGAGGACGGTATAGCCGGAAAGCATCATCAGCGGCGTGTCCATGGAATGCGGCGCGAAGGCTTCGGCGAACGTCATGAGCGGCGGGAGGATGACCAGCGCGGCGATGAACTGGCGCGCTGTGTCGAATTCGCCGTGGAAGATGAAGATCGCGATCAGCGTGGTGAAGAACACGCACGCGCTGCCCTCGTAGGAACGCGTGTAGCTGCGTTTGAAATTCCAGGCCGGGACCGTGTACTTGTGCTTGCCGAAATACTTTCCGATGGGCTCGGCGAGACCGTCGCCGATGCTCACCGCCAGCACGATGATCATGACCAGGTACGGCTCGTGCAGGGTATTCTCGAAAAGGTTCTGGAAGATGACGCTCAGCAGAAGGCCGGGGAGCAGGTTGCCGAGGATGATCCATTTCAGCGTGTGCGGACGGTCCTCGGGGCGGTCCATGGAGTTGAACTGGAGCATGAAGAACCGGCAGTTCTCGCGCAGCGGCTTGATGAGCAGCAGGAAGGTCAGCATCACGAAAAGCGTTTCCCACAGGTGCGGCAGCAGGCCTTCGTGCTTGCCGAAGGGATTGATCAGCGGGGCGAGGTAGGCAGCGAAATGCTGGAGCTTGCGCGTGTAGTTGACCTTGAACTTGGTCGGGCGCGTGTAGACGATGTACCCTTTTTCATCCGTGGCGCAGAATTTCCGGCAGATGAGACCGCCGACCAGCGAGACCGCCCCGACGATGATGATCTTGGTCAGCCCGAACGCGAAGAAATCGCGGTCGATGATGCCGTTGCTGTCGTACCAGTAGGTATACAGGCTCAGACCGATGAGCGCATACAGCCACATGAAAAGGAAAGCGAGGTCGAATGTCCTGGTCCATGGTGCATCGTAGTTGCCGTATTCTTTTTCGCTGCTCATGAAGAATCTCCTTCGTTTTGGTCGCCCGTATGCGGGAACCATTGTTTATTATTTAGCGATACAATAACACGGAAAGACAGAAAAATCAAGGCGGGATTCCATCTTTTTTTCAGGCTTTTTTGATAATCCCGGCAAGAGCGGAAAGGAATGAATCGACGAAGAAAAGCCTTTCTCCGTTCCCGGCTTCACATTTTTTTCGCATTTTTTTTCGCATTCCGGCTTGACTTTTCTTCGATTCGGGGAAACAGTATGTTGAAACAAATCTTTTACAGTCCCCGTTCAACAGAAAGGATCCCCGCGAATGAAAAAAACGTACGTGCTCGATACGAATGTCATCCTCCACAGCGCCCAGGCGCTGAACTCGTTTGAGGACAACGAAGTCGTCATCCCCATGACCGTGATCGAGGAGCTGGACAAGTTCAAACGCAATCAGGATGAACTCGGCCGCAACACCCGTCAGGCGATCCGCCAGATCGACGCGCTCCGGCAGAAAGGCTCGCTCGCGGAGGGCGTTCCGCTCGACAATTCTTCGGATCCCGACAAGTGCGGCAGCCTCCGCGTCATGATCAGCGAGGGGCACCTCTCCGGCAGCTCGGACATGAAGGTGCCGGACAACCGCATCCTGAACGTGGCGAAGATGCTCATGGACCAGAAAAAGCAGCCCGTGATCTTCATCACCAAGGACCTGAACCTGCGCCTGAAAGCCGACGCGCTGGGCATCCCCGTGGAGGATTTCGAGTGCGAGCAGGTCAACAGCGACGAACTCTACTCCGGTGTGCTCACGCTCCCGTCCGACGCCGACCTCATGACGCAGTTCCACCGCGACGGCTTCATCGAGATCCCGAAGGACCTCACGGTCTACCCGAACCAATTCGTGATCTTCGCGGACAAGGCGAACGAGCACCACACCACCGTCGGCTGGTGCCGCCACGGCCGCATCGAGGTCCTCCCCGAAGGCGCGGGCGAACACGTCGGCGGCATCACGCCGCGCAGCCTCGAACAGCGCATGGCGCTGATCCTGCTCACCGATCCCGACATTCAGGTCGTCTCGCTGGTCGGTCAGGCGGGCAGCGGCAAGACCCTCCTCGCGCTCGCCGCCGCCGTCGAACAGGCGATCAACAACAACCTGTACGAACGCATCCTCGTGAGCCGTCCGATCGTGCCGATGGGCAAGGACATCGGCTACATGCCCGGCGGCAAGGACGAAAAGCTCTCCGTCTGGATGCAGCCCATCTACGACAACCTCGAATTCCTCCTGCAGAACGGCGGCAAGAAGGACCAGCAGACCGTGCGCCGCCGCCTCGACGACATGCGCCGCAACCATCAGCTTGAGCTCGAAGCCCTCACCTACATCCGCGGACGCAGCATCCCGCGCCAGTTCATCATCGTGGACGAGGCGCAGAACCTGACGCCGCACGAGGTCAAGACCATCGTCAGCCGCGCCGGAATGGGCTCCAAGATGATCCTCACCGGCGACCCCGCCCAGATCGACAATCCCTATCTGGACGCCTCCAGCAACGGCCTCTCCTACCTCGTCGAGCATCTCAAGGGCATCGACCTCCACGGACACATCACGCTGCGGAAAAGCGAACGCAGTCCGCTCGCCGCGGCCGCCGCCGAACACCTTTGATCCTCACACACAGCGTTACAGAACGTTAATTACAGCTCCGTCGGTTCGCCGGCGGGGCTTTTTTGCACAAAAAGTATATTCTTTTTTTCAGAAATGGATTTGCTTTCTCGAAAAAGCGTGTATATTAGACTATAAAAACAGTCTTTACCACCTTACAGCAACACAGAAAGGCAAGTTATGACCACCATGATGAAAACACTTTGCGCCAGTGCGATTTTTGCCACGGCCGCCGCGGCATCCGCCGATTTCCACGACTGGGCCAAATCCCCGCCGATGGGCTGGAACAGCTGGGACTGCTTCGGCACCACCATCACCGACGAGATCGCCCGCGCCCAGGCCGACGCGCAGGAAAAATACCTGAAGGACGCCGGCTGGGAATACTTCGTGGTCGACATCCAGTGGTACGAGGGCGGTTCCCAGGGACACGGCTACAGACGCGACGCCGTCCTCTCCATGGACGAGTTCGGACGCCTGCTCCCCGCCCCCAACAAGTTCCCGTCCTCCGTCGACGGCAAGGGCTTCAAGCCGCTCGCCGACTACGTCCACGCGAAGGGCCTCAAGTTCGGCATCCACCTCATGCGCGGCATCCCGAAGCAGGCGGTCCGGCAGAACACCCCGGTCAAGGGCACCAGCTACCGAGCCCAGGACATCGCGAACACCCGCAGCACCTGCGCGTGGAACCCGGACATGTACGGCGTCGACATGAACAAGCCCGGCGCGCAGGAATACTACGACTCCGTCTTCGAGCTCTACGCCTCCTGGGGCATCGACTTCATCAAGGTCGACGACATCTCCCGTCCCTACGACCGCGTCCAGCAGCTCGAGATCGAGGCGATGCGCAAGGCGATCGACAAGACCGGACGCCCGATCGTCTTCAGCCTCTCCCCCGGCGACACCCCCGTCGCGAAGGGCGCGCACGTGAACCGCTTCGCCAACATGTGGCGCGTCTCCGACGACTTCTGGGACCGCTGGGATCCCCTCTACGGCATGTTCGGCAGGCTTGACAAGTGGACTCCGTACCGCATCGAGGGCGCGTACCCAGACGCCGACATGCTCCCGTTCGGCATCATCGAATTCCGCCGTCCCACCCGGTTCACGCATGACGAACAGGTCACCTGCATGTCCCTCTGGTGCATCGCCCGCTCCCCGCTCATGCTCGGCGCGGACATGACCAAGTTCGACAACGACGAATGGACCGTGAAACTCCTCACGAACAAGGAGGTCCTCGCCGTCAACCAGCACAGCACGAACAACCGCCAGATATCGAACAAGGGCGACCTCATCGTCTGGGCCGCCGACATCCCCGGCAGCAAGGACAAGTACGTTGCGCTCTTCAACGCCTCCACGCCCGGCAGCCGCGAGGTCGACTTCCTGAAGGCGAAATACCGCAGCATCCGCATCGGCGGCGACGGCGAACGCGAAGCACAGGTAAAGGCGGACATCAGCGGCTCCAAGGCGTTCGCGCTCGCGGTCACCGACGGCGGCGACACCAACAACTGGGACCACGCCGCCTGGCTGGAACCCGTCATCTCCGGTCCCGCAGGCTCCAAAAAGCTCACCGAGCTGAAGTGGAAGAGCGCCCAGCAGGGCTGGGGCGCCACACGCGTCGGACTGACCTCCGACGGACGCCGCATCGACGGCATCGGCACGCACGCCGTCTCCGTCATCATCTACGACCGCCCCGAAGGCTACAACACCGTCACCGCGCGCGGCGTCCTCGCCGACGACGCGGAGAACCGGGGCGGCACGGTCGAGTTCCTCGTCCTCACCGACGAGGCGTTCGGCGCGGAGGCGAAGGAAGAGGGCGAAGTTACCGTGAACTTCTCCGACCTCGGCATCGGCAAGCGCGCACGCGTCCGCGACCTCTGGGCGCAGAAGGACCTCGGCACCTTCGACGACTCCTTCTCCAAGGTGCTGAAATGCCACGCCGCGGGCCTCTACAGGATCACCCCCGTAGAGTGAGCGCATCCGGCTGACATAGATCAGCATGTTTCAGATCGCCGGACAACAAATCCGGCGGTCTTTTTTTGTCCGCGTTTTCGCGGGGAAAAACTGCCCGGTCCGGCTTGCGGATTATTTGAAACGGGCATGCGGCATAAACTTTTAACGACAGTTTCGCGGAAACCGGAAACTTTTTCTTTTTTTCTCTAAAAGTAAAGAAAAACAAGTTGACATTCCGCGAATGAATGCTATAGTAGTCGTGTTTTCAACTTTTTATTGACTCAAACACCTTCACAAGGAGCCAAATCCATGACCGAAATCATAATCTCGTCCGGCGTCGTCAGTTCCGGCCTCGTTGCCAACAGCGAAACCCCAATCTACGTGTCCGGCGGCACCATCACCGAAACCACCGTCGACTCCTATGGTCATGTGACCGTCATGCTGGACGGCGGCATCGCGGACAGCACCATCATCAACGCCAGCGGCGGGATGTACGTCTCGTCCGGCGGCCAGTGCAGGAACACCGTGCTGGACGGCAGCGGCGCCTATCTTCACGCCGACTACGACGTGGCGTACGTGACCGGCACCACGGTGAACAACGGCGGCACCGCGGACCTCCAGGCGACTTGGATCGACGACCTCGTCGTGAACTCCTGGGGCCGTGTGAACGTCTTCGGCGGCACCGTCCACAACGCGGTCGTCAACGGACAGGGCAGCATGAATCTCGCGAACAGCAACACGATCGCATACGACATGCTTATCTCCGGTTCGTTCTACGAACGCGCCCAAGTGGTCGCCTCGTTTGGAGCCACGATCGAAGGCGCCACGGTCGGCCCCGCCTGGCTGATCGTCTCCGGCGGCACCACTACGCTGAACGATGCTCAGATCGAAAACGGCGGCATGGTTTCCGTCGGCAGGGGCGCGGTCGCGTCCAATGCCACCGTCAATTTCGGCGGCTCCATGTCCATCTCCGGCGGCAGCGCGGACCTGGTCACCGTGAACTCCGGCGGCTGGCTCAGCGCGGGGTACGAATCGGGCTACTATTCCGACGGCGGCGCCACGAGAGTCGTGGAAAATGGCGGCGCGGTCTACATCGGCTCGAACACCACCTTTACGTCCAGCTGGGACTCCGCGTCCAGCCGCTACGTCAGCATTTCCTCCACCTACATCTTCCCCGTCGAGTTCGCGTCCAACACCTTCAGCGGCCTGGTCTTTCCCGCAACCGACGGCAGATGGGCCACGGTCCACTCCGGCACCACGGCGCTCGACATCAAAACGTCCGGCGGCGGCGGGATGACCGTCTTCTCCGGCGGCATCGTGAGCGGCTTCCAGAACACGCCCGTCACCTGGACTTCGTCCTGGTCCGGCTGGCAGTACTCCAGCCACTACGACGAAGAGTCCGGCGAATGGATCTATGAAAGCAGCCTGGTGTCCTCCTCGGCCGACGTCACCACGGTCGGCGGCCTGACAGTCAACAGCGGCGGCAGAGTCACCGGACTCGTCGCACAGTCTCTTGAGGGATTGGACAACTACTACAACACCTACATGACCTTCCAGGTCGCCCGCGACACCTACGTCTCCGGCACGGTCGACGGAGCCGACTTCAACCTGTCGAACGGCCAGCTGTCCGACGTGAACGTGAAGGACGTCTCCTTCCAGTACATGAGCGGCTCGTTCGCGCATGACGTGACCCAGGTCAACGGCAACGCCGTCTTCGAATCCCGCTCGTACGCCGCGAACATGGTCTACAGCGGCACCAATGTGCTCATCAACCGCGGCGCGGCCGTCGACGGCGTCAAGACCGTTGCCGTCCCGTACACCTATACGGAATACCCCATGAGCTTCGGCGAAGAAGAACCGGAGCCGATCGTGGTCGAGACGTCCCGCGGCGGCAGCGTGAGGATCCTCGCCGGAGCCACCGTCACCAACCTCGACCTGGATGAAGCCACCGGCCTCTCCATGCAGGTCTCCCCCTTCACGACCGTGACCGGCATGTCCGGCGGCGTCGCCGTGAACCAGCAGGGCGGCGTATTCGCAAGCGCCTCCCTCGGCAGTACCACCATCGAGGTGCTCGGCCCCTCGGCCTACTACGATGATGCGACAAGCAGCATCGTCAGCATCTCCGGCGGCACGGCGGCCGACCTCATCGTGAACATGGGCGCGGGCGTACTCGTCAGCAGCGGCGGCATCGCGCTGAACATGACGGAAAACGGCGGCGCGGTCTCCGTCGACTGGGACTACTACAACGACATGCCGACGGGTACCGCCACGTTCGCCTCGAACACGTTCTCCTACGACCATCTGGAAGGAGCGGTGACTGTCCACAAGAACACGATCGCCCAGGACAACGTCTTCTACGGCGGCGATCTGGCCGTGTACAGCGGCGGCATCGTGAACAACTTCTACACCGTACCCGGAATGCCGGGAGCAGGCGGCGGCATGGTCAACGCCGAATTCGAAAGCGGCGCGATCGTCTCGAACTTCGACACGGTCCGCTATGCCTCCGGACAATACCACCCCGGACACTTCGGCTACGCGGCCGGCATCCAGGCCACGAAACTCCGCCTCACCGACTACGACGGCATTACGCTGGGGGTCGACAAGGACACCGTCATCGCCAACGCCTCGCTCGACAACATCCCGTTCGCCGTCACGAGCGGCGTCCTCTCCGGATTCCACGCCAACGGCGACGGCTGGTTCTCCGACGAGATCACGATCACCGACGGCGGACGGATGATCGACTGTTACATCGATTCCTTCGGCCAGGTCACTCTGATGGACGGCGCGTCCGCCGACAACCTCACGGTCGCGAACAACTACCTCTCCGTCAGCTCCGGCTGCGTCGCCGAAAATGTGACGGTCGGCCTGCCCATGACGGTGGAGCCCTACGAGAAATACAACAGCGCCGGGGCCTACGTCAACGGCACGATACGTGACTTCACCGTGAACGATCACAGCACGGTCGAAGTCTACAGCGGCGGCAAAGCCACCGGTGCGATCCGTCTCGGCAGCGAGGGCACCGCCCAGCTCAACGTCTACTACAACGGCGTCCTCGAGTTTGACCTCACCGACAAGTCCGCGCTCTCCGTGTCGCGCGTCGACAACCTTAACGCGGTCAGCATGGAGTACGGAGCGAGATACGACATCGTGGTCGGTGAGGAACAGGCCGCGGGCAAATACGTCCTGGCCGACAACTACATGTCCGACGTCGAGACGAAATACAACCTGGTCGGCATCTCCGGGACCACGTACGGCTGCTTCATCGGCGGCTGGGTGAATGTGGAAGTCGAGGGCGTCACACTTGAACAATACAAGTACACGTACTACAAGGAAAGCTCGACACAGCCCGATTACAACGTCTCGCTCGACCGCCGATACTCTAGCGGAAGGGAACAGCTCGTCCTCACGGTCGATTCCGCGTTCTCGCCCGTCGCATGGCTGGCGGCCCCGACGATTACGGCCAGCGAAACCAAGTTCACGAATCAGGACGTCGTGCTGACCGCGACCGCCGAAAAGGCGGACGTGGAGTTCAGCCTCGACGGCACGACCTGGCAGGCGTACACGGAAGGCGGCATCACGGTCACGGCCAACGGCAAGTACTACTTCCGCGCCAAGAATGGCGAAGGCACCGTCTCAGACGCCGCGACCTTTACCGTGAGCAACATCGACAAGGTCGCCCCGACCACGGCCACGAACCTGAGCGCCTCGGTCGGCGACGAGTCGAACGTGACCCTGAGATGGACCGATGCCACCGACGACTTCTCCGGCGTGATGGGATACAACCTCTCCTACTGGCAGGACGGCATGGATGCCGTCACCCTGTCCACCCCCGCGTACATCAATGAACTGAGCGGTCTCGCCAACGGCACCTGGCACTGGACCGTTCAGACGTACGACTACGCCGGAAACGTCTCCGACGCCGTCGCGGGAACCGACTTCGCGATCAGCGGCGGCACCGTCACTCCGACCCCGACCCACATCGCAAAGGGCGATATCGATGGCAACGGCGTGTCCGACGTGATGTTCGTGTGGACGGGCGAGCACGGCGACGGCAACTACCAGCACGGCTACTGGATGAACGGGACCAATACCTGGCAGTCCGCCAACAGCAGTCACCCCGCCGAATGGGAAAACCTCGGCTGCTACGACATGACCGGCGACGGCAAGGCGGATTCCGTGCTGGTCGGCAACGTGGTCGTGAACGAGGTCAAGGGCGCGTACATCGGGTATTACGCCGATGCGAACGACCTGCCCGACGGCTCCACGTGGGTCAACATCGGCTATCTGAACAACGCCGACAACATCGACTGGAAGAACAAAGTCGGCAAACTCACCGGGAAATCCGCCAATTCGATCGTGTGGTACGCGCCCGAACTCTACGCCCTCGGCGCGTGGACCGACGGCACCGACAGCTGGGTCACGCTCAGCAGCTCCTTCGGCGGCGACGCCTGGACGCTCGTCGGCTGCGGCGATTTCGACGGCAACGGAAAAGATTCCGTGCTGATGAGCTTCAACAACGGCCAGCTCTTCTATGCGGCCGACCTCGACGGAACCGTCACGGCTCTCGGCAGTGCCAACTGGTCCGGCTGGGAAGTCCGCGCCATCGGCGATTTCTCCGGCGACACGAAGGACGACCTGGTCCTCTTCCACAAGGAAACCGGCTCCATGGTCATGCTCGCCGACGGCAACGCCGACAGCTACACCTCCGTCGGCCAGCTCGACGCGAACGACTGGTTCGTGGTCGGCGCGGGCGACTACAACGGCGACCAGAAGGACGACCTGCTCGTGCGTCAGATCTCCACCGGCATGCTCGGTTACTACAGCACCGGCGACATGGCGCAGTGGAACACGCTCGGCTACGGCGTCGACATGAACTGGACCGTCATCGCTTAACACACGAAGTGTGCCGTGTAGTGCTCTGTTGCGCGGGAGCACAAAACAAACAAAAACGATTCAGCCCTCGCAGTCATTTCTGATTGCGAGGGCTTCTCTTTTAAAGGACCTGACCTCTGATCAGGGGATGTACGCGATCAGCGTGATCTCGCTGTAGGTGATCCTCGGGTTGCACTGGCACCGGCGCACCATGAACTTGTATTCCGGCACCCATTCGTGCAGCAGCGGGACGATCCCGAAGAATTCCTCCGGGTTGTGGTAGATCGCCACCGTGATGAGCGGCTTGTCGCGCCTGATCATCTTCTCCGCGCCGCGGACCACGCGCAGCCCCATGCCGTTCACGTCGGCCTGGATCCACGCCACGCGGCCCGTCACGGACTTTTTCTGCTCGAACAGATCCAGGGGCGCCACGGGCGCTTCCGTCTTGCACGGCTTGCCCTCGCGGTCATGGTCCGGCATGACCGCCTTGCCCACCTGGTCGCTGATGCAGACATTGTACATCTCGAGGTTCTTGAGGCCCGCGCGCGCCACGTTCTGCTGCAGGAACATCGTATTGCCCTCGGACGGCTCGAACGCGTACATCTTCGCGGGCTTGTACTGGTTCATCGCGATCAGGGACGCGCCGCAGAACGCGCCGCACTGGTAGAAGACGCCGCCCTCCAGACGGTCCGTCACGGCCTTGTCGAGGAAAATCGCGCCGTGCCGGTAATAGAACTGAGGCGGATCGAAGTACGGGTAGTTGCCGTTCGCGAGCTTCGCGTATTCGGGGAACCGCTTCAGGTGTTCCTGCCAGTCCTTCCGTTCGGAGTCGGTCGTCATGCCCATCGGGTAATAGAACGACACGTTCCGGAATTCGGGCGAAGGGAACGCCCCCAGGCGATTCACGCCCAGGCGAACCGCCTGTACGCTCGCCTCGTCGCAGAGCATCGGCTCCAGCTTCTTCAGCGCGTCGGGGTGCTGGAACAGGTACGAGCGGAACCACACCGTGTACTGGCAGAATTTCTCCGGTACGCGCACCAGCTGGAACCGTTCGAAAAGCTCCTCTTCGCGTGTCTTCTTCTGTTCCGGCCGCCCCTGCTCCAGATCGGGATTTGCGGCCGCCCCGGAAGCAATGCCGCTGACGCCGGAAAGGGATTCCCCTTCGCGGTTGCGCGGCGTCACGGGCGGCACTTCCTTTTTCTTCGGCACGGGCGGCGGAGACGGGATCGTCCCGGCGGAAAGCTGCTGGTCGCCCAGCCCGAAGTTATCCTCGAAACTGGCCGCGGCTTCCGCCTCTCCGCCGAAATTGTCCGCCGAATCCTCGCCGAAATTGTTGGCGTCGGTTTCCGCGACGGCGGGTTCCGGTTGTTTTTCCGCGGCGGCGGGTTCCGGTTGTTTTTCCGCGGCGGCGGGTTCCGGTTGTTTTTCCGCGGCGGCGGGTTCATTCACGGCGGCTTGTTCTTCGTCTGTCATAGTCAGTTCTCCGCTTCAAATAAAGTTCAGGCAGGGGTCGGGTCGATGTGCCCGAGCGCCTCGTGAAAATGTTCCAGCATGACCGGCACGAGCGGCGCATTCGCGCAGAGGATGCCCTCCGACGGATAGTTCGTGCCGCCGTTCATGTCGAGCACGACAGCCCCGGCTTCGGACGCGATCAGCGCGCCCGCCGCCACGTCGTATTCCTTCAGCGCGATCTCCCAGTAAACGTCCACGCGGCCCGCCGCCACGAAGCACAGATCAAGCGCGGCCGAGCCGCAGCGCTTGATGTCCTGGGCAATGGGAAACACGCGGTCGATGATCGGCATGTTGTTCTTCTTCAGCCCGGCGCGCAGGCAGGCGAATCCGGTCGCAACGACCGCCGAGGAGAGCTTGTCGCATCCGGACACATGGATCGGGCGTCCGTCCTCGAACGCCCCCTTGCCCCGTTCGGAGGAAAACATCATGCCGAGGCGCGGCGCGAAGACGCAGCCCGCGATGGTCGTGCCGTTTTCCTTCAGCGCGATCGAAATGCAGAAGAACGGATGTCCGTGCACGAACGACTGCGTGCCGTCGATCGGGTCAACCACCCAGCAGAACGGCGACGTCTGGTCGCGCCTGCCGTATTCCTCGCCGTACATGCCGTGTCCGGGGAACCGTTTTCTGACCTCGGCGGCGATCAGCGTCTCGACCGCCTTGTCGGCGGTGGACACGATGTCCTTCGGCGTGCTCTTGCAGGAGACGGCGTTCTCCTTGATGTGGTTGAAGTATTTCATCGCCTCGGCACCCGCGAGCCGCGCGATCTCCTGCATCTGCGCGATGTATTCCATGCTTTCGAGCTCCTTTCCGTTCAGTCCAGCCGGACCTGCCCGACCAGCTCCGACACGGACTTGATCCCGTGCGAATCCAGGTAGGCTTCCAGCTCCTCGATCACGCGGAGCGGGGCGCGCGGATCGGCGAAGATCGCCGTGCCGACCGCCACGGCGGACGCTCCGGCGAGCAGAAACTCGACCGCATCCAGTCCGTTCATGATGCCGCCCATGCCGATGATCGGGATCGAGACGGCTTTCGACGCCTCGTAGACGAGCTTGATCGCGACCGGCTTGACCGCGGGGCCGCTCATGCCGCCGGTCACGTTCGCGATCTTCGGACGGCGCGTCTCCACGTCGATCGCCATCGCCGGGATGGTGTTGATGAGGCTCAGGATGTCGCTGCCGGCGTCCTGCGCGGCGAGCGCGAAATCCGCGATGCGCGACACGTTCGGGCTGAGCTTGGTGATCAGCGGGATGGTCGTGGCCTTGCGGACGGCGGCAACGACGCCTGCGAGCGCCTTCGGGTCGGTGCCGAACGACAGTCCGCCCTCCTTCACGTTCGGGCACGACACGTTGATCTCGAGTGCGGCGACGGCGTCGCGTTCGGCTTCGAGGCGTTCCGCCACATACGCGTAGTCCTCCGGTTTCTTGCCCCAGATGTTCACGATCACGGTCGCCGCCGTCTTCTTCAGGCGCGGCAGGTAGTGGTCCCCGCTCAGGAATGCGTCGATGCCGGGCCCCTGCAGCCCGATGGCGTTCAGCATGCCGCCGGTCACTTCCGCCACGCGCGGCGTCGGATTGCCGTGCGACGGCCACGGCGCGATGCCCTTCACGACCACCGCGCCGAGCTTTTCGACCGGGAAAAAGGCCTCGTACTCCTCGCCGTATCCGAACGTGCCGGACGCGGTCATGACCGGGTTCTTCAGCGAGAGCGGACCGAGTTTTACGTTCAGATCAGCCATGATACACCTCCTCGGCGGGATAGACCACGCCCTCTTTGCAGCTGCGCGAATACCGCCAGCCGTCCGGCGAACTCTTGTCCACCACCTTGATCACGCAGGCGAAACACGCCCCCACGCCGCATCCCATGTGCTGGTCCATGCTGACCTCGCACTTGAGCCCGAGCTTCGCGGCGGTCTTCGCCAGCGCGTACAGCATCGGCGCCGGGCCGCAGCCGTACACCATGGCGCCCGCCGGGAAATCGTCTTTCTTCGCCTCCATCAGCTCCGTCACGAACCCTTTGAACCCGCTCGAACCGTCGTTCGTGGCGGTCTCCACGCGCCAGCCGAGCGCCTTGTATTCGTCGATCAGGATGAAGTCGGACTCCGTGCGCGCGCCGAGGAACAGGATACCGGGGCGCGGCGACTTCTTCGCCAGGAACAGCGTCGAGGCGGAACCGTAGCCGCCCGCCGCGATCACGGGGAACGTGTTTTCATCGGGCACGGTGTAGCTCGTGCCAAGCGGGCCGAGGATCCTGCAGGATTCGCCCGGCTTCATCCGCGCCAGACGCTCCGTCCCGGCTCCGACCACCTTGAACACCAGCGTCAGCTCGCCCGTCGCCGCGTCCGTGTCGCAGATGCTGAACGGACGCCGCAGGATGTGGTCCAGCGCCTCGCCGATGCGGACATGCACGAACTGCCCCGGCTTCGCCTCAGCGGCCACGTGCGGCGCGTGAAACACGATCCGGTGGTACGCCCCATGCAGGACGCCGCACCGGAGGATCGTACACGGAAAATCATTCATAAAACATGCGGTCTCCTGTCCGGCGGGAACATCATTCACATTCCGCCGGACCGTTGTGTCGGTTTATATTCAGAAAATGCGTGAATAATATACAGCCTCGTGCACGAAACGTCAACCTTGCATCCAAGGAAATTACGTTTTGCGGATTGATTTTTTCCTGTTGAGGGTGTATTGTACGGAGACTTATATATTTTATGAACATTCTTCCGGGAGCCTGCCATGAAACATTTTTCCGCCTCGATCCGCGCCCTCGTCCTCATCGCCGTCCTCTGCCTCGGCGTCCCGCTCCGCGCCGCCTATTTCGAGACTCCGGTCGAAAGGGAAAACTTCAACGTGACGATCCGGATCGGAGTCATGGATGCGCCCGGCGACAAAATCGATTTCTGCGTCAAGGCGGAGGGCCGCCGCCTCGTTTTTTACGTTCCGGATTTCGATCTCGCCCGGACACACGAGGATCCCCGGACATTGGACGGCATCGGGACGTCCCTCGGATCAAGTGGATTGCGTCTGTTTGACATCACGTTCAGCGTGAACGTTCGCACGCCAGCGCTCCCCGGCGGCGGTCGCGTCCTGCTGAAGCCGGGCGAGGAGAAGCACCCGCGCTGGGACGACGTTCTTTCCATCGAAGACCTCAGTTTCACCTCGGTCGACGGGAAGCCGCTGGTTCCGCTTTTTTATTCCGTTGACGTCAAACCGGACGCCTCCATGCCGGTCGTCTACCTCGCGGGCGACTCCACCGTGACCGACCAGGAATCCGAGCCGTGGGCGACGTGGGGCATGATGCTTCAGGCGTTCTTTGCGCCGGGGACGGCGGTCGCGAACCACGCGGAATCTGGCCTCTCGCTCGCGAGTTTCGCCGCGCAGAAACGCCTCGACAAGATCCTGTCGACCATGAAGGCGGGCGACTATGTGATGATCCAGTTCGGGCACAACGACCAGAAGGAGACCGGACCCGAGGCGGGCGCGGACAGGGGCTACTCCAAGCGCCTCGCCGCTATGATCGACGCCGTCAAGGCGAAGGGCGCGCATCCCGTCGTGGTCACGCCCGTGGAACGCCGCCGGTTCCGCGACGGCAAGCCGTACGGCACGCTGCAGGACTACGCAGCCGCCGCGAAGAAGGTCGCCGCGGAAAAGGGCGTCCCGGTGATCGACCTGAACTCCATGAGCCTCAAATTCTACGAGGCGCTCGGCGAGGAAGGCTCGAAAAACGCGTTCGTGCACTACCCGGCGAACACGTTCCCCGGCCAGCCGCAGGCGCTGAAGGACGACACGCACCACAATCCCTACGGCGGATTCGAGCTGGCGAAATGCGTGGTGCAGGGCATCAGGGACAACGTCCCGGAATTAGCAAAACGCCTCCGCCCCGGCATCCCCGATTTCGACCCCGCGAAACCCGACGATTTCGCCTCGTTCAAGCTCCCCGCCAGCGGGAAAAAGTCCGTACGGAAACCCGACGGACAGTAACTGCTGATAGAATGCGTTGTTTTTCCTCTTTTTCTGGAAACATCAGCTTGCATTTATTATTTCAGCGTGTTATATTACAGCAATTTTTCAAAAACAGTTATTTCCCAAATCATAGCATAACCACCATCCTCAATCACACGAAAGGATCACACCATGTCCACTGTCATTTCCAGCGGAACCGTCTACGTCAACAATGGAGACAAACTAAATTCTCCTGATATCCTGAACACCGGCATCGTGTATGTCAACAGCGGAGGGCTGGTAGATTTAGCCACCGTTCATGACGGCGGCGAAGAGTATGTCCTCTCAAACGGCTGGGATTATGACGCCATAATCTCTTCCGGCGGCGTCCAGCACATCAATACCGGACGATCCTACAGGGCACAGGTTTTCAACGGCGGCATCATCAGCGGGATCGGCGCTACCATCTCCTCCGCTGTCGTCAACAACGGCGGCAGCATGGCACTGTCCGGCTATGTCCATCAGACCAGCGGTCTTGTCTCCCGAGGCTACGTGATGGATACGACGATCAATTCCGGCGGCGTTGTGACACTGCAAAAATATGCCGCTTGCAGCAATACGACAATCAACGGCGGCAAACTGCTCGCTTATTCCGGTACGGAAGTGTACGGCGTCAATATGACAGACGGCTATATCCTGATCGACAGTGCTTATGCATTCAGTGTGACCATGTCCGGCGGCAGCATGCTGATCAGGGGCAGCGATTCCAATGCTTCCGGAATCGTACAAACCCTGAACATGAACGGCGGCGTCGCCTGGATCGAAGAGGGCGGCATCGTCTCGAACGGGAAACTCAACAAAGGCACGCTCAGAGTGCAATCCGGAGGACTGCTTGAGAGCGGGACAGCAGGATCCGATTTAGCCCTGTTTGTCGAGAAGGGCGGTACACAGAACCGCGGTACCGTCTACGGGGAGGAAACCATCGCGGAAGGCGGAACGGCGGTCAATGTGACATTTACGCCGCTTGCCACAAACCATATCTATATTTCGGGAAATGCCCACAACTGCTGTCTGGAACATGGATCGGCCTTGATCGCCAGCAGCGGCTTCTTCCGCGGCGACATAATAACAATGGATAATACCGGAATCGCCGAACTTATCGCACTCTCCGGCGGCAGAGCAATCGTGGATAGAGCATCAGCTTCGCGCGACGATGCGCGGATCCACGCGATCCTCTCCGGCGGCGTCATGGAAGTGTTCGCGGGCAAGGTCGACTGGGTCTACCTCAAGGATACGGGAGGCATATTCACTCTTAATTCGAGAGCCTCCATCGGCAGCGCGAATATTTCGAACGGCCTCATGAACGTCTACGGCGTCCTCAGGAACCCCGGCGTCAGCTCCGGCGGATCGGTCAGGCTCTTTTACGGCGGCGTCATCACCGGCAAGTTCGAGATCGCGAACGGCGCGCTCGTTACCGCCACCAGCGGCGGTATTGTTGATTTCGACCTCAGCTGCACCTCGGCCGGCGCGGCCGCGATGCTGAGCAGTCTCTCCCTCATAAAAGGCACGCCCGACTACTCGCTCACGGTGGACGCAAACCAGTCCGTCGGCTCCTACAAGCTCGCGGGCGGCGCGGCCGGATTCAGCAAGACCCTCACGGTGAAGGATTCCGCCGGGACCGAACTCGGCACGCTCGCCGTCGACGGGGACGTCGTGGGCTACAGCGGCAAGGTGTACGGGCTGAAGCTGACCGACGACACGCTGAGCGTGCTGGTCGCAAACGGCAGTTCCGAAAACGTCTTCATGGGCACCGTGACCAGCGGAACGAAGGAAATCACCTCCGGCATGACCGCGCTCGGCGCGACCGTGAAAGATAGCGGTGTGCTTAACATCCAGCCAGACGGCAACGCGAGCAACACCACGATTCTCGATGGCGGCAAGCTTTATGCCACCGATGCCAGCCACCTCAAAGGCCTCACCATCAACCAGGGCGGCGCGGCGTACATCGGCTCCGACACCATGGCGGGGAACGTGGTCGTGAACGGCGGCGAACTTCATATTGAAAGCGACGGCTGGGCATACCAGACATCCAAGGGAAAATTCGTCTCCAGCAACACCGTCGTGAAGAACGGCGGCACGGTCATCGTGAGCGGCGGCGGCTTCTGTTCCGGCGTGATTGTTTCCGACGGCCATGTCATCGTCGAAAGCGGCGGCGATTTTGGAGCCGCCACTGTCACCTCAGGCGACGTCACGGTGAAGGCCGGCGTGGAGCGCGCGGGGGCGACTCTGCTGGACGGCGGCGTCATGGTCGTGGAATCCGGCGGCACCGGAGGATGCATCGTCAGCTCGGGCGGCATCGTGAAAGTGGAATCCGGCGGCTATTTGAGTGGGCTTACGGTCAGCGCGGGCGGCGTCGTCACGGGCGTCCTGCACGATATCTATACGATTTTTAGAATGTACGGCGGCACGCTCGACCTCGACATCTCGAACGCTGCCCCGGGCGGTGAATTCCTGATGGACGACGACGCGAACTTCGATCCGAATGAGGATTTCAACTGCACGCTCACGGTCAACGGCTCGCAGGCGAACGGCACGTACAACCTCATGGAATATGCCTACGATTTCGACACCAAAGTCCTCACCGCCGAAAGCCCGCTCACGGTGAAGAATACCTCCGGCGAGGCGCTCGGCACGCTCACGGTCGGCGAGACTGCGACCATCGGCGGCGTGGATTACACGCTGAACCTGAGCAACGACTACCATCTGACTGTCACGATCAAAGACAATCCGACACCGCCGACTCCGGGCGGCACGGTCGCAAAGAGCGACATCGACGGCAACGGCGTGTCCGACGTGATGTTCGTTTGGACCGGCGAGCACGGCGAGGGCAACTACCAGCACGGCTACTGGATGAACGGCACGTCCGAATGGCAGTCCGCCAACAGCAGTCACCCGGCCGAATGGGAAAACCTCGGCTGCTACGACATGACCGGCGACGGCAAGGCGGATTCCGTGCTCGTCGGCAACGTGGTCGTGAACGAGGTCAAAGGCGCATACATCGGGTATTACGCCGATTCGAACGACCTGCCCGACGGCTCCACGTGGGTCAACATCGGCTATCTGAACAATGCCGACGACATCGCGTGGAAGAACAAGGTCGGCAACCTCACCGGCGGTTCCGCGAACTCCATCGTGTGGTACGCGCCCGAACTGTACGCCCTCGGCGTGTGGAAGGACGGCAAGGAGGACTGGAGCACGCTCAGCAATTCCTTCGGCGGTAGCGAATGGACGCTGGTCGGATGCGGCGACTTTGACGGTGACGGCAAGGACTCCGTGGTGATGAGCTATGCAGGCCAGGTGTACTACACAGTCGGAATCGACGGCACGACCTCCGAACTCGCAACGAGCGACAGCGGCTGGGAAGTCCGCGCCATCGGCGATTTCTCCGGCAACGGCAAGGACGACATCATCGTGTTCCACAAGGAAACCGGACTCGTTGCCATGTGGGGCAACGGTTCATCCTCGAACTGGACCGAGCGCGGTCAGCTGGACGCGCAGGACTGGTTCGTGGTCGGCGCGGGCGACTACAACGGCGATCAGCAGGACGACCTGCTCGTGCGGCAGTATTCCACTGGCATGCTCGGTTACTACAGCGCGGGCAATATGAACCTGTGGACCGAACTCGGCCGCGGCGTGGATATGCAGTGGACCGTCATCGCCTAAGACCGCAAGCGGTCCCGCGTAGTGCCCGGCTAACGCTCGGGCACGGATGGCTTGCCTTTGTGCGCAAGCGAAGCTGAGCGCACTACTTCAGTCAAGGACTTGTCCTTGTGCCCGGCTAACGCTCGGGCACGAAAAAAACAAACGTACAAACCTCCGCAGTCGTCCCAAAGGCTGCGGAGGACTTTTTTCCCCGCTCAATACTCTATCCATGCCATGACGCTGTTTCCGTTTTGGTTTCAGGCGTAAGATTTTTATATTATTTTTTTGTTTTGCCGTTTTTTCCGCTTGACTTTTCTCTACCCGCGGTGTATGGTATTGCAATCTTGCGACAGAACGCACAACGGAGTGGATCACGGGATCCATCCTGCTCAACCGTGCGGGACTGTTTAGGATATACTGTTCGGATGATGCGCAGGCAATTCAGGTTGAAGTCCTCTTCAGCGGGTCGTTCCGGGGCATTCGGTTGTGCCGTCACCATCGCACTGAATTTCAGGCCGCAAAGCCCGGGAAAGTCGTCCCGCCAGATTATTGAAGCGGTATAACCGCGAAAGGACAACACCACAATGAGACTGTATGTGGGCAATCTCGCATTCGCAACCACAAACGACGAACTCAAGGCCGCGTTCGAGGCGTTCGGCGCCGTCGACTCGGCGACCGTCATCATGGACCGCGAAACCGGCCGTTCGAAAGGCTTCGGATTCGTCGACATGAACAACGACGAGGAGGCCAAGGCGGCGATCGCCGGACTCGACGGCAAGCCGATCGGAGGCCGCAACGTCCGCGTGAACGAGGCGCGCCCGAAAGAAGAGCGTCCGCCGCGCGGTCCGCGCCGCTTCTGAGCTGAGGCGAAACAAGCTCAAAACCAATCGAAACGATCAGGACGGTTCCGATAAACTCGAAGCCGTCCTTTTTTGTGCATTGTTTTTGAAAAGAGAGACGTGCCGTCGCGAAGCACGGCACAACTGCAGTGGAGGACTGTCCTCCTCGGAGCCGTCCTTTTTTGTGTGCATTTTTTGAGGAGAAACAAGCTCAAAGAGCGAAAAAACTGTTTACGGGTTCTTTCTGCGGCGGTTCCGGCGCTGCTGATAGTAGTTGCTCCGGCTCGTGAATCCGCTTCGTTTCGCGGCCTCCTCGGGCGGGACGCCCTCCGAGATCAGGTGCTCCGCCGTCGCCAGGCGCAGGTCGTTCAGGTACTGGCAGAACGTCAGCCCCGTCGCCTCCTGGAAATGAACGTGGAACGCGCTCCGGCTCATCCCGGTGATCCGCAGCGCCTCCTCGACCGTGACCGGACGGATGTACATGCTGTCGAGGTAGAACAGCAGCTCGGAGATACGGCGTTCGGGGTCGCCGGAATCGGGCGAAACGGGCCCGCGGGGCAGTTCCGGCAGGTGGAACCCGATCTCCAGCATCGCGCCGAGGAGGGAATTGATGCGCAGGGCATTGCCGAACGCGGGCTTTTTCTGCAGCGCCATGATCCGGTGCAGCGTCTCGCCGCAGGTCCGGCTGTCCGCCTCGGACAACGGCAGCAGATAGCCGTTTTTCTCCACGTAGCGCGTGAGGTGCTCCATCAGGAACGCCGCCTCGGACGCGGCCGTGGTCTCCCCGAGGCAGTAGCGCACGGACTGCATCAGCACGGCGGTCCGGCAGCCGGATTCCGAGGCGCAGAACACGTGGGGTTTTCCGGGCGGGATCAGCAGGAGGTCGCCGACTTTCACGCGCTGGCGCCACTGGCCGACGGCCTGAATGCCGCCGCCTTCGCAGCAGTAGAACCATTCGTATTCGTCGGGATGCACGTGCTGGCGGCAACTCGAAACGTCGCCCTGGAACGGGTGCAGGTACACGTCAAGCACATTGGGCATGACGCGGATTTTTCGGACTCCGGACGGTGCTTTTTTCATAGGGCGGGTCACTTCTCAATTGGGGGTGTTTGAACTTGAGTTTTCAAAATATATCCGCAATTTCAGTCAATATCAACCATTTTTTCCGTTTTTTTCCGTTCTTTTTTCCGCCGCGAAAGACAAAGAAACGTTACTTACCGTATGGAAAGATAACATATATTTTTTAGTTCAGGCTCAGTAGCCCCAGGATACGACCACCCAGTCGCCGTCCCGCTTCCGGGCGAGCCACCACTGGTAATCCCTGTACTCGGAATCCTGTTCCCACGCATACGGGCCGTCCTCGACAGGAGAATGGAAGTCGGTCAGGAACTCGGCGACCTGCGTGAACTCCGCATCGTCGACGAGCGAATTCAGCCACTTGAGATTCTCCTCGCTATTGGCCTCGTCCCCGGCATAGCGGATGTTATGAAGTTCGCACCCGGCAAAGGTCGCGAATTTGCTCCTGACCGCAAGCATGGCGTCAGAACGTTCCTGCTCCGTGTAAAGTTCGCTTTCGCCGAGGTCGACCGTGACCTCGGGCGCAATTCTCCCGGCCTCGGACTTTTGTTCGCCGCAGGCGGCAAATGCCAGGATCAGGCAGATCGCAGACACGAGGCGCAGCATGGATTGGAATTTCGTTTTCATCATTTTCCTCCTGTTATCCGGCAAAAATATAACACGGCAATTCGAAAAAGTCAAGCGGCCTTTTACGGGAACCGCCCTCGTTTTTTTTTTCGGTAATGAGGCAAAAAAGGACCCGGAGGATCCTTGAAAAGGGTCGGCCGGGTCCGAATGAAATGTTCTGAGGAACGATGGATTATTTCTGCACGTTCTTCATGGCGATTTCGTCGTCTTCGGGAGCATAGAACTCGATGTTGATGCTCATGCCGCCACCGCCCATGCCGCCGGCAGGACGATTGCCGCCGGCCGCGGGACGGTTGCCGCCCGCGGGAGCAGCGCCGCCGGCCGCCGGAGCATTGCCCGCGGGAGCCGCGCCGGGAGCACCGGCGGGAGCGCCGCCGCCGAAGCCGGGGAAGCCGCCCATGCCGCCGCCCATCGGAGGCATGCCGCCG
>ONQZ01000001.1 GCA_900320095.1 uncultured Lentisphaerota bacterium
GAGCTGGGAGATGCTTATATGTTCAAAGAAACTCTTAGAACCATCTACCGCGTCGCTCAAGACGCTTATCAGGCCAATATCGCGTTCCACCGATGGTGCTTTATCCGCAGACCGGCGAACAGGAAGCCGTGGCGAGGCGCGCCGCCGAACTCGGCGCGGGCATCCTCCTGAAAAACGATTCCGTCGCGGGGATCCGCGCCGCCGTACAGAGCGTGCTGGAAAATGCGTCGTACCTGGACGCGGCGGCGGAGTGCAGCCGGGATTTCCGGGCGTGTTCCGGGGTCTCCGGCGCGGCCGACTTCATCGAAAACGCCCCGCACGAGTGGGACGACATCGACGTCCTGAAGGAACTGAACAAAACCAATATCAGATTCCAGATCGTATACTGGAGCATCGTCTCCGTCCTGATCTTTCTTGCCGGTTTTTATATCGACAGAAAATACCTCTGGATCATCGGTCTCGCCGCCGGGATCATCTCCAAACCGATTGGCAAATACGTGCAGAACCGCCGCTACGCCCAGCTGGTGAAGAACAGGCAATAGTTTTTCAAGCAAGCAAACGGACATGACAACGGACGTGGAAACGAAAACGAACTGGAAGAGGATTATAGTCCTGGACACTTAAGACTACAAAAGGCTATAACTTGCTGAATGATTTAATATTACAAAAACGATTTGCCATCTAAAATAATTTTTTTCAAGAAATATTCCTTTCCTATTTGATTTTGCATCCGTTCGTGCTATATTATAATCAAAAGGCTTTTGTCGCCGTTAACGCGGAGGTACAGAATGGATCAGAATCAATTTAACCCAGCATTGTTAAAACTCGCGAGAGAAGAGCGTGGTCTTTCCCAGAAAGAGCTCGCTGAAGCACTGTGTATTCAGCAGTCCTCTGTTTGCAAGTACGAAGCAGGTGACCTGATTCCGTCCAATGAAACCATCAAATCAATTTCTAAACTATTCGGATATCAAAGCACATTCTTTTTCCAAGACGATCTCCCCGTCTATTCCGGGTTGATTTTCCATCGCAAACGCACATCTCTGAGCGCAAAGAAACGAACTAGACTTGAGGCGGAAGCAAGGCTGCGCGCAATGGATGTTCTTTATCTCTTTAAGAGAAAAGGGCTTAAATCCAATATCATTTCCCGAGAAAACGTAAATGATGGTCCCATCGATAATCTGACAAAACTGCTTGAAGACAACTACATCGTAGTTCTCTCCTTCAAATTCGACGCCGAGGAGCTGGACGGTTTTGTTCTCAACGTTGATAACGTCGTTTGTATCGCAATGAATAACGATAACGGCTTTTCCCCGGATCGGCAGAGATTTACGATGTGCCATGAATTAGCTCACGCGCTTTTGCATCAGAACGTGTTTCCCGATAAAACAACAGAAAGCGAAGCTGACAAATTTGCGGCAGAGTTCCTCGCCCCCCGAAAAGCAATCGAATCCGACTTAGTTTGGCCTCTGACCTTTGGACAGCTTGAGCAACTTAAGAGAAAATGGAAAATATCCATAGCAAGTTTAGTTTACAGGGCGCATGCCATCGGAAATATTTCTGACGTGATCTATCGTCGCATCATGATGTTTATGTCATCTTACGGGCTTCGCAAACATGAACCGGACTGTGGGCTTGTTCCTGAGACACCAAGTCTGCTGAACAACATGATCCAAGAGTTTTTCACCGAAACGCAGGATGCTTTATCCAGGTTAAAGCTATCGGAATGGCGTTTCAATGAACGATACAACCTTTCAGGAGGGCTGTCAGAAATGCCAGTAGGAAAATCATAAAAAAGATAGCGAAATTCAAAAGAAAGAACTCCGCTATCTACATAAAAGGGTTTTGGACGCCCCTTTTATAAAGATAGCATCGGAAAACTGATTTTCAAGTTTTTTCTGTTCTTTTTCTTGAGTTTCGATTCAAAAAAGGTTTGTTTTCGGAGTTCTTCTCCCCAAACAAAGGCTCTCTTCTGCAGAAAACAGGTTGAGAGCATCGCAAGGGAATCGCCCTCTGCATGCACACCTCAAAAACAATAACGAAACACGGGTATGCATGAGTGTAAAAAGAAGGCGATCCACCCAAAAACAGAAATTGGCGGAGCCTTCCGCTATGGTGGGTAGACCATTTTCTACCCAGAAAGTTGAGGTCTATCATGACTCATCCCGTTGAAAATACAAGAGTTTTCTTCCTCGAACACATTAAAAGAGGCGACATCATTTTTGTTGAAGCCTGTTCTCAATGTGGATCCAAGGCCACTATCACCCTGGAGGGTGGACTGAAAACCCCTATCAAACTTGTCAAAACCACAGGCAACTGTGACCTGACAAGACTGGAAGGTGCTTATTCCACAGAAAAGGTGGAAGAGGGCCCGGTCCAACTGAAGATATCCATTGACAATGGTTCCAAGATGAAAGTCATTAAAAACGGAACGATTCTCTCTGATATCGAGGGTATCGAGAAAGGAATACAGTATGTATTCAACATCGAAGACCATGAACATCTGGACAATGATTTCAACGACTACTTCATTTCCGTTGTAACCTGGCACAAAAAGAACTAAATGCCTGTATATTAACAAGCCGGTGGCCCCAGGAGGAGCCACCGGCTTTTTTATAGGCGTTGAAAGGAACAACCTCAGCCGAAAGCAAAGAGGTCCGACTCGGGAAAAGCCTCACCTTGCTCCGATGAACCGGAGTGCGTATGATTTGCATACGTATGCCACGTGGGTTCATAGCTGCTGTCAGCCTGATTTCCCCACGACACCCAATTCTCGCGCACCCCGCGGGCAAACATTTCCAAGAACGGCCCCGCACTGCATGCCTCAATGATCGGATAAATTTCATCGGGCTTGCGGGAATGCTCACGTTTCACGCTTCGCACCAAATTAACCTGGCTTCTTGCCGGAGGAAGTGTCCGGTAGCTGTCGCCTTTCACCCCAAACAAGAGGATTTCCGTGACATTGCGGAAATAGAACCCGACGCCCCGTCCATCCGGATAACCGTCCTTCCGGACTTTTTCCCAAATGATGTTCGATTTGTACTGGAAGCCCCAGGACCTCAGAACATCCAAGCCTTCGGGCAAAAGAGCGTTGGGAACCCAAAGATACAAATGACAGACAGAATCCGTCACGGAATCAACAGGAATTCTTTTGATGTCGTCCAAAGACATCGTAGAGTAACGGTTCAGGCGTTTATGTTCGGGCGCAACCTTTCCCGTACGGTTATTGAACTGCCAGGGAGGATCAGCCAACACAGTTCTGAACTTATGCCCCTGACAGGTGTTTAAGAAGCTCTGACAGGTGTTTTCAAAAGAATAATCGTTTTCCATCGGCATAGTCGATCACCTCCTATTTCTGAATGCAGGCAGGCGTGATTCCGATCGCCAGAATCGGGCATCCCCCATGTCTGCGGGAATCCAATCGCGGAAGAAGCTTTCCCATCCAAGTTGTACTGGCTCCATACTTGGCTTTGACTCCCAATTCATCGAATATCTGATTCAAAGATTCCGCTCTCGTAATAATCACTCCTGCGCTGATAATGTCACATTCGTAATAGGTCCGCATTGCAAACAGGTCCCGGTCAAAAGTCTGGTCTTTACTGTTCCACTCGAAGTCAACAGCAACACGGTTTTTCACGAAGTCGATATTATGACCATCAATATAGTTTGAAATCGTTTTTTCATCAAACGGAATATCTGAGAAAGCACCTTTTCTGCCCTTGCGAGGGTAGAACTTGATAATCAAATCTCCGGATATTCTGATCTCTTCCCAGCCTCGCGGCTCTAAAAAAACAGCCAGTTTCGGCGGAATTGAAGACTCGTTCCCTCCAGCTGTGGTAATGTCGGCAATCGTTATCTGAAAACTCTTCAGGGCTTGGCAGACCTCATCCCACTCAGCCGGGAATGATTGAGACAAAATCTCGGCGGCATGATTGTAATTGAAGCACTCGTATTTTTCCAGGATCTCCGCCGGAATCCATTTTTCCAAGGTCTGCGCCATATTTCCCCCAATCTTACGCTATTGATACAGTCAAAAAATAAAACCATGCTTTCGCATGATAATATGTACTTTCTTGAATCCACCCGGGATGGATTTGAGGTCCATTCCGGGTGTTTTTTTGCTCGCGCGGCGCACACACTAGGTTTTCATCCTAGTAACGTGCGCATTGTTACGCCGCCTCAAAATTTCTTGCGTGCGGTGTAGGAGGTGTGGAGGAGCTTGTGGGCCAGGTGGCTGCCGGGCTCGCCGAGGTATTCTTCGTAGAGCTTCTGGATGGATTTGTTCTGGTGGGACTTGCGGATCGGGTGATTCAGGTCGTCCTGATAGAGCGCTTCCATACGCTTGCGAATGATCTCGGTGTTGCCGTGGTGATAGGGCTGGCCGCCGCCGTCGATGCAGCCGCCGGGGCATGCCATGATCTCGATGGCGTGGTACTTGGCTTCGCCGGCTTTGATCTTCTCAAGAAGCTTGCGGGCGTTGCCGAGGCCGGAGCAGATCGCGGCTTTGAGCTTGATGCCGCCGACGTCGACTTCGGCTTCCTTGATGCCTTCGAGGCCGCGGACAGGCGTGTAGTCGATCTCCTGAACGTCCTTGCCGGAGAGGATGTCGGCCGCGGTACGAAGGGCGGCTTCGAGCACACCGCCGGACGTACCGAAGATGGTGGCCGCGCCGGTGCCTTCTCCGAGCGGAGAATCGTATTCGGAATCCTCGAGCTTGTCGAACTGGATGCCGGCTTCGTGGAACATCTCGGCGAGTTCACGGGTGGTCAGCACGATATCGACATCGCGGACGCCGTCGCGGGTGAACTCGGGACGGGCGGCCTCGTATTTCTTGGCGAGGCAGGGCATGACGGAGACGACGATGAGGTCTTCCGGCTTGATGCCGGTCTTCTCGCAGTAGTAGCTCTTGGCGATCGCGCCGAACATCTGCTGCGGGGACTTGGCCGTGGAGGGCATGTAGGTGAGTTCGGGGAACTGGTGTTCGAGGAACTTGACCCAGCCGGGGCAGCAGCTGGTGAGGATCGGGAGATTCTCATTCTTCTTGATGCGTTCGATCAGCTCGGTGCCCTCTTCCATGATGGTGAGGTCGGCGGAGAAGTTGGTGTCGAACACCTTGTCCGCGCCGAGCATCTTCAGGGCGGTGACCATCTTGCCGGTGCTGATGGAGCCGGGTTCCATGCCGAAGGCCTCGCCGATGGCGACGCGGACGGCCGGAGCGGTCTGGAAGACGACGGTCTTGGACTTATCGTTGAGGGCGCGCCAGACGTCGTACTTGTAGTTGATCTCGGTGAGGGCGCCGACGGGGCATGCCTGGACGCACTGGCCGCAGAAGACGCACTGGGTATCGGCGAGCTTCTTGAGGCCGGCGGGGGCGACGACTGCGTGGAATCCGCGGCCGACGCCGGAGAGGACGCCGACGGTCTGGATGTTGTTGCAGGCGTTTTCGCAGCGGCGGCACATGATGCATTTGTCAAGGTCGCGGCGGATGGCGGCGCTGCTCTCGTCGAGCTCGTACGTGGACTGCTCGCCGCTGTACTGCAGGTTGTGGACGCCGAGCTCTTCGGCGATCTTCTGGAGTTCGCAGTTCAGGCTCTTCGGGCAGGTGAGGCAATCTTTCGGGTGGTCCGAAAGGAGCAGGTCGAGGATGGCGCGGCGCGCGTTGATGGCGCGGAGCGTGTTGGTGTGGACGACCATGCCTTCCATGACGGGGGTGCAGCAGGCGGGGGCCAGGTTGGGGCGCTTTTCGACCTCGACGACGCAGATACGGCAGGAACCGCATCTGTGCTCGACGTGGAACGCATCCATCTTGAAATGGCAGAGAGTCGGGATTTTGATATCAAGTTTTTCCGCGGCTTCGAGGATGGTGGAACCGGCCTCGACGGCTACGGGCTTGTTGTTGATGGTAAGATTGACTGTGCTCATAGTAGTGTAATGCTCCTCTCGGTCAGATCTTGGCGATGGCATGGAACTTGCAGGCGTTGAAGCACGCGCCGCACTTGATGCACTTGGCCTGGTTGATGGCATGTTTCATCTTCTTCTCGCCGGAAATCGCGCCGACCGGGCAGCGCTTGGCGCAGAGACCGCAGCCGACGCACTTGTCGGTCACGTTGAACTGGATGAGGTTGGCGCAGACGCCGGCGGGGCAGCGGTGATCCTTCACGTGCGCGAGATATTCGTCTTCGAAATTCGCGAGCGTGGAGAGCACCGGGTTCGGGGCGGTCTGGCCGAGGCCGCAGAGGGCGGTGTCCTTGATGGTGGCGGAGAGCGTTTTGAGCTTTTCGAGGATCTCCATGTTGCCTTCGCCGGAGGTGATCTTGTTGAGTAGCTCGAGCATACGGCGGTTGCCGACGCGGCACGGGGTGCACTTGCCGCAGGATTCGTCGGCGGTGAAGTCGAGGAAGAACTTGGCGATGTTGACCATGCAGTCGTCCTCGTCCATGACGATCATGCCGCCGGATCCCATCATGGAGCCGATGGACTTGAGGGCTTCGTAGTCGATCTGGAGGTCGAGGTTCTTCTTGGTGATGCAGCCGCCGGACGGACCGCCGGTCTGCACGGCCTTGAACTCGCGGCCGTCCTTGATGCCGCCGCCGATCTCGTAAATGATCTGGCGGAGCGTCATGCCCATCGGGACTTCGGCGAGACCGACCTTGGAGATCTTGCCGGCGAGGGCGAAGACCTTCGTGCCGGGGGAACCCGCGGTGCCGAGGCCCTTGAACCAGTCGGCGCCCTTGCGGATGATCGCCGCGATGCAGGCGTAGGTCTCGACGTTGTTGACGACGGTCGGGCGCTTCCAGAGGCCCTGGATGGCGGGGAACGGGGGCTTGAACGTGGGTTCGCCGCGCTGGCCTTCGATGGAGTGGATGAGGGCGGTCTCTTCGCCGCAGACGAACGCGCCGGCGCCGAACTTGATCTCAAGCTTGAAATCGAAGCCGCTGCCGAAGATGTTCTTGCCGAGGAAGCCTTTTTCCTCGGCCTGCTTGATGGCGTTTTCGAGGCGCTTCACCGCGAG
The DNA here is from genome assembly GCA_900320095.1 of uncultured Lentisphaerota bacterium. GTDB lineage: Bacteria > Verrucomicrobiota > Lentisphaeria > Victivallales > UBA1829 > UBA1732. Next base: position 7,010 of record ONQZ01000001.1, read on the forward strand.
CGGGTATTCCGCGCGGATGTAGATGACACCGTTGTGCGCGCCGATCGCGTAGCCGCCGATCGCCATGGCTTCGAGGACGGCGTTCGGGTCGCCTTCGAGCACGGCACGGTCCATGAACGCACCCGGGTCGCCTTCGTCGGCGTTGCAGATGATGAACTTTTCGCCTTCGGGCTGGGCGGCCGCGAAAGACCATTTCTTGCCGGTGGGGAAGCCAGCGCCGCCGCGGCCGCGGAGGTTGGAGGCGGAGATCACGTCGATGACTTCCTGTGGCTTCATGGAGGTGACGACCTTGGCGAGGGCGGAATAGCCGCCTTCGGCGACGTACTGGTCGATGTCTTCGGGATTGATGCGGCCGGTGTTGCGGAGGACGATGCGCGCCTGGAGTTCGCCTTCGGCGGGGGATTCGTCTTCGGGATAGTACCAGCAGCGGTCGATGGTGTGGGTGCCGGTGGCCGGAGCTTCGAGGCCGGCCTGCATGATGGCGGGGATCTGGTGCGGGGTCACGTCGCCGTAGATGATGCGCTTGCCCTTGTCGTCGGTGAGCATGATGACGGGCTCGGCGTAGCAGAGGCCCATGCAGCCGACTTCGATGACGTCGAACGCGCCGTCGAGCTTGTGCTCGGCGATGTAGTCGTTGATGGCCTTCAGGACTTCGCCGGTACCGGCGGCGATACCGCACGTTCCCATGGAAACGAGCAGTTTGACGGGCGCGTGCTTGCGCGCCTTGAGGGCGGCCGCGTATTCAGCGAGCGCCGCGGGAGAGTCAATTCTCATATCGGGTAATCTCCAAGATTAGTCGGTGGATGGGGTCAATCAGTCTTTGCAGTCGTCCAGGAGACCCTGGACTTTTTCCGCGGTCATGTGGCCGTAGACTTTGCCGTTGACCATGACGACGGGAGCCATGCTGCACGCGCCGAGGCAGCGGAGGACGCCGAGGAAGTACTTTCCGTCGGGCGTGGTCTCGCCTTCGGAGACGCCGAGCTTGCGCTTGAGTTCGTCGACGACCTGCGCCGCGCCCTTGACGAAGCAGGCGGTGCCGGTGCAGACGTTGATGGCGTAGCGGCCGATCGGCTTGTCCGTGAAGAAGCTGTAGAAGCTGATCACGCCGTAGACTTCCGCGAGGGAGATACCGAGACGTTCCGCGACGAACGACTGGACTTCGACTGGGAGATAGCCGAAGAGGGACTGTGCCTTGTGAAGCGTCTGGATCAGGAATCCGCGCTTACGGGTCGGGTTGTCGGCCAAAGGCAGACTTTTGATGTAGGCGTCGAGCGCCTCCATCTGGGAGGATTTGCGGGAGGACATCTCGCAAACTCCGTTCACGCAATGCATTTCACCCATGTTTGAATGAGCCTCCAATGTAGAGAGTTAGGGATATGGTTAAGGTTTGAAAAAGGGTCTCGTGAAAAAATGTTCCGTAATATACTCCGTTATTAAGACAAAAGCAAGTCCGATTCGATAAAAAAATACTGAATTCTTCGCCTTTTTTATTTAATATTTAAAATGCAACGGCTCCGGCATCTGTCGGGAATATAAGGAATGACCGTAAAATAAAACGCTCCGCTACGAATAAAAAAACGTCAGGACACCTAGATGCCCGATTCTGTTTCCCCGTCTTCGTCCACCATCTCGAAATCAGGCTCTAGGAAAGCGTAAAAGTAATCCACTTTTTTCTTTTCCAGTTCCATTGTGCCGTCTTCCCATGCCGCGACATTCTCTTCGGTCTCGTCCATCATCAACGCGGCGTCTTTTCTTGTTTTGCCCCCCTTGTACATCATTGCCATAATTTCCTTCGGACTTGGCCTGATTTCCCTTTTCCTGATGGCAAACGGGATCTCGACTGGCTCCAACACATCGCCCAGAACAACCTTCAGGCGGGGCTTCCCTGAAACGGTTGAATACCGGATATCTGACACTTCCGTACAGAGGTTCGGATAATTTCTGTATTTCCGGAACATGAGAGTAAAGACAACAAGACCTTCTCCCTGCTGGTACTCGTCCGCCGTCGATACATATTCATCGTCCAGCATCTCTTCCGGAACGGGCAAACCACGAACCGCATAGTTCCATGCGGCCATACCCATTTCCCAAAGGTGCATACGGCCATCGAAATCAAGCCCGAATATGTCGTTCACAAGCCTGTACTCCAGCGGAGCACAAAGATCCATAATGGCTTCGGCTATGTGGTCGGCCCGTGCCTGCTCCAGTTTCGATGAAGCCGACTTCATCGCCTTCAGTTTTGCCCTGCGTTTTACCTCTTTGTCATGTTTGGATTTTGGCATGACCGCCTCATTATGTTCAGGAAAGGATGATTCTGTACGGAAGTCCGTGTTACTGAAGTTCGTTCAGGAAGGTTGCGCTCAGGTTGTGGATGGCCTGGATCGTGCCGCCGAGCGTCTGCCGTTCGTCCTCGTTCATGTCCGGGACGACTTCCTGTTCGATCGCATAGATGTTCTGCAGGGCGGACTGGGCGCGCATAACGGCGTCGGCGCGCTGCTGTTCGTTCATCCCGGCGGCAAGCTGTCCGGCGTTGGCGGTGACGGCGTTGAGGATGACGTTCACGATGCCGAGCGCGAATTTCGTCTTGTTCTTGTCCTCCTCGGACTGTTCGCGGTAAGTATCAAGCGCCTGCCAGGCGGATTCGACGGCTTCCTCCGGCGTTTGCTCGTGAAGCTCTTTGCGCTCGCCTTCGTTGTTCGCGGCGTTGTTCTGCTGAACGGGCGCCATGCCGGAGAACGTGGAACCGATGTCGACTTTGCGGCGGACTCTCGGGCCGTGACGGCGTTCGGGAGCAGGCGGCTCGACCTCGGCCACGGTCTCTTCTTCCGCAGGCGGAGGTGTGTTGGTGTTCTGGAGGATTTTGACTGTGGCGACGGCGAGAAACGCGACGAGGATGACGCCGCAAACGGCGACGAGGATGGTATTTTTCTTTTCCATGAGGTTTGTTTCCTTTTTTCGTCAGCTCAGAAGAGCGCGGCGTTCATGAGGGATTCGTTGAGGTTCTGCATGGACTGGAAGACGCCGCCGAACACCTGTGCCTCTTCGGGCGTAATGTCGTTCATCATCTCCTCCTGCACGGCAGAGAGAAGTTCAAGCGAGGTCCCGGCGGAGTTGACGAGGCGGTCGCGCTGTTCCGGGCTCATCTGCTGGACGAACTGGCCGGCGTTCTGCGAGATGCCGTTCATGAGTCCCGCGACGATGTTCATGCCCATCGCCATCTGCTGTTTTTCCTGCGGAGAGGCTTCGCGGTAGGAGGCGAGGATGTCGCGGGCGGCGTTGACCGCCTCCTCGCGGGTGGGCATGTTCTGTCCCTGCATCGGGTTCATGGTGTTGATGCTGGAGTTGATGTCGCGTCTCTGACGGCGGCGGGGCTGCGGAGCAGGTTCCTCGACGACGGGTTCGGGTTCTTCGACGACGGGTTCTTCGACGACCGCGACCGGGGTCGGCGCGACTTTGTCCTTGTGATTCTTCAGCAGGATGAATCCGCCGACGACGAGAGCGGCGGCCAGGATGAGGACGACGGGCAGGATGACGGTATTCTTGTTCATGATCAAATTCCTTTTACGTTTTTTTTGTTATGCTACACTACTAAACCACGTTTCCCACGCATTGTCAAGCAGAAATATCTTTTTTTTTCGAAAAAAGTTCTTTTTGACTGTGCGAAACGGAGAGGAATCCTCGTGCAGTTGATTGATTGTCGGAAATGTTTCGGGTTCAGGCGAGTTCGGCGGCATCGGCTTCGGGGTCCGGCTCTACCCCCTCGCTGGCCTTGATGTACTGGCCGCAGAGGTAGCAGTTGCAGAAAAGATAGCAGAAGCACAGTGCGACCAGGGAGAGGGAGATGCAGATTGAGAGCAGGATCCACGCGATGAGCGGCGGGCACTGGCTGGAGATGGCCCTGAAGATCGCATTGGAGCCGAAAACGAGGCAGAAAACCCAGTAAACGATCACCAGCATACCGACGATCCCGAGCAGGAATTCCTTCCAGATCTTCAGCAGGAGCAGGACGGAGCGCCAGAGCATCTTGAATGGATTGACGGTCTTGTCACGAGTCAGCACGGGGATCACGATGCACATGGAGACGACCCACATGATGTTCACCGGGGTGATCAGCAGGGACCAGGTCACCAGACTCCAGAAGTGGGAGGCGGCGGTGCGCCAGCCGCGTTTGAACTCGGCTTTCTGACCATTCCATACGCGGATGATTTCACTGTCCAGCGTGAGCAGCAGATAATTCGAAATGAACGTGCCGAAGAACTGGATGGTCAGTGCGACAGCAAGCAATATGACCTTGTGCTCCTGTTGATTGTAAAACGCGTTGAATTCCTCATGTGTACGGCACGGCTGCCCCATCAGAGCGGGATAGAGAAAGAAGCTGCCGAGGAACAGTCCGATGTAGAACACCTGGAGCAGGAGGTTCACGGAGGCAAGATTAAGCAGTACGGAGTCGCGGACGGAGATCAGGAGAGAGTTTTTCAGCATCCTGCGGACGGAGGCAACCGAGGATTCGGACTTGGCGGGCGCGGGCGCGCCGGCGGTCATGGTATCGGAAGTAATCATGGAAGAAGACCTTTCAATCATTTGTTGTTTTTTGCGATGGCGGAGTGTTTCGCAGTCAGGTAGTCGGAGACGTCCTGCTCCGAGATGCCGAACATCCCGGCGGATGTAACGAGCGAGGAGAAGAGGGTGTCCAGGTGGCGCTGTTTTTCCTCGTCGGTGAGCGTGTGGCGGGCATCGTCATGCTCGGCGACGAAACAGCCCATGCCGCGGCGTGTTTCGATGAGCCCGGCGAGTTCAAGCTCGCGGTACGCTTTCGCGACCGTGTTCGGATTCACGTTCAGCTCCGCGGTCACGTCACGGATCGACGGGATCTTTTCGCCCGGGGAAAGCGCCCCGGAGAGGATCTTCCCGGAGAGCAGCTGGACGATCTGCCGGTAGATCGGGACCCCCGAAGAGAAGTTCAAGGTCAGTTCGGAAACATTCATGGTTTGGAAAAAACTCCGTTGGTGTTAAGGTGTGATTGTTTCACAGTGTACTATTAAAATAGCACACCACAACACCAATATCAAACGGAATGTTTCATTTTTTTCGAAAAAGTTGTTTTTGAGCTCGAATTACCGCTTTTCCTCGTCGGTCCATTCGGAATACGGATGGCGGACGAGGCGGGAATTGCGGAATCTCGGTTCGTGGGAGACTTCGCGTCCGAGCCACGGCGGGACCGGGAACTCGCGGTCGGGGGAATCAAGCTCGATCTCAGCGACGATCAGCCCCTCGTTCCGCCCGGCGAACTCGTCGACTTCCCAGGTGAATCCGCCGAACGGCACATACCAGCGGCGTTTGAGGATAACGGGCTTGGCGCAGAAGCTGGAGAGGAACGCGACCGCGTCCGCTACGGGGATGGGATACTCGAACTCGGCGCGTGAGATGCCGGAGACAGGTCCCTTGATCGTGAGGCGTGCCTTGTCGCCCGCGATGCGAGCGCGGACGGTCACGCCGTCGCCGGTGGGGAAATACCCCTGCTGAAAATCCTTGAATGAGGTTGCGGAATCTTTCCAGGAAAGGTCTTTGACGAGGAATTTACGTTCGATTTCGAGGGACATGGGGAGAGGCTTTCTGCGGGATGGCGTAGGGAACAGGAAAAGGGGGGTTCGGGTTCAGAATGCGGGGAGTTTGGGCTTGGGACGGTAGGTCTTCGGCGGCATTTCGGATATCCTGCCTGCGATGATGTCCGCGACGGCCTCGCCCTGGTCCTTCGAGGCGAGCCAGAGGCCGGTGATCGCGCCGTTGAGCTCGGCGCAGTCGCCGACGGCATAGACGTCCGGCGCGGAGGTCCGGAGCGCGGCGTCCACCACGATCCCGCGGCTGCAGGCGAGTCCGGCATTTTTCGCGAGATCGAGGTTGGCGCGGATCCCGGCGGAAACGAGCACAAGCGAGGCGGGAACGGCCGTGCCGTCCTTGAGGAAGAGCTGAGCGGACGCTTCGTCGAAACGGTCAACCGCTGCGCCGGTGTAGACCTTGAATCCGGCGTTCGTGAAGCTGGCGAGCAGTGCGGCGGATTCCTCCTCGTTCATCTGGAGCGGGAGCAGACGCGGCGCGGTCTCGATGATGGAGACAGCGAGGCCGCGTTTGTGGAGCGACCAGGCGGCTTCGAGGCCGAGCAGGCCGCCGCCGATGACCGCGGCGTTCAGGCCGGGTTCGCAGAGCGAGACCAGGGCGTCGGCGTCCGGGAGCTCGCGGAGGACATGCACGCGCGAGCTGGCGGCGAGACCGGGGACAGGCGGCACGAACGCGTGCGCGCCGACCGCCAGCACGAGGACGTCCCAGGGATATTCCCCGGCGACGGTCGCGAGCTTGTGCGAGGCGGGGTCAATGGACGTCACGGGTTCGCCGAGGTGAAGCTCGACGCCCCAGTCCGCCATCTGTTCGGGCGAGGAGAGGATGAGCTTCTCGCGCGGAAGGGTGCCCGCGAGGTATTCGGGGAGACGCATTTTCGCGTAGAACCCGACTGGCGCGGCCTCGAAGAGCAGGATTTCGGCTTCGGGGAGATTGAGGCGAAGGCGCTTCACGGCGTAGGCTCCGGCGGCTCCGGCTCCGCAGACGGCTATTTTCATAGGTACCTCACGGCGGGTTGGATGGTTTGCTCAGTTTGAGGCGGGATCATGTGCGGTCGAAGCCGCGTTTTCGGCATCGGCGGCGTCAACATGCATCAATATAGCATTTCAAAGCCGGTTTTTAAAGACCGCGAGACGAAAAAAAAAGAAAAATGATCGCGCAACGGGGACATCCGCGCACAGGATGCCGCCGAAATGCCAAAGATGAGGAAAATGGTAGGATTTATGTCTGATAATTAGCAGAGAAAGACACCTCGGACCGCCGTTTTTTCCGATGGTTTCGCGTTACCGTACAATTGTCGATTCCGTTCGTTCTTTCTTTTCGGAATCGGCCGCGTCTTTCTTGATTATGAACGGAAAATGAGGTATAGTATAACATATTCCTCGTTTGTTCGGTCCCGTCGTCATTCCATGAATGCGGCGAGACATTTTTATACACAGAATCCTGCCGAGGGGGTGGCAGCCATGTCATGCCGTTATACGAATGCAAAGTATATGACAATCGCGGAACAAATCACGAGGAGGATCCGTTCCGGAGAGTTTTCGGGCGAAGAGCGATTCTACAGCCGGGACGAGCTGGCGCGAGCCTACAACATCTCGCCCGGGACCGCCCGCGCCGTGGTGCGCGTGCTGGAAGACCGCGGGATCATCGCCTGCCGGAAGGGCAAACGCCCGGTCCCCGCGGACATCATGGCGGAGTTCTATACGCCGCCGGACTGCAAACCGGTCTTCTTCCACGACGCCTTCACGGCGGAGGCGCCGGAATACGACTACCTGACGTACTGCGTGCGGAATATCCTGATGCGCCGGAAGACCTGCCTGCGCGAACATGACTCCGACATGCCGGAACTCGAGGACCAAGCGGAGTCTTCCGCCGGAGACATCGCGGTCGTGTTTCCCTCGCCGTCCACGGAGAAAGCCGCGCCGGATCACCTCGCGGGCCGTCCGGCACACGCAAGGATCGAACTCATCATCGACCGGACGGAAAGCAACGCCGTGTCCGTGTTCACGCGGAAGGCCGGGCTTGACTGCGTCCTGCATCTGATCCGGCACAACATCGCATCGGTCGTCCACGTGACGTCCCGGCATTCGGCGTTTTCGTGGTTCCGGCACATATCCGAGCCGAACAGCCTGCGGGAATACATCCCGGACTGCGAAACGGCGTCCGTCGTGTTCGACGGCGAGCTTGAGATGTTCCCGGTTTTTCTGGCGGAATCCGTCCCGGCATTCGTTGCGCCGGACCACGCGCCCGCCGCGGTTTTGATCGACGATCCGTATCTGTCCGAGTATCTGTCCGGCGAAATCCGGGCCGGCGCGTACTCTCCGCCGTCGTGGTGTTCGTTCCTCGGGACGGCGTTCACCGAGCGGTCCATGGTGTTTCCGTATCTGGACCTGAAGCTGGACGAGCTCGCGGCGCTGCTTCTGCGGACGGCGGCATCGAAGGCGGAAAATCCGGCGGCCGACCTGGCATGCGAGTTTCACCTGCTCCAGTTCAGGAATCCGGGGATCGGCTGAAGCGGAGCGGGAGACACGTCAAAAACCGGCCGTCAGCCGCGTTTCTTCGCGATGATGCGGTCCTTGAACCGGAGATCGAGGGAGCGCTCCTCCTCGTGATTCCGGACGGAGGACTCCAGTTTGGGGAGAAGCCGCCCGAAAATGTCTTCGCGGAGCTGTTCCTCGCGGACGCGGAGCGGGATCAGGATGGTGAACGGCCCCGGATCGTTCCTGTAGAGGAGGTCGCACTGGATGAAATCCTGGGAGATGTAGACGAGCTTCGGATGCACGTCGGTGAACTCCAGCCGCGTGAGGCGGAGGAAATCAAGCACGGTGCGGATGGAGGAATCGTTGAGGACTTCGCCGCGTTTGAAGGGGTCGGCTTCATGCGAGGCGCGGACGGCGGACGGCTTGCAGGAGAGCGCGGGCAGCGAACCGGAAACGTCGTAGTAGGAGGTTTTGTCGAGGACGGTCGCGGAATCGTCGATGTAGAAATTCGCGCCGAGGTTCGCGACGGGGATGCGCTCATGCAGCTCGAAGATCAGCTGGTCCGGCAGGACGCGGCGGATGTCGGCGCGTTCGAGCTCGGGGATCTCCGAACGGAGCTTCGCGGCCATCGAGGCGAGGTCGTATTCCTCCCTGCCCGAAAACATCGGGGTGGCGCCGGGCTGGATGCGGAGGATCGAAAGGATGCGGTCCATGCGCGCCTGGCGTTCGTCGGGGTCCGCCGGGCTCCAGTAGCCGGAGTTTCCGGCGAGGCGGACGCTGTTCACGACGAGGCGCGGATTGTTCGGGAAAAGCGCGAGGTAGGCGAGCCACAGGAGGACGCCGACGATCGCGGGGATGCACACGGCGAGGGACAGCCCGATCCAGAACTTTGCCTTTTTGGAGAGGCCCGGACGGGGGGAGGATTTCGATTCATCAGAGACTGGCGGAGAAGGTTTCACTGGCGTCACCGGAAAACAGAGGGTCCAACGTATGAGATTATTTTAATATAACGCACGGACGGAAAAATGCGAACGGAAAAAGCCGAATTCTGTTTTTTTTCTGAAAGAACGTACGATTACAATAGCGTTATGTCTGCCGTTTCTGCGTATCCTGACCTTCCGACAAATCCTGAAGCCAGAGGGAAGAGGATAAAATCAGACGAAACCATCTCCCGCGCACACGCGCAAGTTTCAGTTAAAACAAGTTCCTTTTAACTGAAACTTAAGGTGGTGCCTGTTTACCTAAGGGGGTCAATAGAGGATTGCCTTCTGTTTTCGGACCGCCGCCTTTCCCGAGACCAAACTGATCCCAAAAGGGAAAACGAGGGCAGGATGGACGAAGAAAGACCTTTGCGTATGCATACGCTTCACGTACACTCAACGCACACGCAACGTATACGCGGAACACGCGCAAGTTTCAGTTAAAACAAGTTCCTTTTAACTGAAACTTGGAGTTTTTCGCCACGTTCGTTTTCTTCGCCACGTTCGTTTTTTTCGCCACGTTCGTTTTTCTCGCCACGTTCGTTTTCACCACGCTCGTGCTCACCACGTCAGTCGTTCGCACGCTCATTTTCCTTTCGGCTGCAAACGACATCCGCGAAAGACGAGGCACGCGGAAACGTGTATTCGCAACAAAAAGCCGGCGGCGGCTTGAACAAAGCAAAAAAAGCAGTATATTATTGGTGAAATTGTGTTCGGAGACGGACCGCCGGACTTTCGGCGGCGGACGCAAACGAAGAATCAGACAGCGTCGGGGAGAACCCTCCAGCATGAAAAAGACACCGGAAACCAGAAAAGACAGCGGATCGCGGATCCGGCGGTGGGTGTCGTTCCACATGACGCGCCTGATCGACCGGTGGTCGCTCAACGCGATCTTCTTTCTGATCTTCCTGAAGCTGCTGCAGCTGTGCAAGCTGCTGGGCGCGAAGCCGACCGAAAACGGCTGGCGCAAGGCAACCGGGATCTTCCTGAAGGGCGACATCTCGAAATTCATGCTCGGCATCTTCCGCGTGACCCCGTATCCGGCCGATGCGCCGCCCCGGAACATGGACGAGGCGAAGGAGCGTTTTCTCTCGCGGTTCGCCGGATTCCTCCGGGCGCACGGCGAGCTTCACTGGGCGATCATGCAGAAGACGTTCCGCCTGCACCGCCGCCGCCTCACGGAGATCGATCTACTGGAGGTGGAATTCCGTCCGGACGGCACACTGGAAAACGCCCGGATCGTGCTCGACCCGCGGTATCCGCCCGCTCCGGCGCTGTCCGGAAAAGACATCGACACCATCCTTTCTCTCTTCGTGCGGACGCACAACCGCCTGAACGGCGGGACCGACCCGACGCGAGCCCGGAAACTGTACCGGATCGTCAAGCGGCGCGTGCTGTACCTGAACGCCGCCAACCTCGCGAAGCGCATGGAGGCGGTGCGTCTGCTCCGGCGCATGATGAACGCGTCCTGCGTGACGTTCCTGCCGCTGCCGGAAGGCGGATCCGAGGCGGAAATCCATGCGGAACGCCTGAAGACGCCGGACGTGACGACGTACCGTCATCCGGGCTGGGGCCTGCTGAACGTCTTTGTGCGCATCCATCCGCGGCTCGGCGAGGCGGACCTGTGGATCCAGTATCATCATGTCCCGGTGGACGGGATGGCGATGCAGGAGGTCCTGACCGAACTGAAAACGGAGTGGGGCGAGGCGGGAAAGATGAGTTTCCCCGCGCCAGGAAGCCCCGCGGCCGAGGTCGAGATCCGGGAAACACCCCACAAAGGGCTGTTCCGGGCACGGACGTTCTTCCGGTTCGACGGCCTGCTGGAGCTGCGCCGCCGGATCAATCTTGCCTACACGGCGGAAATGCGCGGCCCGGCGACGATCGCCGGCATGGTCCTGTGGGGCCTCGCGAAATCGCCTCAGCTGCACGACGCGAAGATGCTGTTTCCGGTCGACGTCGAGCCGGGCCAGACGGCGGAGGGGAAGCCGCCGCAGCGGTTCGAACGCGAGCTGAGCCTGGTGTTCATCCGCCCCTCGGACTACATGACGCCTCTCGACAAGATGGGCGGGTTCATCCTGTTCCAGCGCGAGTTCAACCGCAGGCTGAAAAAGACGCGCTACCGGTGCAGCGAGACCTACGAAATGATCGAATTGCTCTCGATGATCCATCCGCTCTTCTACTACTACGCGAAATATCTCATGCCGAAGGAATTCCACGACGTCGTCGGCACGTTCGGGCTCTCCGTGCTGCGCCATGCGGAGGTCTTCATCGCGCCCGTGACCGACCTGCAGATACGCGGGTTCCTGGCGTTCGGGCGCATGGACATGCCGTGCGAAGGCGGCGGGACGGCGGGCTGCGTGAGCATCTGCGGCACACGGGAGCAGATCGAGGCGTATCTGACCGCGCTGGAGCGGATTTCCGGCGATTACCAGAGCTTGCTGGGCAAGCAGAAACAAATAACGGAAGGTGAAAGACCATGAAACGAGCTCGTTTATTCGGAATGATCCTGACTGTCGCGGCGGGATTGCTTGTTATGCTTGTACTGAACGCATGCCAGCCGGACGCGGTCGGCTCGTACCAGTCGGCGCTGACGCCCACGGAGACGATCCTCAGCCGGGCGACAAACCGTTCCCTCGCGTACGAGGGCGTCTGCCGGAAACCCGTGATCCTGATCCACGGCCTGCTCGGGGCGCGTCTGGAGGACCCGGCGACGGGGAAGGAGTTCTGGGGGACGTTTTCGCCGACGCTGCCGGGCCGCGACAGCCTGAAGCTGCTGTCCGTGCCGATGAGCTGGGGGACGCCTCTGCGCGAGCTCACCAACAACACGCGGGCGTCGTTCCTGCTGGACTCCGTGTCGGTCAGCCTGATCGGGCTTCAGTTCTCCATGTCCGCCTACGGGCCGCTGGTCGACACGATCAAACAGGCGGGCTATGTGCAGGAAGGCTCGAAGGAACACCTGGAAGACGGCCGCTGCCCGACGTTCTTCGTGTTTTACTACGACTGGCGGCGGAGCATCGCGGAGAACGCCATCGAGCTCGGCAAGTTCATCCGCGCCAAGCAGGCGAAGTTGAGCGAGGAATACCGCGTCCGCTACGGTGCTTCGCCGGATCCCGTCCGGTTCGACCTCATGGGACACAGCATGGGCGGGCTGATCGCGCGCTACTACATGCGGTACGGAGAGACGCCCCTGCCCGCCGAAGGCGCGCCCGATCCGGCGATCATCTGGGCCGGCGCGAAGAACGTCGGCAAGCTCATCCAGATCGGGACGCCGAACAGCGGATATCTGGACACCGTGGTCGAGCTGGTGAACGGTCTGCGGCTTCAGCCGGGCGCGCCGCTCTACCCCGCCTCCGTGATCGGCACCTTCCCGTCCTACTACGAAATGATGCCGTTTCCGCAGTTCGCCGCCGTGCGGAAAGCCGTTCCGGGCAAAACGGAGGAGGAGTCCGTCGCCCGCGGGGAGGCGGTCGACCTGTACGACCTGAACACGTGGATCAAGTACAAATGGGGGCTCGCGAACCCGGACCTCGACGCCGACCTGCAGTGGCTTCTGCCGGACGTGAAAACAGCGGCGGAACGGCGTTACATCGCGCTGGAACACCTTCAGAAATGCCTGAACTCGGCGAAGCGCATCGCGTCCATGCTCTCCACGCCCGATCCGAAGGACTCCGACGTCTTCCAGATGATCTTCATCGGGGACTCCGTGCCGACGTCCTCGCTCGCGCTGGTCGGGGAAGACGGCGATTTGCGCGTGGTGCGGTACGATTCCGGCGACGGGAAAGTGTCCGCCGTGAGCGCACGCGCCGACCTGCGGAATCCGGACAGCACCGGAGCCTGGGGGCCGCGGATGGAGTCGCCGGTGCGCTGGAAGGGCGTCATTCACGTGAGCGGGGCGCACATGGGGATCACGGTCGCGCCGGACTTCCTGCACAACATGCGGTTCTACCTGGTGCAGTTCCCGGACATGGACGAGGAATAATCCGGTTCAGAAGCGTTTGCTCTGACGGAAGAAGCACATCTCGTGGCAGCGCGGACAGCGGACGATGTGTTCGCGGTCGTCGCGCGCGAGGAACGTGAGGTTGCATTTGCCGCAGAGATAGAGGCGGTCCTTCACGACGGAATCGCTCGTGTTCTTGCGTTTGCGCAGCTCGTCGCAAATCCACAGCAGGGCGATCACGAAAAACCACGTGGCGAAGTACCACACGAAAATACGGTCGAGCGGGATCGGGATCATCGGACAGACGCCTCCTTCCGCAGGGATTCGGCGGACCAGACGACCCGGCAGAAACCGCCGTCTTTCAGTCCGGCGGGACAGTCGGACGAGTTCAGAAGCGTGTCGAGCCAGGCGCGCGCCGTCAGGTCAAGTTCGGCGACGCCGCAGGATCGCTCCAGCACAGCCTCGTATGGCAGATCGGGCAGGACCGGGGGTTTGACCTGGAAAACGGACTGTTCCGGGGGACGCTGCCGCTGCAGGGTGCGTTCCTCCGCGGCGCCGAGCCGGAACAGGGGGAAGACCACGCCGGAAGCGGTGTCCGCCGCCCAGTACGGATAGACGGGAGCCGCAACGGCGGCGGCTTCCGGATCGTAGTCCGGGACATCCGGGAGAAGCGGACGGCTGACCGCCGCCAGAGAGATTTGCGGAGCTTCCGGCAGGAGGGAAAGCTTCTCCGGAAGAGGAAGCTCGAACGGCGCTTCAGGGCCGTTTTCCGCCTGCGCCGTGCGGAAAAAGGAAAAACCGAATTCCTCCGGCGGATGCAGGAACGAAACCGGATCGAACGTGTCGACCATCTTCAGGAAAAGCGGATCCGAATCCGTGACGCGCGAGGAAACAAACAGCGTAGTCCGGTCGGCGCGCGGGACCGCGCCCCCCGTCGGATCCGGTTTCAGCGGCGTGAAGACCGTGACCAGAAGCAGGTGGATCAGGACGACCGCCACGCCGACGAGCAGGAGCATGGACGGGCGAAGCCGCTCTTTCGGAAGCGACTCGTCGACGGGCAGCAGGAATTGTCCGGGGGCGTCCGTCATGATTCAGGCTCGGTGAAACTGGTCGTCCGGCCGCGCGCGGGGCCGGCGGACATGAAGAGGGCGTTCACGTTCAGCTCCTCCGCGACGGCGAGGACCTCGGCGACGACGGTGAGCGGTGCGCGGACGTCGCAGCGGATGATCACGCGTTCCTTGTCCGGCTGGAAACCGCGCGCGTTCAGGGATTCGGAAAGCTGGCGTTTGAGCTCGGCCGCGCCGGAGACGGCGGCATCGTTGAAGTAGATGCGGCTGTCCTTGTCGATGGTCACGACGTAGTTGCGGGAGGTGTAGAGGAACCTGCCGCCGGTCCTGGGGAGTTCGACCTCGACGCCTCGGAGCGGGACGAAGTTCGAGCTGAGCATGAAGAAGACCAACAGGATGAAAAAGACGCAGAAATACAGGACCAGACTTGGCAGGCCGCTGAATATTTTGAGCTTGGTCTTTACCTGGATCGGGGCTTCATTCGGCATGGTCGGCGCCGTTCTCTTTTTTGTGGTGGCGGAAGAAATACATGATCTCGGCGGAGGCTTTCTCCATGTCCGTGCAGAAATCCTGCACGCGGGAGACCAAGTAGTTGTAGGCGATGTGGCACGGGATCGCGACGGAGAGCCCGGCGGCCGTGCAGAGGAGCGCCTTGTAGACGCCCTTGGAGAGCTCGGGGAGCGTCGTGATGGCGGCGTCCGGGTTGGCGGTGATGGTCTGGAAGGAATCCACGAGTCCAAGCACGGTGCCGAGGAGGCCGAGCAGGGGCGTCACGTATGCGAGCGTGGCGAGGATGTTGAGACGCGATTCGAGGCGCGGCACCTCGATCAGCGTCTGGGTCGCGAGGGAATCGCGGATGTCGTCGCCCTCCTTGTAGGCGCGGATGGCGCTGGAAAGCACGCGTGGCACCGGGCCGGGCGAGTTGTCGCACAGCGTGATCGCCTCGATCATGCCGTCGCGCCGGAGCACGTTGGTGAGGCCGGTGACGATCTCGTTGACGTCCATCTGGGCACGGTAGAACTCGAACCATTTCCAGATGAAGATGAACGCGGCGATCAGGGCGCAGAGGGCGATCAGCGCAAGCACGGGACCGCCCTGCTGAAGCATGGACAGATATTTCATGATTTGGTTGACTCCGGACTGGTGGTTGTATTGGGGACCGCCGGGACAGGCGGCTGATATTGTTTCTTGCGGAGAGCGCGGACCCGCTGACGGACCGAGGCCCGATCGACCGTGCCGGTCTGTTCCAGCCAGCGGAGCGCGCCTACGGCGGATTCCACGTTGGAGACGGACGGATCCTTGTGCGCGAGGGATTCGAGGGCGTCGACCGCGCGGAAGATCCAGAACGCCTCGACGGGCCTGGACGCGGCATCCTGCGCCGGGACCAGGTAGACCGTTTTGTTGAAGAGGGCGAACGCCTCCTTCTCGTCGCCCGCCTTCCAGAGGGACTGGCCGGCTTTGTAGTACGCCATCGCCTCGTATTCGGGACGCAGGTTTTTAAGCTTCAGGAGCGCCTGATACTGTTCGGCGGCCAGGCGGCACGCATCGGCGGACGGAAAGACGACTTCAGGAGCGGTTGTTTTGGGCACATCCGAGGATTTGGCAGTGTCGGCGGTTTTGGACGTTCCGGCGGCCTGTACGGCGGCGGACGGCTTCGTGCCGGTCTGCGCCGCGGGGGCGGGCTTCGCCGCCGTCTGAGAGGCCGCGGAGGCCGTTTCCTTCGGCTTCGTCACGACCGCCGAGCCCGTGGCGAGCGCATAGACGCAGTCCGCCGCGGAACCGAGCGCGGCCTGTTCGAGCTGCGTCCCGGGGACGGCCTGTGCTGCGGCCTCGTATTCCGCGCGGGCCTTCGTGTAATCGTTGAAGGCGCGGGCGATGTCGCCGCGCAGATAATGGACGTCGCCCTTCAGCGCGTCGTCGGGGGAAAGCGCGTCGACGGCGTCCAGGGCGGAAATCGCGGACGTGAGGTCGTCGCGCTGGTAGGCGATCAAAGCCTTCTCGTAGGAGGCGCGGGCGCGGATCTTCGGATATTTCTCCTGGTTCAGGAGCTGGTCGACCGTGCTTTCCGCGTGTTGGACGGACCCGGTACCGCGGTAATGCTCCGCGAGGCGCAGCAGCGCCGCGCCGGCATATTCGGATTCGGGGGCGTCCTCGATGAAACGCCAGGATTCGCGTTCCGCTCCGACCTCGTCGCCGGACGCGTACAGCGCATGGATCAGCCAGTAGCGGCCCGGTTCCGCGACCGGAAGCGAACTGTAGTCCTGACGGAGCCTGCGGAGGCTTTCCACGGCTTTGCCGGGCTCGCCGAGGCGGATCTGAAGACGTCCGGCGGCATAGAGGGCGGCGGCGCGGCGTTCCTGCGTCGCTGCGGTCTTCGGCGCGGCCTTTTCATAGTCCAGATAACTCTGCGCGGCGGCCGCGGCGTCGCCGGTCTTGTCCTGCGCGACCGCCGAAAGATAGACCGCCTCCGGGTCGAGGTGCTCGGGATCCGCCTTGCGGAGCGCGGCGGCGGCATCCAGCAGATCGGCGTAGAGGCCGGCCTCCAGCGAACAGCGCATGGCGTTCAGCATGGCCTCGGAACGGAGTCCGGCGGAGGAATCGTCGACGGCGCGGTAAAGCTTCGCGGCTTCGGCGGGCTTGCCCTCGCGCCACGTGATCTCCGCCAGGTCCATCGACCGGGCGGACTTCTTCGCCGGGTCCGTGTCGAACGCCGCAACGAACTTGCGGGCGGATGCGAACGCCTTTTCTGCCAGCATCATCTCGAAAAGTTTGCGGTAAACGGGTTCGCGTTCGGCGGCGGGGATGGCAGTGTCGGAAAGACAGGTGAGGCAGATATCCAGCGCATCGTCGGGGCGTCCCGCCTGGAACAGGACCGATGCGATCTGGAGCTTGAAATCGGGGGAAAGCTTGCTGTCCTTGAAGAGCGAGAGCATGCGCGACGCCAGGTCGGCGGCGGTCTTCCGGTCCTTCAGGCGCTGGAACGCCCCGATCAGGCGCGTCATGGCGTCGAACGCGTCCTCGCGCACGGTGGCGAAGGAATACGCGAGGTGGAACGCCTCGGCGGCGCGCACATAGTCCTCGCGTTTGGAGAATTCCTCGCCGATGCGGCACGCCGCGAGGAAGAAAAGATTGTCCTTGCGCGGAGTGGAGACGGATTTGATCCCGCTCCAGTCGTCCGCGATGGCCTCCGTGCCCTTCTCCGCAAGTTTCAGGTAGAACGACAGGAGTTTGAGCGCGTCGACGTCGCGTTTGTTATCCGCATCCGGCAGGGATTTGAGGATGTCGTAGGCGTCCGTGTATTTGCCGAGCGCGGCCAGCGACAGCGCCTGGCGTTCCGCGGCCCTGCGCCCGAATGACGTCTTATTGCCCGCGATCTCGCCGTAATACTTCGAGGCGGCTTCGTGGTCGCCCTTGAGTTCGGCGACGAACGCCGCGCAGGAGAGCGCCCGGAGATAGCTCGGGTCGAGTTTTTCGAGGCCGGAAATCAGTTTCTGAAGAATCCTGTCCGCATCGTCGGCGCGGCGCTGGAGCAGACAGATCTCCGCCTGCCACAGACTGACGGAATTCGCGTTCAGCTGCGGAAACGCGGCGCGGTATTCGTCCAGGAGCTTGTTCGCGGAATCGGCGAGGTTCGCGAGGATCAGCGCGTCCAGCTCGCGGGCGTACGCGTCCTTGCGCGCCTCCTGGTCGCCGTTCTGTTCCGCCTTCACCCGGTACTGACGGTAGAAGCTCGCCGCCGTGCCGTATTCGCCCGCGGCGCGGGCGCGTTCGCCGGACTCCATGTCCGGATATGACGGCTTCTGTTCCTCGGCGGAAGCGGCCGGCATGTCCTGCGCGTCCGCCCGCGCCATGCCGGAACACAGCAGCATTCCGGCGGCCGTGCAGACAAAAAGCGTCCTCCCGGCGCGGACGCCGGGAAGAGATCCCGCCGGATCCGAGGTCCGGCGGCCGTATGGGAAACGTTTAAGCATTCGCCTCGCCGGATGCGGGCGCTTCCGCCGCGGCTTCGGCGGCGTCCTCGGCTGCGACGCCCGCCTTCTGTGCGGCAAGCACGTCCTTGATCTTCTGATAGATATTATCGGCGAGCTCGGGCTTCTCGGTGAGGAGCGCCTTCACGGCGTCGCGGCCCTGCGCGAGCTGTTCGCTGCCGAAGGAGAACCAGGAGCCGCGCTTCTCGATGATGCCCATGTCGAGGGCGACGTCGAGGATGGATCCGATGCGGGAGATGCCTTCGTTCCAGTTGATGTCGAACTCGGCGACACGGAACGGCGCGGCGAGCTTGTTCTTCACGACCTTGACCTTCGTGCGGGCGCCGACGGATTCGCCAGCGGCATTCTTGATCGCCTGGATGCGGCGGATGTCGAGGCGGATGGAGCAGTAGAACTTCATGGCGTTGCCGCCGGTGGTCGTCTCGGGGTTGCCGAACATCACGCCGATCTTCTCGCGGATCTGGTTGGTGAAGATGCAGCAGGTGCGGCTGCGGCTGATGGCGGGCGTGAGCTTGCGGAGCGCCTGGGACATCAGGCGTGCCTGGAGGCCCATGAAGGAGTCGCCGATGTTGCCTTCGAGTTCGCTCTTCGGCACGAGGGCGGCGACGGAGTCGATGACCAGCACGTCGACGGCGTTGCTGCGCACGAGCATCTCGGCGATGTTCAGGGCGTCTTCGCCGCAGTCCGGCTGCGAGATCAGCAGGTTGTCGATGTTCACGCCGATGCGCTTCGCGTAGGCCGGGTCGACGGCGTGTTCGGCGTCGATGAACGCCGCGGTGCCGCCCGCCTTCTGGGCGTTCGCGATCACGTGCATGCACAGCGTGGTCTTGCCGGAGGATTCGGGGCCGAAGATCTCGATGATGCGGCCGCGCGGCAGGCCCATGATGCCGAGCGCGATGTCAAGCGAGAGCGCGCCGGTGCTGATGACCGGGACGTCGACGGTGTGATTGTCGCCGAGGCGCATGATGGAGCCCTTGCCGAACTCCTTTTCGATCTGCGCGAGCGCCACGTTCAGGTTTTTATCGCGGTCGGGCGCGGCGGCTGCTGCCGCTGCGGCTTTTTTGGATTCTTTGTCCGCCATGGCTGGTGGATTCCTTTCCGTGTAAAGTGTTAAATATCAAGATCCTTGACGCCTGCGGCGTGGCGTTCGATGTATTCGCGGCGCGGGTCGACGGCATCGCCCATGAGGAGCGTGAAGATGCGTTCGGCCTCGACCGCGTCCTCCATCGTGACGCGGATCATTTTTCTGCGAGCGGGGTCCATGGTCGTTTCCCAGAGCTGTTCCGGGTTCATTTCGCCGAGACCTTTGTAGCGCTGGAGCGCGAGCCCTTCGCGTCCCTGCAGCTTGATCGCCTCGAAAAGCTGTTCCATGGAGTTGACGGTCTTGAACTCGTTCTGCGCGGCGGACGCGGCGGTCTCGGCGGACTTGGAATCGTCCGCCGACGCGCCGGTGCGGATGCGGTAGAGCGGCTCCGTGCCGTAGAAGATGTTCTTCGGGTCGCCGCCGGATGCCGCGATCTCGCGTCCCAGCTCTTCGCATTCCTTGGACTCGTAGAGGCGCACGACGTCGATGGCGGGGTGCAGTCCCAGCGGAGTGCCCTCGGGGAGGTCTTCCGGAATTTCGCGCGGCGGAAGACGTTTCTCGGCCTCGGCGATGACCTCGGCTTCCTCTTCCGGCGTGTACACGAACGTCTCGCTCACGGAGCCGTCGTTCTCATGCACGATCACCAAGTCGAACGGGAACACGCCGTCGCGGGCGAGCGTGAAGTATTTCTGCGGGTCGACGCCGTGGCGGTGGAGGCCCTGCGTGACGGCGCGCGCCCGGGTCACGTACGAGAAGATGCGCATGATGTCGTCCTGCGTGAGGGCGTTCCCCGCCATGTCGGAGACCTGCACGTCGCCGCAGCCGAGCTCGACCAGGTAGCGGTCCAGCTGCTCGTCGCTGTCGATGTAGCGCTCCTGTTTGCGCTTCGTGACCTTGTAGAGAGGGGGCTTGGCGAGGTAGATGTGCCCGGTCTCGATGAGCGGGCGGAGCTGGCGGAAGAAGAACGTGAGGAGCAGCGTGGCGATGTGCGAGCCGTCGACGTCGGCATCTGTCATGAGCACGATCTTGTTGTAGCGGAGCTTTTCGAGGTGGCATTCGTCGTTGCCGACGCCGCATCCGATGGCGGCGATCAGCGACTGGATCTCCTTGTTCTCGAAGATGCGGTCCGTGCGCGCCTTTTCCACGTTCAGGAGCTTGCCTCGGATCGGGATGATCGCCTGGTACTTGCTGTCGCGGCCGCCCTTGGCGGAACCGCCTGCGGACTGTCCCTCGACGATGAAGAGTTCGCAGATCTCCGGGTCGTTGGATTCGCAGTCGGCGAGCTTGCCGGGGAGGGAGAACCCTTCGAGGGCGCCCTTGCGCTGGACTTCCTCGCGGGCGCGACGCGCGGCTTCGCGGGCGCGGGACGCCACGATCGCCTTCTCGACGATCTGGCGGGCGACGTCCGGGTTTTCCTCGAGGAAGGTGGAGAGGCATTCGCTGACGACGGAGTCCACGATGCCCTTGACTTCGCTGTTGCCGAGCTTGGTCTTGGTCTGGCCTTCGAACTGGGGATCCGGGACCTTGCAGCTGACGATGGCGGTGAGCCCTTCCTTCATGTCCTGGCCGGTCATGGGCTTGTCGCCCTTGATGAGGCTCTGCGCCTTCGCGTAGTTGTTCACGGTGCGCGTGAGCGCAGACTGGAACCCGGTCATGTGGGTGCCGCCCTCGCCCGTGCAGATGTTGTTCGCGTAGCTGAAGATGTTTTCCTGGAACTCGGCGTTGTACTGCATGGCGATCTCGACGTCGATGCCGTTGCGTTCCTTGTGCATGTAGATCACGTCCTGATGCACCAGCTCCTTGTTCGCGTTCAGCATCTGCACGAACTCGATGATGCCGCCCTCATAGTGGAACGTTTCGGAGCGGACCGGGTTCTCGCGTTCGTCGGAGAGGTCGATGCGGATGCCGCGGTTCAGGAAGGCGAGCTCGCGGAGGCGTTTCGCGAGGATGTTCCAGACATATTCGGTCGTCTCGGTGAAGATGGTCGGGTCGGGCTGGAACGTCACGGTCGTGCCGCGGTCGGACACCGGATGCAGAGGATGCAGCTTCACGACGGTGTTGCCGCGCTCGAACCGGATCTCGTACGCCATGCCGTCGCGGTGGATCTCGACCGTCATCCAGGTGGAAAGGGCGTTCACGCAGGAGACGCCGACGCCGTGGAGGCCGCCGGACACCTTGTAGGCGTTGTGGTCGAACTTGCCGCCAGCGTGCAGCACGGTCATCACGACTTCGACGGCCGGGATGCCGAGCTCCTTGTGGATGTCGACCGGGATGCCGCGTCCGTCGTCGCTGACGCGGATGCAGTTGTCCGGGAGGATGGTCACGGAGACCTTCGAGGCGAATCCGGCGAGCGCTTCGTCGATACTGTTGTCGACGACTTCGTAGACCAGGTGGTGCAGGCCGCGCTGGGACGTGTCGCCGATGTACATGCTGGGACGCTTGCGGACGGCTTCCAGGCCGTCGAGGACGGTGATCTCGTCCGCGGTATAGTCGTCCGGATTGCGGTCTTCGGACTGCGACGTGAATTTGCTGTCCACGCTGGATTCGTTGTTGACGGAGCGCGGCGGCTCCGGCTTCCGGGTCTCCCCGGGTTTCGCGGCGGTCTCCGCTGCTGCGGCTGCGGTCTCCGGCGCTGCGGACGCAGGATTCTCCGCGGGGGTTTCAGGTGCCTGGGAGGTGATTTCGTCTTCGGACATTGGATTCTCCATGAGGTGCGCCGGGCACGGAGCGCCGGACGCGGGTTTTGTTTCTTTGACAGTCTTTCACTATAATATACACCGTCACGTCTTCTTTTTCAAGCGCGTACGCGTATACGCGCGAGAAAAAAAAGCGTTTTTTTCGAAAAAAGACGGGTCGCATTTGAATAAACCGGACGGACAGGAGGAGAATCGAAAAAAGGACCGGATAATCGGAAGCAATCGGAGCAAAACCGTGTCTCCAGCGCATATGCGAGGAGTGACGGATACCCCCCAAAAAACTTTCCCGCGTACACACGCAAGTTTCAGTTAAAACAAGTTCCTTTTAACTGAAACTTGAGGCAGGATTCCTGAAACAGGAAACACTCATCGCAAATACACTTTCCAACGCGTCAAGTCACTCCCCTATGCCGAGATGAAAAAACTTTGACAAGAAAGAATCACAATATTCTTTAATTGTCTCTTTTAGTTTTCGAGTTCACCTGAACAATCCCCATCTTGACGGATTCGCAAAATTCGTTCAGATACAAGTAATTCAATATCCGTTTTCATTTCTTCTGGCAGGAATGAAGCGGACAATGCTGCCGGAAGATCTTTCGTCACAGAATTGACGATCCTGTTCAAGGCTCTGGCGCTTTGAACGGAGGTCAGGTTCATGGAAACGGCAAACTTTTCAAAATCGACCCGTTTCAGCCGGTTCTTCTTTCCGTTCAGCGTCAGGGCGAGTTCCTCCGTGTCCGCCGGCATGATGATCTTCACGGGGACGAGGTCGTACGCCGGGCTCAGCTCACACGCGCCTTTTTCCTTCCGCAGGAGCGAGAAGTTTTTCAGGTGCATGTCGGAATTGCCCGTCAGGAAGCAGAATACCGTCAGTTCAAAAAGCCTGACGGCATCCAGACCGGGGGCGTCGGAATACTTGCGGAGCGCCTTTCCGACCTGTTCCATGGAGCCGTTGTATTTCTGGGCGGTCACTTTGTTGAGGATCTGGCAGAAGTCCTCCATGTGAAGCATCCTGCCGCCTTCCCGGTCCATCCGGCGCGTTATGTAGGCGAGTTCGCCGGATTTGAGCGGGATGAGTCCGAATTCAGCCGTGGATACTCCGCACGCTCTTGCCAGGAGCATGCAAAAATGCTCCGCCTCCGGAAGATGTTTCCACTGCGGCGTCTGCGGTTTCAGGATGTAATTCCCCTCAAGGCCGACCAGAGTCAGCCGAGAATTCGAACGCGGATTTCCATGTTCGAGATGCAGGGAAAGCTTCGGCTGGACCCCCGGAACGGAGATGCGGCTCAGGACCGTGTCCTTCGCCAAGGCGTTCAATTCATCCTGGGTGTAGTTCAGCGCGGGGATGTGCAGAGAGTCGAAAAGTCTTTTTGCGCATTTCGGATGGTAATACATATCCTGTTCAACCAGAGGTACTCCGCAGGACAGACAGCGACCGCCGTATTTCATGATTTCACCTCCCGCACACTCGTCGCGCCGATGCAATCCCGGCAGCATGCCAGGAGCAATCCCATACGGTCGTTCGGATCGAGTTTCCAGTTGTCGACGGCGATTTCCAGCAGCCAGCCTTCCGGGATCAGACCATCGAAAAACGGAAACAGGGTCCGGTCGAAAAACGTTTTCTGTTCCAACGGGAAATTGACCGAGAGCCTCACGGGATTGTCCGCCAGATACGCGGCATCGTACTGGAACGTGTAGCCGTTCTCGTCCTCGGTCAGGAGTCCGGCCAGCCGTCCGTAGAGATAAATTTCGGCCTGCCGCATCGGTTATTCCTCCCGAGTGCCCGGAATCGGACCGAGCTGATGCCCGAACAGATCAAGGACGATGTTGACCTTGTCCATGCGCAGCGTCGGTTTCCCGGCCTCCAGCTCGCGGACAAACCGGATGCCGACTCCGGCCCGGTCCGCCAGGTCGCGTTGTGTCAGTTTGTATTCTTTTCGTTTTTGTCGGACGAACTCGGAGATGGTCATGTTATACCCTTTCGGTGTTATTGTGTGTTTTTTCTTTAAATTTACACCCTATTGGGTATAAAATCAAGAGAAGAATCAAAAATAACCCCTATCGGGTATAAATTATACAAAAAAGCGCGGGCCCGGTATGGTGTCCGGGTCCGCGATGAGAAATCAGCGTAATGCGCTGTGGCGCTTACTCTTTCTTCTTCCAGTCGAGCGCGCCGGTGGGACATTCCTTGACGCATGCGCCGCAATCGACGCAGTAATCCGGGAGGCCCTGTCCGAAGGTCGTGTCGACCATGGTGTGGAATCCGCGTTTCATCATGCCGAGGAGAGACTTATTGATGACCTCGGAGCAGACTTTCACGCAGGTGCCGCAGCGGATGCATTTCTGCTTGTCGTGGATGATGTATTTGTGGCGGACGTCGACGGCGGAGATCGGCTTGGCGCCCTTGTAGGCGTTGGGGTCGACGCCGTAGGCGGTCGAATGCTTCTTCAGCAGGCAGTCGTGCTTGCCGGTGCAGCTGCATTCGATGCAGCGGTCGGCTTCGCCGGAGACCTGTTCGGGCGTGAACGTCGGATACAGCTCGTGGAACGTGGTCTTGCGTTCCTCCAGCGGGATGTATTCGGGCTGGATGCGCTCGGCGTCGGAAACCTGGCGGATGTAGACGAGGTCTTCCTTCGCGAGGGAACGCCAGTGGCCGCGGGAGACGTTGAATTCGTACGGTGCCTTGTGCGGGACGCCGTTGAGGAAATCGACGACGGAGAGCGCGGCCTTGCGGCCGGCGGCGAGGGCTTCCACGACGGTGGCGGGGCCGGAGACGCAGTCGCCCGCGGCGAAGACTTTCTTTCTGCCGGAGCAGGTGAAATCGTCGGCGGAGATCTCGAAGCCGCGTTTGGAGGCGGCGAAGCCCTCGGGCACGACGGTGCGCTGGCCGATGGCGGAGATCACGGTATCGGCCTGGAGCTTGAACTCGGAGCCGGGGATCAGGACCGGGGAACGGCGTCCGGAGGCGTCGGGCTCGCCGAGCTGCATGCGTGCGCAGGAGAGGGAGAGGGAGCCGTCGGCGTTCTTCGTGAGCGCGGCGGGCGCGGTGAGGAATTCGAACTTGACGCCTTCCTCCATGGCCTCGTCGACTTCGATCGCCTGCGCGGGCATTTCATTGCGCGTGCGGCGGTACACGATGGTCACGTCGCCGCCGAGGCGGAGCGCGGTGCGGGCGCAGTCGATGGCGGTGTTGCCGCCGCCGACCACGATGGTGCGACCGGGATTCGGGCAGTCCTTCCAGTTCTTTCCGGCGATGTCGCCGAGCCACTGGATGCCCTTCTGCGCGGCTTCCTCGCCGTCGATGCGCATGGAGCTGGAGGCCCAGGAGCCGACCGCGAGGATCACGGCGTCGAAATCCTGTTCGAGCTGTTCGATCGTGAAGTCCTTGCCCATCGTCTGGCCGGTGCGAATCTCGATCCCGCCCATCTTGCCGAAGTGGGCGAGCTCCTTGCGGAGCGTGTCCTTCGGGAGACGGAATTCCGGGATGCCGTAGCGGAGCATGCCGCCCGCTTCGGGCATCTGTTCGAAGAGGAACGAGGCGACGCCCTGCAGGCGGAGGTAGTAGGCGGCGGAGAGGCCGGCGGGGCCCGCGCCGACGATGGCGACACGCTTGCCGTTGAGGGCGGGCAGGTCCTCCATGTAGGTGTCGTAGTACATGTCGGCGGAAAGGCGCTTCACGTCGTTGATGGAGACGGGCTTGCCTCCGATGTTGCGGCGGCAGTCGCGTTCGCAGAAACGGGGACAGACGCGGCCGACGGACATGGGCAGCGGGATGCGCTGCTTGATGATCTCAAGAGCTTTCCTGAAATCGCCGTTGCGGCCGGCGCGGACGTATTCCTCGACGGTGGCGTGCGCGGGGCAGGCGAGCGTGCAGGGGGCTTCGCAGTCGCCGGTGTGCTCGGAGACGAGCAGGGAGAGGGCGGTGCGGCGCATGTCCTTCACCTCGTCGGAGGAGGCGTCGATCTCCTGTCCGGGCGCGGGGCAGGCGGAGCAGGAGGGGAGGAACTTCCCGGTCTTGCAGTCCTTGACGACGCAGACGAAGCAGCTGGTCGTCTTGGAGATTTTCTGGTTGTAGCAGAGCGTGGGGATCTCCACGCCGATGCGGGCGGCAGCCTGGAGGATGGTCTCGCCCGGCTGTGCGGCGACCTCGCGGCCGTCGATTTTGAAGATGATATCAGACATGGGTTTTACCTCAGGCATTGGCGGATTGTTTGCGGACGCGGGAGACGGCCTTCTTCGGGCAGACTTCGATGCAGGAGTTGCACTTGGTGCACTTGGCGTTGTCGACGGAGAAGTTGTTCGCCGGGTCGATCGCGCCGACCGGGCAGGTCTTCACGCAGAGCTTGCACTTGATGCACTTGGCGGGGTCGATGGCGACGTCGACGAGCGCGGGACATGCGAGCGCCTCGCAGACGTGGTCCTGAACATGCGCGAGATATTCGTTCTTGAAGTAGCGGAGCGTGGAGAGCGCGGGGTTCGGGGCGGTCTGGCCGAGGCCGCAGAGCGCGCCCTTCTTGATCTTCGGGGCGATGTCCTCCAGGAACGCGATGTCGTCCATGGAGCCCTTGCCGGAGGTGATGCGTTCGAGCGCTTCGTACATGCGCGTGGTGCCGACGCGGCAGAACGTGCACTTGCCGCAGGATTCGCGGCGGGTGAAGTTCAGGAAGTAACGCGCGGTCTCGACCATGCAGCGGTTGTTTCCGATCACGATGAGGCCGCCGGAGCCCATGATGGCGCCGAGCTTGCCGAGGGAGTCGTAGTCGATCTTCACGCCGAATTCGGAGGCGGGGATGCAGCCGCCGGAGGGACCGCCGGTCTGGACGGCCTTCACGGTGCCGGGCTCGGCTCCGCCGATGTCGTACACGATCTCGCCGAGTGTGATGCCCATGGGGACCTCGACGAGGCCCGGGGTCTTCACGTCGCCTGCGAGGGCGAAGATCTTGGTGCCCTTGCTCTTTTCCGTGCCGATGGCGGCGTAGGCGTCCGCGCCGATCTGGAAGATGATCGGGATGTTCGCGAACGTCTCGACGTTGTTGATGGCGGTCGGCAGGGTGTTCCAGCCGCTGTCCGTGGGGAACGGCGGGCGGAAACGCGGGGTACCGCGCTTGCCTTCGAGCGAGTGGATCATGGCGGTCTCTTCGCCGCAGACGAACGCGCCGGCGCCTTCCTTGATGGTGATCTCAAGCGGGGCTTCGCGGTTCGGAAGCTTGTTGAGGCCGGCTTTCTTCATCTCCTCGATGGCGATCGTGAGGTGCTTGATGGCGAGGGGATATTCGGCGCGGCAGTAGATGAAGAGGCGGGTCGCGCCGGTGGCGTACGCGCCGATGAGCATGCCTTCGAGGACCTGATAGGGGACGCTCTCCATCATGGAACGGTCCATGAACGCGCCCGGGTCGCCCTCGTCGGCGTTGCAGATCTGGACTTTGTCCGGGACTTTCTTCGCCGCGAGGAAGCTCCACTTCATGCCGGTGGGGAATCCCGCGCCTCCGCGGCCGCGGAGGCCGGACGCCTTGACCGCGTCGACGACCTGTTCGGGCGTCATGGTCAGGACTTTTTCGAGGGCGGAGAATCCGCCGTTCGCCTTGTATTCGTCGAGGGAGACGGGGTTGATGTGCCCGGCGAGACGGGTCACGAGGAGTTTTTCGAGCTTGGAGCGCTTTTCCGGGAAGACGAACCTGCCCTCTTCGCTCTGGGCGAGGATGGCGGCGGCGGCTTCGTCGGTGCCCTTCACGCGGCCGTAGAAGATGCTGGATCCGTCGGTGAGTTCGAGTTCGACGATCGGTTCGGCGTAGCAGTGGCCCATGCAGCCGGTTTCGCTGACGGGGATATTGCCCGCCTGCTTGCGGATGGCTTCGAGGACGGCGCCCGCTCCGGCGGCCAGACCGCAGGACGCGGTCCCGACTTTAATGCGTTTGATGTCTGCCATGGCGGATCAGCCTTTCGCTTTGTACTCGTTGAGGATCTTCGTCAGGCTCTTACGGTCGAGCTTGCCATAGACGCGTCCATTGATGGAGAGGACGGGGGCGAGGGAGCAGCAGCCGAGGCACGCGACGGTCTCGATGGAGAAGAGGCCGTCTTCGGTGGTCTCGCCGTCGCCGATGCCGAGTTCGGCGGAGACCCAGGCGCGGATCTGCGTGGAGCCCTTGATATGGCAGGCGGTGCCGTCGCAGACGCTGAGTTTGTACTTGCCGGGTTTGGTGCGTTTGAACTGGGCGTAGAATGTGAGGACGCCTTCGACTTCCGCGGCCGGAATGCCGAAATGTTCCGCGGCCGCCAGGATGCCGTCGTTCGAGACGTATCCTTCGCGGGTCTGGATGAGCTGGAGCCCCTTGATCAGGTTGCCCTTGTCGGGCTCCACTTCTCCGAGGTAGGAAAAAGCACTGTTCATGATTTCCCCTGTGGGTGTTGATTGGGTGGGTAGGTTTGCAGGTTTGTTTTCGTATGCGCAAACTATAATATAGCACGCTTTTCCGAATAAACAAGCCGGAAAGGCAATATTACGGTCTTTATCTTCCCGGAAAAGCCGCTTTATTCCGCAGGATCGCCGGATTGTTCGACCTGTTCCGTGGCGGCGGGTTCCTGCCGGAATGGGTCGTACAGGGAATCGTCAGGCGACAGGTAGCCGACGCGGTCCTCCCAGCCGGACGAATCCGCCGGACGCGGCGTGAAGGACAGCCAGGACGACGCATGACCGTCCACAAAGGCAGCGACGCACGCTTTGGAATGCCGGAAGTCGGCATAACCGCCCCTGCCCGAGGAGGGATTGTATAAAAAGGCGGTCGGCGCGGGACGTCCGTCGGTCCCGGTCAGGAAACACGCGGCGTCGGCGAGCAGGACCAGACGCGACGGCGTTTTCACCGCCTGAATGCGGCAGGGACGGTAGTTCGGGGGCGAGTCGGACGGTCTGGCGAAAGAAAGCTGGTAGTTCATGCCGTACCCGGCGTAACGCGCGGTCCAGGAGGGATTCAGGAAGAGGGCGGATTTCGCGGCGGGACACTCGAAGACGCGCCCCCTGGCCGCGCCGGAATCCGGCACGACGCGGGCAAGAATGCCCGGACCGCGGTGGTTCGCGGAGGATTCCCAGCTCTCAAACGACGCATCCCAGGCGGGACAGAAATACCCGCCGCTCGCATCGACGTAATACAGGTGCATCAGCGTGACCTCGCGGATGTTGCCGAGGCACAACGCCAGACGCGCACGGTCCCGCGACGACGACAGCGCGGGCAGGAGCAGTCCGGCAAGGATCGCGATGATCGCGATCACGACCAGAAGCTCGACCAGAGTAAACCGGCGCGCGGCGGCACCGGAAATCAAACGTGCATGCTGCTTCATTTTCTCTTTGCGTAACGGGCACAAATGCCGGAGACAAGTCCGGCGCGGAAAAAGTTCGGAAGGGCGGGGATCCGGCTCGCGAAGACAAGTTCGGCTCACGGTTGCTCGACAGTTCGTGATTCGCACACGATTCACCCGGTCCTTCCCGCGGACAGGGGAAAATACCATACACCCGAAACGGGGAAATTGCAAGCGAAAAGCCGGATTCCGGGAAAGCGCGGCATCGACAAAGATAAAGAAGAAAAAGCCTTTCCCGCGTACACGTTATGCGCTACGCGGTAGTTTCAGTTAAAACAAACTCCTTTTAACTGAAACTAGGCTTTTTTCCATCAGAATAATAGTTTTCAGGCAACAGTTTCGGGATGGATTGCATTCCCCCGATGCCGCCAGGAGACAACCAGACAACCAATGCCGATCATAAAAAAACGGGGGCGGTGTCTTTCTGAAGCTTCCGAAATCTTTCCCGCACACACGCGCTAGTTTCAGTTAAAACAAACTCCTTTTAACTGAAACTAGAGTTTTGTCTTCGTCTTAGCTCGAGTTCGAGTCTTGCTGTCGCCTTGTTTTGTGTCCGGGCGTAGCCGGACACTGCCGCAATGGAGGCCCTGCCTTACACACGCACACGTGTTACGCGCTAGTTTCAGTTAAAACAAACTCCTTTTAACTGAAACTAGGTTTTTTCTCCGGAAAACTGGTTTCAGGCAACGGTTTTGGGGATGGATTACACTCTGACGGTTTTGGGAATGGATTACACTCTGACGGTTTTGGGGATGGATTACACTCTGACGGTTTTGGGGATGGATTGCAGTCCCCCGACGTTACGCGGAAGACCGCCTGAAACCTCGTGACTTTATGGACTGTTTCGCGCAAACACTCCGGGGATCCCGCCTTTTCGACGGATTTTTCCATATTTTTTTGTTTTTCTTCAATTTTTATTCTTTTAGCGGTTGAAAACACGGAAAAAGCGTGTATTTTCCTGTATTGGCTATTCTTTCACACGGACAGGACACACAACCGCCTGCGCCCATTCTATCAGCCCGGCCCGCGGAGAAAAGGAACTGCACACATGAGCGACGACACGAAAATCGAAGTGGAAATCTTCTGCGGCATGACCTGCTACATGCTGGGAAATGCCCGAATCCTGAACATCGGAGCGCATTTGCCCGAGAAATGGCTTCCGAACATCGAACTGATGGTGTCGCCGTGTCCCGTGGACTGCGGGTGTCTGGACCTCGCGAAGGCTCCGTTCGCCCGCATCAACGGCCAGCTCATCCAGAACGCCACGCTGGAATCCGTCTGCGCGGCCATCACCGAGATCATGAACCGGCAGGAGGAGGAGGCATGACCATGGAGTATTCCAACAGTCCCGAACGCCAGCGCCGCGAGCTCATGATCCGGATCGCCTGCGAGTTTCAGAAAGGAACGCTTCCTGATACGATCGACAAGCTCCCCTTCTACGTGAAACCGTCCGGCTCCAAGCCGCTCCACTGCTGTCTCGCGCACGACCGCGAGGTGATTCGCAGCCGCATCATGGCGCTCCTCGGGTTCGACGCGCAGAACGAGGAGGACGACAGCCGGTTCCCGCACGAATATCTTGAGCTCGTTTCCGCGGATTCGGAACGTCCGGAGCGTCCCCTCACGATCGCCCGGTTGGCGTGTTCCAGCTGCGCCGACGCGAAGATCGAGGTCGTCCAGAGCCTCTGCCGCAACTGTTTCGCGCAGACCTGCATCCACGTCTGCCCGAACAACGCCATCAACATCATGCGCGGCAAGGCGTACATCAACCAGGAATCGTGCGTGCAGTGCGGCAAATGCCTCATCGACGTCTGCCTCTACAACGCCATCAAGCGTTTCCCGATCCCCTGCGAGGCCGCCTGCCCGGTCGGCGCGATCAAGAAGAATGAACAGGGCTATGCCGAGATCGACTTCAAGAAATGCACGTTCTGCGGCAAGTGCTTCCGCGCCTGCCCCTACGGTGCCGTCATGCAGCGGTCCGAGCTCATGCCCGTGCTGAAGCTGCTGACTGAGGGCCGCCAGGCCGTCGCGCTGGTCGCCCCGTCCACGTACGGCCAGTTCCCCGGCGGACGCGAAAAACTGTTCAAATCCCTGCGGAAAGTCGGTTTTTCGGAGATCGTCGAGGTCGCCGAAGCCGCCGAGACCGCAGCGGGCATGGCGGCGGAGGATTTCATCCGCAAGATGAAGCTCGGCGGCAAGCTCGTCGCCGATTCCAGCTGCCCGGCGTTTGTCGAGCTCGTCCGGCGGCATCTCCCCGCCATGCGCCCCTACCTCTCGTCCGTGCCGAGCGCCATGGCGCTTGCCGGAAAGAAGGCGCGCGAGCTTTATCCCGACGCCGTGAACGTCTTCATCGGCCCGTGCATCGCCAAGCGCTACGAATCGCTGTCCTGCCCCGGCGTGGACCGCGTGATCACGGTCGAGGAACTCGGCGCGATCCTCATCGCGCTCGGCGGCACCGAACTGGAGCCGCAGGACTACATCCCGCAGGACCCGGACGTGGCGGAGCACGATTTCTCGCGCACCTGCGCCGCCACGGGAGCCATGCTCGCCGCCGCGCTCGAATCCGAACCGGAGCTTGAGCTTCAGGAGAAGTTCATCGACGGCATCAATGCCCAGACGCTGAAACTGCTCCACCTCTTCCTGTTCGGCAGGTCGCACGCCAACTTCATCGAGGTGCTCGGATGCAGCGGCGGCTGCCAGAACGGCCCCTGCTCCCTCTCCATTCCGAACTGAGTTCCACGGGGGTCATGATGAGATCAGCTTTTTCCCGGTTTCTTCTGTGTTCATTCGTGGCCTGCGCGGCCCTGCTGTCTGTTGCCGCCGGGCTCCGCGCCGCCGATCCCGCGCCGAAGGCCGACGAATCCGGCTGGATCCTGCCCGATGCGAAGAGCGCCGGGACGGGCTGGCATCTCCGGCTGAAGGACGCCCGCGCCGAGGCGGCAAAGGACGACAAGCCCATCCTCATCCTGTTCACCGGACCGGACTGGAGTTCCGCCAGCAAGAAGTTCGAATCCTCGATCCTCCGTTCAAAAGAATACGCCGCGTCGATCCGCCCGGCGGTGGTCGGCTTGTACATTCAGCACTTTGTGAAGACGGACGCGCCGGAGGAACAGGTCTCCGCGAACCAGTCTCTGCGGAAATCGCTGAGCGTTCCGGCGGTCTACCCGTGCACGGTCGTCCTGGCCTCCGACGGCAAAAAGATCCTCGGGATCATCCCCGGCGTACCGGACAAGAAAGACTATCTCCAGCAGGTTTCCAATCTCACCGGCATCAAGCTTGCCGAGTGATTTCCGCCGTCCGGCGAAAACCTGTCTTTCCTTTTCGGGAAAACCGTACCCCGCGGATTGACTTTTTTCTTTTTTCCTCTTGACTTACTTTTTATTTCAGGATATATTACAGAATATATTGTTTTTTTATCCGGGCGCGGGCTTCCGCCGGATGACAGCGGATGACCGCCCGGAACAACCTGCAAAATCAGGAGCAGACTATGAAACATCAGATTTGCCGCACCGTGCTTGCGGCAGCGGCGGTGACCGCCGGCGTGTTCCTGTCGGCATGCGGCCTCTTCCGCGACACCACGGACAGCATGTTCGACGACGCCGAGGATGCCATTGCGACCGACTGGACCGCGTCCAACATCAAAACCGCGCAGTTCGAATACGAATTCGGCGACGGGAAGTCCGCCACGATCCGGTTCCAAGTGCCGGGCGATGTCCGCATCGACGTGCTGGACGGCGTCAATTCCGCAGTGTTCTGCCTGAACCACAGCGCATCCGGCTGGATGTTCCTGCGCGGAGAAGTGTTCGACATGACGGCGGAAGACATCATGGAAATGCACGGCGCCCTGCTTCAGACGATCCCGTTCAAAGTCGACTATCAGGACATCTTCACCAACGCCGAGCTTCAGGAAACCCCCGAGGATGCCTGCGGCGAGGAATGCAACGTGATCACCGCGGTCTTCCGCCGCGCTCCGGAAGTCGCGGCAAAGCTCTGGATCGGAAAGAAATCCGACCTGCTCCGCCAGTTCGAAGTCACCAGAGAAGACGGCGTCTACACGATGCAGTATTTCGACTACCGCACCTACGGCGACGTCACGCTTCCTTCGGAGATGTTCAGATTCACGCCGGAAGGAGCCACGAAGCTGTCGCTGATCTCGTTTGAAACGAACATCGAGATCCCGGAACATGTGTTCCGGAAGCCCGTAAAATTCAGTATCCCGGAAGGAGACAAATAATGAAGCACACCGCACAATATGCCGTTCTGGCGGCTCTTCTGTTTGCAGGCGCCGCCGTGTTCGCCGCGGATAATAAATCCGGCAGTGTGGAAAAGCACACCATCAAGCTGAAAAACGGAAAAGTCATGGAGGATGCTGTCATCCTCGACAGGAAGCCGAACGGGGTCACGTTCGGAAATAAAGAAGGATGCACCTTCGTCCCCTATTCCGACATGCCGTCCGACGTCCAGAAGTATTTCGGCTACGATCCGATCAAGTCCGCCCGCTACGAAAAGAAAATAGACGACCAGAAAAAGGCCAACCAAAGAGCGCAGGAAGCACAGAAGGCCAAGGCGGAAAAGCTGAAGGTCGAACAGGACAAGCGCAACAAGGACCGGCGGATCAGCCAGCAGCAGCAGAAAGTCCGCAAACTCGAACTTGAGCTCGAAGAAGCGAAGAAAAAACTTGAAACCACGGAAAGCACCGTCAGCGAGGACCGCGGCGCGCTCGTGTCCACCCTCAACAACAACTCGCGTGTCAGCGTCGACACCCCGTGGGGCGTCGGTCGCATCAGGACCAGTTCGAACAACAGCGCCGTCAGAAACAAGCTCACGAAGGAAGTGGATACCCTGAGCGCGAAACGCGACAACCAGGCGCAGGACGTGATCAATCTGCAGCTGAAGCTCGAAGCCGCGCAGAAAA
Source organism: uncultured Lentisphaerota bacterium (assembly GCA_900320095.1). Lineage (GTDB taxonomy): Bacteria > Verrucomicrobiota > Lentisphaeria > Victivallales > UBA1829 > UBA1732. The sequence goes on from ONQZ01000001.1 coordinate 41,118, forward strand.
CGCTCAACACGCTTCTTGAGAACAGCAAGTAAGCGGCACGAAACGAACGGGTTCCCGTAAAAAAAACAGGCATGCCCGGTCAACCGGCCGGACATGCTTTTTTGTGTCTGTTTGAGGGAGGCGTCCTGCGGCGTCCGGGCGTTACAGCGACTCGCGGACGCCCGGGACCTTGCTCATCTTCAGGACGGAGATGGACGGCGTTTCCGGCACGATCAGGGCGTCAAGCTCCGATTCGTCCACATGCACCACCTGGGAGACGGGTTCCTCCGCGGGCTGGACGGTACTCATCGCGGCGGCGGGATCGCGGGCCGGGACCGGCTCGGACGTCCTGACGTACTTGACGATCACGAGGACGATCAGCCAGATCAGGGCGGCGGCAACAAGGCCGAGGACGACGAAGATGCCGATCGTGATGTTGCGGATGCGTTTGTTCTCGCCCTCGTTCACCAGCGCGCCTTCGTTCACGGATTCCAGGAGCTTGTCCGAAAGCTCCTCGGGATCCTGCGGCGTTTCCTCGCGGAGCTTGTCCAGCAGGACGTCGCTGTCCGCCTTAGTGAGGTCGTAGACCTCGATGAGCTTGCGGACGTAGGCGGAAACGTAAACGGGCGGAAGCTTCTCAAGAAGCTCGTCGGATTCGAGTTCGGTGATGTACTCCAGGCGGATGCGCGTGTGCGCCGCGACCTCCTCCGGAGACATCCCGCGCGCATTGCGGATCGCCGACAGCATCTGCCCCAGCGACTGCGCCGGCTGGAGCGCGTGCGGAAGCGGTTTGTGCGTCTGCGCGGCCGCGGTCGAGGCGGAAGGCGGCGGGAACGAGGCGCGTCCGGCACGCGGAGACACGATGCCGGGCCGCGCGGGAGAGGGCTGTTTGCGCGGCGGAGGCGGAGGCGCGACGACCGGAGAATCGTCCGAAGGAGCGCCCGTTTCCGGAACAGGCCGTTCCGCCGGTTTCGGAGCAGGACTGTCCTGCACGGCTGTCTTATCTTCAACAGGGATCTCACCGTTCGCGGCGGGCGCGCCGGATTCCGGTTCCGCGGGCGTTTCATCCGGGACGGACTGATCGGAAAAGAGATTCAGTTCCTGTTCATTCTTTGCTGCGGGATCTTCTGGATCGGTCATGGTTCGATACCTCAGTCATTGGGCGTTTCCAGTCCGTCCGTGATCAGGATGGTGCGTTTCTGTCCGCCGGGAAGCGGGGCGCTGATCACGTGGCGCTGTTCGAGTTTATCAATAATGTCGGCGGCCTTGTTGTAGCCGATGCCGAGTCTGCGCTGGAGATAGGACGTGCTGACCTGCTGCTCGTTGATAATGATCTCGAGCGCGCGGACCATGATGGGCGGGTCGGTCGGCTGCAGGTACTTGTCCGCGGCGGCCTTGACGATATCGGAATTCGCCATGCCGTCGATCTCGTCGTAGTCGTCAAGCTCGTCGTCGTAGCCTCCGCCGTCGCGGGAACCGCCCCGCGAGGCTTTCCCCTTGCCGCGGCGGCCTTTGGCGTCTTCTTCCTCTTCCTCCTCGTCGCCGCCCGCGAAAATACCGTCGTCGAACAGCTGCGGACGCTGCGCCGCGACCTCATCGATGACCTTGGCGATCTCGGAGTCGGAGACGTACGCGCCCTGAATGCGCTCGAGGTTGGCGGCGCCCGGCGGATTGAACAGCATGTCGCCGTTGCCGAGCAGTTTTTCCGCGCCGACGGCGTCCAGGATCACGCGGCTATCCATGCCGTTGCTGACGCGGAACGCGATCTTGGTCGGGATGTTCGCCTTGATGAGGCCGGTGACGACCTCCTTGCGGGGCGACTGCGTGGCGATGACCAGGTGGACGCCCGCGGCGCGGCCCTTCTGCGCGATGCGGCAGATGCTGGTCTCCACGTCGCTCTTCGCGTCCGTCATCATGATGTCGGCGAGCTCGTCGATGATGATGATCAGGATCGGGAGCTTCGGCGGGACCACCTCGCCGTAGTCGTCGATGACCGGCTGCGGATCCGGCGGACGCGAGTTGAACGCCGCCAGGTTCTTCGCCTTGACTTTCGCCAGCACCATGTAGCGGCGCTCCATCTCGTTGACGCCCCAGCGGAGCGCCAGCGGCACTTTCTTCGGGTCGTTCACGACCGGCGTGATGAGGTGCGGGATCGGACGGTACATCTCCAGCTCCACGACCTTCGGGTCGACCATGATGAGCTTCAGCTCGTCCGGCGAGAACCGGAAAAGCAGGCTCATGATGAGGGTGTTCATGCAGACGGACTTGCCGGAGCCGGTGGAGCCGGCGATCAGCAGGTGCGGCGCTTTGGAAAGGTCGGTCAGGTAGACGCTGCCCGCGATGTCGCGTCCGAGCAGGATCGGGATGGCGGCGCGGGATTCGCGCCAGGTGGCGGATTCCAGCAGCGGACGCAGGTAGACCGTGCTCGACGCCTTGTTCGGGACTTCGATGCCGACGGCGTCCTTGCCGGGGATGGGCGCACGGATGCGGATGCTCTGCGCCTCCATCGCCATGGCGATGTTGTTCTGGATGCTGGTGACCTTCTCCACGCGGACGCCCGGATTCAGCGCGATCTCGAACTGCGTGACGCGCGGCCCGACGGTGATGTTCGACACATAGCCGTTCACGCCGAAGCTCTCCAGCGTCTTTTCCAGGCTCAGGCTCGCCTCGCGGATGTACGCCTGGTCCTCCTCGGCGATCGCGTCGCCGTGGCGGTCCAGCAGCATCGGGCTGGGCAGATGGTATTCCTCGTAGACCGGAGGCGGCGGGGGCGGTTCGTCGGCGGGAGCGGGCGGCGGAGAGGCATGGTCGAATTTCTTTTTGTTCTCCGCGAACGTCTGCACGGGGATCACGCGCGGCGCGGGCTGAGGCGCGGGCGCCGGAATAACAGGTTCTTCCTCAATGTCAGCTTCCGGTTCGGCTTCGGGGTATGCGGCGGCGGGCTCTTCCGGTTCGTCGTAATTCTCTTCCTGCGGCTGAGGCGCGGGCGCCGGAGCCGGAGCAGGCTGAGGCACGGGAGCAGGTGCCGGAGCGGGCGCGACAGGTCTCGGACGCGGCGTGACGACCAGCTCGTCGGGATCGCGGATGACCGCGCCCGGCGCAGGCTGAACGTTTCTGCGTTTCTGAGGCGGCGCGACGACTTCGCTCGGGTCGCGGATGACCGCCGAAGGCCGCTGCATGGTCTGCGCCGGAGGCCGGACCGGCGGCGCGACGATGTCGTCCTCTTCGTTTTCGTCTTCCGGTCCGTCCGGTTTCGCGGGCGGGGCAGTGCGGAGGCCGAGGAATTTTCCGAGCGCGGTTTTGAATCCGGACGGCTTTTCCTCCGCCACTTCCTCCGGTTCCCCGTCTTCTTCGGCTTCCTCCTCGCCGTACTGGTGGATCTCCGGCGCGGACGCGGGCGGCGTCCAGACCTCGCCCTCGGGATTGCCGGGCGTATAGATTTTGCCGGGACGTCCGGCGGGAACAGGCTGGACTTCCGGTTCGTCCGCTGCCTCGGGCTCCGGCTGTTTCGGATCGGCGCGGAATGCGACTTTCAGGAGCGGGAGCCAGTCGCGGATGAACAGGAACACGAGCGCGGGCAGCAGGAACGCCAGCGCGACCAGGATCGTGCCGACGTCGCCGATGTAGCGGCGGACCAGTCCGGCGTCGAGCGCCGCGGACGCCTGCGGAGCTGCCAGAGCCGCCCCGACCACGCCACCGGACAGCGCCAGCGAGGACTGTTCCATGCGGCCGATGCCCAGGTGGTCCGTCTCCGCGATGAACTGCTGCGGACACATGGCAAACAGCATGGACGTGCCGAGCAGGATCGCGGGGAGCGCCCACCACAGCGTGCCGCGCCGCGGCAGTCCGGGGATGAACCGCCGGAGCAGCAGCAGGAACACGATCAGCAGGAAGGGATACGTGGCGAGTCCGAACGTATAAAACATCACCCGGGCGGTGTGCGCGCCGAGGAATCCGATCCAGTTGTGATAGATCGCCGGACCGCCGATCCCGCCTTCCAGCAGGGCCAGGTCCGTTCTGTCGTGTGATAAAATGGCGCAGGCGAACAGCAGGAACAATGCGGTCCGGAGGTAGTTTCCGAAATTCCACACGCTGCGTTCTTCCATGCCCTGATCCAGTTCCATTCTGCTTCTTCTCCGTCGTTTCGTTACAGCATAACAAAATAAGATAGCACAAATCCCGATTTATGAAAGCCGGAAACGTTCATTTTTCCCGTTTTTTTTAAAAAAAACGCGGAAACGCCGTCACGGGACCCGCGCCGCCGGAAAAAACGTCGAAAAAAAAGCGCCAGAACGACGTTTTTTCGGAAAAAACGATTCGTTTTTGGACGGATTTATGCTATATTATACCATTGTATTTTCCCCAACCCAAACAAGGAGCAGCTCGCTATGGGCGGTTTTTTCGGCGTTGTCTCTAACGGTGACTGCGTGGACGACCTCTTCTACGGGGTCGATTACCATTCGCATCTGGGCACGGTCCGCGGCGGCATGGCCGTCACCAATCCCTACGGTTCCATCATCCGTTCCATCCACGATATCTCCAACGAGATGTTCCGGTCCAAGTTCGGGCCCGAACTCGAGATGTTCCGCGGCGCGAAGTGCGGCATCGGCGTCATCAGCGACATGGACGACCAGCCGCTGCTGATCGCGTCCCACCTCGGCATGTACAGCATCGTGACGGTCGGCAAGCTCAACAACATCGAAGAGCTGACCCGGCAGGCGATCGAGGAGCATCACATCCACTTCGCCGAGCACAGCAACGGCGAGCACAACCCGACCGAGGTCGTCGCTTCGCTCATCAACACGCAGAAGACCATCGAGGACGGCATCGCCTACGCCATGCACCGCATCAAGGGCTCCTGCTCCATGCTCGTGATGTCCGACGGAAGGATCTACGCCGCCCGCGACCGCTACGGACGCACGCCAGTCTCCCTCGCGAAGAAGGACGGCGCGATGGCGGTCTCCATGGAGACATCCGCCTACCCGAACCTCGACTACGAGTTCGTGCGCGACCTCGGGCCCGCCGAGATCGTGCTGGTCGACGCCGAATCCGCCACGCAGCTCAAAGCGCCCGAGGAAACCATGCAGATCTGCTCGTTCCTCTGGGTCTACTTCGGATATCCCTCCTCCGACTACGAGGGACGCAACACCGAGACCGTACGCTACGAGAACGGCGCTCGCATCGCCGCCCATGACAACGTCGAGGTCGATTCCGTCTGCGGCGTGCCCGATTCCGGCGTCGCGCACGCCATCGGCTACTCGAACAAGAAGGGCCGCCCCTATCTGCGCGCCCTCGTCAAATACACGCCCACCTGGCTCCGCAGCTTCATGCCGCAGGTGCAGTCCCACCGCAACCTCATCGCGAAGATGAAGCTACTCCCCGTGCAGGACCAGATCGAGGGGAAACGCCTGCTCTTCTGCGACGACTCCATCGTTCGCGGCACGCAGTTCCGCGACGTCACGCGCCGTCTGCTCGAACGCGGCGCGAAGGAAGTGCATCTGCGCTCCGCCTCCCCGCCGCTCGCGTTCCCCTGCCTCTTCCTCAATTTCTCGCGTTCGCGTTCCGTGATGGACCTCGCCGCGCGCCGCATCATCGCCGAACTCGAAGGCGGCGAGCCCACGCCGGAGATCCTGCGCGAATACATCACCGCTGGCACCCCGCGCTATGAACGCATGGTCGAAAAGATCCGCCAGAAACTCGGGCTCACGACCCTGAAATACCAGACCATCGACCAGCTCGTCGAGGCCATCGGACTCCCGAAGTGCAAGCTCTGCACGTTCTGTTTCGACGGCTGCGACCCGACCGGCTGCGCGAAGTGGATCGGCTGCGCCTGCCCCTCGCACGACGGCGGCGACGCCGAACAGAAAGCCCCCGAAAAAGCATAACCCGGAGAACACACTCCGCCTCAATTTTACAGTCAACACCCGACATCCGCCCATTTTAGGAAAGGAGCGCCATTATGAGATCAAAATCCTGGAACCGTTTTCTGGCCGCATTCATACTCGTTTTTGCGCTGCTTCTGAGCGCCTGCCGGAGCACGGAATCCGAAGGGGCCGCAGCGGCAAAAGATGAGGTTGCCGCGGAACCCGCCGGTCCCTGGCCGACCGCGCGCCTGATCGGCGAGCTCTCCGGTCACGACCCGCTCGAGGGCTTCAACCGGAGCATGTTCGAGGTGGACACCGTGATCATGGACTACATCGCGCGTCCGCTGGGGTGGATCTGGTCCAGCGTCCTGCCGCGCCCCGTGATCCAGTGCATCGAAAACGCCTGCCACAACCTCGCGTTCCCCGGCCGCATGATCTCCTCGCTCGGCAGCGCCGAGTGGGAATGCGCGGGCGTCGAGACCGGGCGGTTCCTGCTGAACTCCACCGTCGGCATCGCGGGCCTCTTCGACCCCGCCGAATACTGGTTCCACCTCTACAAGACCGACGCCGACTTCGGGCGCATGTTCGCCACATGGGGCATCGGGCCGGGCTGCCGCCTCATCATCCCCGGCAGCAAACACATCAACGTCCGCGACGACATCGGCAGCATCTTCGACTATCTGCTCGACATCCGCACCTACCTGCCCTATTCCAGCTGGGCGTACGTCAACAACGTCGTGGCGCTCCATCCGCAGTTCGTGAACGTGATCAAGGGCTCCGCCGATCCATACCGCACCTACGTGATGATGTCGCTCCTGAACCGCGAACTCCAGCTCGACAAGTGGTACTACGACTACGCGAAGGACGTCTACCACGGGCGCCTGCCCGAGCTCCCGCCCGATCAGGGCACCGCGATGCCGGAGACTCTCCACGGCCGCCGCAAGGTCCTCGAAGGCTATCATTCGCTCGGCCCCGTGATCGACACCCTCCGCGCGATCTACTTCGTGCCGCAGAAGGACCACGACTGGTGGTACGCACGCCTCTCCATCTTCAACTCCGACTTCGAGGACAAGATCCACACGCGCAAGGTCACGGTCGGCATCGACCCCGAACGCTCCCGCCTCAGATACGGATTCTTCGAAGCGCCGAAGCCGAAGGACGAGAACGAGGTCCGTCCTGAAAAGCTCGCCATCGTCATCCCCGGCATCGGCAGCATCTACAACAACCAGACCGCCCTCGCCACCGCCGAGGAGTTCTACAACGCCGGCTACAGTGTCGTTCTGGTCGACAACGGCTTCAACTGGCGCTTCATGACCGCCACGGACGGCAAACTGCCCGGATACACCCCGCACGACGCCGCCAAGATGCGCACCGTGCTCCAGAAGATCCTCGCCGACCTCCGCGAAGACGGCAAGATCAAGGACCCGCGGATCGTCCTCACGGGCTGGTCCATGGGCGGCATCGAGCTCTGCCACATCGCCGCCATGGAGGAAAAGGAAAATACCCTCGGCATCAGCCGTTATCTCCCCATCAACCCGCCCGCCGACCTGATCACGGCGCTGAAGACCGCCGACGCCTACGCCGCCGTGACCAAGGACTGGACCTTCGACGAGGCCGTGGAAAAAGTCTCCACCGGGGCAGGGCTCCAGTACGTCCTCACGAAGGATGTGATCCCGCCGCTGGATCCCGCGCAGCCGGAGACCGTCACGCGGCCGCCGCTCGTCGCCGACGACGTCGCCAAGTTCTTCGTGGCATTCTCCATCCAGAGCTGCCTCACCGAAGACCTGGAGAAGACCCAGCGCGAGGGCAAGTATCCCCTCCCCGGCATCGAGGCCCCCTGCACCATGTTCAACCGCGAGGACTTCTACCGCGAGGTCGGCGACATCGGGTTCATGGAGTACATCACGCGTTTCCTCTTCCCCCAGATGGGCAAGGATATCAAGGACCTCGACAAGCTCGCCGCCGAATCCGGCCTTCGTGCCGTCGAATCCACGCTCAAAAACAACAAGTCCGTCCGCATGATCCATGCCTGGGACGACATCCTCATCAACGACGCCGACCGCAAGTTCCTCGACGAGACGCTCGGCGACCGCATCACCTGGTTCTCCAACGGCGGCCACTGCGGCCAGTTCTATACCAAAGATTTCCGCGAAGAACTCCTTTCCCGCGCCGAGGAAGAGTAAGCGCAGCAGTCCTGAACCCCGAGATTTTGCACACGCGCGTGCAAAATCTTCTCTTGTTTCTGGCGGAAGACTGAAACGCGGAAGGAAACACACTGGTATCAGCATAAGAAAGGCAAGTGATGGATAAGAAACAGGACATTCAAAAAGCCATTTCTCTGAGCCTTCTGGCCGACCTTCGCGAGATCATCGCCCATGGCCGTGCCGTGGCGTATGCCGCGATTAACGCAGCCATGATCGATACCTACTGGAAGATCGGTCAGCGTATCGTCGAGGAGGAACAGCATGGCAGCAAACGCGCGGAATACGGGACCGGATTGCTGAAGGAGCTTTCAGTAGTTTTAACAGCGGAATTCGGCAAAGGTTTTGATGCACGCAGTCTTCGGTTTTATCGTCAATTCTATCTATTTTTCCCTCAAGGGAAGATTTGGTACACGCGTGTTCCAAATCTTACTTGGTCGCATTTTCGTACCCTTTTGCGTGTGGAAAATGAGGACGCGCGCCTCTGGTATTTAGACGAGGCTTCACGGGAATCATGGAGCGTCCGCACCCTCGACCGCAATATCAGTTCGCAGTATTACTACCGTCTGCTTGCCTCGCAGAACAAGGCTCCGGTCATAGCGGAGATGAAGGAAATCACGGCTCCGATGCAGACAGACAAACTGGAATTCATCAAGAATCCGGTAGTCGCAGAATTCCTGGGGCTTGCATCGAATCCCGACTTCACGGAAACGAAGCTCGAACAGTGCATTATTACGCATTTGCAGAACTTCCTGATGGAACTCGGCAAAGGCTATGCCTTCGTCGCCCGTCAGCAGCATATCGCCACGGATGCGGGGGATTTCTTTATAGACCTCGTTTTTTACAATTACATTCTGAAATGCTTCGTACTGATTGACCTGAAGACTGCGCGGATCACCCATCAGGACGTGGGACAGATGGACATGTATGTGCGGATGTACGACGAACGGAAACGCTCCGAGGGCGACAATCCGACCATCGGCATCCTGCTTTGTTCCGAGACCAGCGAGGATATCGCCCGGTATTCGGTCCTGCATGACAGCAAGCAGCTTTTCGCATCCAAGTATCTGACCTATTTGCCGACAAAAGACGAACTCCGGCGGGAGATCGAAGCACAGAAGGAGATATTCCGGCTTCAGCAAAACGAGGAGAAATGACGATGGATTGGAAACAGCAGTTTAAGTTTCATGATCTCAGTTTCCGGAAGACCTGTATCGTTCTCCTGGTGATTGCAGTTTGTGAGGTTATCCTGCTTCTGTTCATCCCCCCTTGGCAGCCGAATTCGGAGACGGTCAGCCATTTCCGCTGCGGGCGCAAGCAGAGGTGGATCTACAGGATCATGAGCGAGGTCCCCGACGGGGACGAGTTCGAACTGCCGCCCGAATGGACCGTCGCCGACCTGATCCGGGAAGCGGTCAGAAAAGACCGTCAATCGCCCCTTCCCGCTCCTGAAAAAGATTTTATCTGCCAGAATGTCCGCTATGAGCGCGAGTATCTCGTTCGACGCAGGCGCGTGGAAGTCGACGCCCCGTATCTGGTATTTTCCGTGCCCGCCTCGGTCGTGTTCGACAAATCGCTTCAGGAGCCCGTCCCGATCCTCATGTGTCCCCTCGGCGCGCATGGTGACAAACTCGGTTCAAGGGTCCTGTACTCGGACGGCTCCGCAAATTATCTGACCCCGGAAGAGTCCGAAAAGCTCGTCGCCGAACAGTCGCCCGTCCCGCTCGAAATAGACTTCGAAGCCCTGGCAAAAGAGGCACAAACGCCATGACGGAGGAAAAGAATGAAACTCCCGCGCCGGAGGAGCCGAAGAACCCGTGGGCGTTTCTGGAGTCCCCGCGGGAGGAACCGCCGGAACGCGAGGACGTCCTGCGGCTGAAAGATGTTTCCAAATCCTGGCTGGCGGGATACCTTCTGAACAAAGGGTGTACTTTCCTCATAATCATTCTCGGCGTGCTGATCGGGATCGGCGCGATCTTCGGGGAGATCGAAGACCGTGCACGGTTGGGACGCGGTTATGCACAAGATTGCATTTCCAGACTCAGCCGTATTGGAAAAGTCATGTATACTCTTGTTGACCCGGACGGAAAGGACGATCCGTCCGCGTCCGGGCAGGACACGCAGGAACCGCCCTTCGAGCTCCGGCCGGAACACACCATCGCCGATTTGATTCAGGAGATTCTGGCGCGGGGGCTTCTGCGGGAGGAGGATTTCCGCTGCCGGTGGGGAGAAGGACATCCGCCATATCTGGTGTTTCCGCTGCCTGCGTCCGTGCTGGTGATGGAACACGACCCGAAAAACCGGATCCCGATCCTCATGGAGCTTCCCGAATTCCACCGGAAAAACGAAACCTTCTGGAAGATACGGCAGTGGCTGCCCGGAAAAGACAAATACAATTCTTCGCCCCGTGTGCTGTGGGCGGACGGCGGCGCCGGGATCATCACTATGGAAGAGGCTGAAAAACTCATCAAAGATCGTCCTCCGAAATCCATAAATTTCTCAAGAGATTCAGGCATCGAACGAGAACGGAAGACGGCCACAGATCGTCAGGATTAACGGCTTGACCGTTATTTGCAATCCATTCCACAACAATTTTCTGACGGAATGACGGACGGATTTGACGATTGCTCCGTCACTTTCGCCCGTTCATCAAAAACCGACTTTTCAAAGCAGAGAAGACAGGAAGATTATGACACCTCGTTATCTTCTCTGATTTTCTTGTGGTTCTCTCGCATCGGGACACGAAAAACGCCGGGGGATCATGCGGTCCGCCCGGCGCAAAATGGAGAAGTGTTTGAATCCGATCCGGTATTATTTCGCGGTCGGATCGTTGACGCGACCCGCGAAGAGGACGAGTCCGGTCTGGTTGTCGCGGATGAGGACCATGAACGGACGGTCTGCGCGGAACTGGTGGACCGGGTCGGGCATGCCGATGGAGGTGATCCTCGCCATGCCGATGGCGGTGGCGGCCGCGGCCTTCGTGGAGACTTCGTCCATCTTCAGCGCGGTCTTGTGCACCACGTTTTCGATTTTGAGCGCTTCCTCGGTGTCGATGCCGGAGAAGTCGGCGAAATTGGAGAACGGGGTCTTCATGCCGAGCCCCTGGAGGGTCTTGTTGAGGTCGAGCTTGCAGGTCAGGTCGGTCTTCGGCAGCCAGACGCGCGTTTCGCCGCCCTGACGGCTTCCGAGCCAGGCGTCAAGCTTGTCGCCGATGGAGGCGGCCATCTTCGCCAGCGCGGCCTCGCCGTGGTCGGTCCCGCCGTTGATCGGCATGAGCGCGACGAGTTCGAAGCGGCGGTTTTCGTAGGGCAGGACGATGGCGTGGACGTTGTCCTGAGGCGCCGCGCAGTAGGCGATGCCTTTGCTCTTCTGGTACATCATCTGGACTTCCTTCTCCGCGCCGCCGAACTGCGTGAAAACCATCGGCTTCGTGTCGTCCTTCGGGAACGGGTTCGCCCATTTCGCCTCGAAGTACAGCGTGTTCAGCAGGACCATGGCGGTGTCCTTGCTGAAGAAATCGGGCGTGAGGAGGTCCTTGATCATGTTCTTCGTGCGGGCTTCGACATAGGCGTTGATCTTCGCCGCGACCTTCGCGGACTGGCCGAAATCCTCCTTGTAGAACGCGCCGCCGTAATACTTTTTAATCATCTCGGTGAATTCGGGCAGCACATTCTGGTCCGTGTCGGTCCAGACGGAGTTGGAGACTAGGACTTCGGTCTTTTCCGCCTCGGCGTACTGTTTCGTGACGGAGTCGAAGAACGCGCCGCAGGTCGCGGGATCGGCGGGCAACCCGAGCACCTTGCGGATCTCGTCGGCGGTCGTGCCCTTCGCGCCGCAGTAGACCATGCCGAACGCGCCGTCGATGCTGAACGGCGAGATGAACATGTTCTTCTTCGCATCCGCCTTGCAGACGGTGTCGAAAAGCTTGAAGCCCTGACGGTTCAGTTCGGCGGCGACCTTCTGGTCGGCGGCTTCGTCGGCGAACGCGGGCAGCGCGACGCTCATGGCGCACAGGGCGGCGTGAAACAGTGTTTTTTTCATGATTTTGCTCCTTGTATGGGTGTGTTTCAGATCGTTTTCTATGAATTAGACGGGCGAAACGCGGAAATCTTAGCGGAGAATCGCGTTTTTTTCAAAAAAACATCGGATTCTTTTATGTATTGCTGGCGTTTTTCCTTGATTTCATACCTTTTTATGCTATTGTAACTGCATGAACGACAATCCGCAACCGGAAAACGGAACCCCAACGGACATGGAACACGGCAACACACCTGACAACGGGATCGCCTCGGAACAGGCGTCCGGCCCCATGGCGACATTTCAGGATAAAATGGAGAAATGGACCGACAGGGTCGGCTATGGCGCCAAACGCGGACTGATCTGCGGACTCTTCACAGCGTGGGGATTTGCCGTTCTGTATGCGATTGTTCTGACCGTGAAAGTCCTGACCGCTCAGGATGACCTTGATTACGAGATGATGACATTTTGGGAATATGTAACAATCGTGGGGGCTCTCATAATCGGCTGGACACTTCTGTTCGTTCCGGTCGGAGTGATTGTCGGAGCCATTCTGGGCGCGGTGGGGATCATCCGGAAGAAGAAAAAAACGGATGGAGATGCACAAAAATGAAAAACGACCTGACATCAGCAGGCGGAACGGCAGTTGAAAACAGGGTCGGCTATGGCGCCAAACGCGGCCTGATCTGCGGACTCTTCACAGCGTGGGGGCTTGCCTTTCTGCACGGGATCTTTCTGATCGTGTATTTCCTGACCGCCTACAATAGAGCTTCATCCGATTACGACACATCAATGATGGATTATGTCGAACTCGGGTTTCATGTCGTAGAAGAAGATGGAGTATATCTCTTAATCTTCTGGTCGCTTTTGATTGTTCCGGCCGGAGTGATCGTCGGAGCCATTCTGGGCGCGGTGGGAATCATCCGGAAGAAGAATCGTCCACCTGAACCGCCCCCGTCCGAACCGGAGCCGTGAGCCAGTTTTATTTCGGCTTGAAGACCTTGGAATCGAGCGACCGGATGCTCCGGAAATGCTTCTGATTGGCGCTGCACAGCGTGAGGGAATGCTCGCATGCTGTCGCAAAGACGAGCGCGTCGGCGAGCTGGATGCCGGAGCGCAGCGCGTGTTCCTCAATGAAGATCACGGCGCGGTGCGAGATCGCCTCCGTGATCGGCAGGACGGTGAAATCCAGGGCGTTCAGGAACTGCTTGATCAGGCTCTGTTCCTGTCTGCTCCGTGCGCCTTGCATCAGCTCCATGTAATTGACTGCGGAGATGAAGCGGTTTTCGTCATCGTCGATCTCCTTCGCCGCCTTCTTCGAGCCGCGAAGCGCCCAGATCAGGACATCCGTATCGAACAGCATCAGCGGAACCTCGGTTTGCGGATCGTTTCCACGTAGGCGGCGGGATCGGCCATATCGGGGCGGTCGCTCCACATGCCGAACGCGGCAAGATCGGCGGTTTTGACCTTTGCCTTCTTCGTCTGGGCAAGAGGAACGATGACGGCGCGGCGTTTCCCGCGATGCGTGAGCGTGACCGTTTCGTGGCGGTCGATGGCCGTCATGACCTCGCGCATTCTTTTTCTGAGATCCAGGACACTTGCTTCCATGGTTCGCCTCCTTTGAAAGTGTACACTTGTACTATACACTTCTTTTGCGAAAATGCAAGCGGAAATCCTGTGTTTTTTCGGGATGAGCGGGAAATCAGTACGTCAGCTCGTTCATGGAGAACGGCTTGAACGACTTGATCTTCCGTTCGCGCGCGGCGGGGTCGACGGAGAGGTATTTCCAGCGGTTGAACGCGAAATCGTGCGGCATGTAGCCGGAGAGCCATTCGTGCGCCATCACGAAGCACATGGTGTGCGTCTCGAAGATCCAGGGGCATTCCCCCTGCAGGAACCGGATCATTTCGCGCGATTTCGCGGCGTATTTGGCGGGATCGGAGATAGCGAGGAATTCGCGGTACATGGCGTCGTACTCCGCCGAACGGTAGTTCACGCGGTTGCAGCCGCCGGCGTTCTCGCCGTAGAAGAGCTGGAGGAAGTTTTCGGCGTCGGGGTAGTCGGCGGTCCAGGAGTAACGGAAGAGCTGGATGCTGCCCGCGCGGAGTTTCTGCACGAAGCGCGGCCAGGTATTGAACTCCGGCTGAATCTCGATGCCGATCTCCGCCATGTCGTTCGCCATGAGCTCGGCGGTCTGGCGGTAGAACGTGTCGCTGCCGGTCTGGTCGAACGTGATCACGAGCGCGCGCCCGGTCTTCGGGTCGATGCCGTCCTTGTATCCGGCGAGTTCGAGCTCGCGTTTCGCGGCGGCGATGTCGCGATGGCCGAGCTCGGGATGCGGCTCCGTGACCGCGCCCGGGACGCCCGGCGGGACCGGCCCGTAGGCGGCGGAGAACCGGCTCCCGGAGTGTTCAATGCGGCGTTCGCGGTCGAATGCGAGCGTGATGGCGCGCCGGAGGTGCGGATTGTTTCCGAGGAGCGGATCGGTGAAGTTGAAGCCGATGTAGTTGGTCTCGAGCTGGGGACGGGAGAGCAGACGGATGCCGCGTCCGCGCAGCGCGGGCGACAGCTGCAGGTCCTTGTTCACGACCGCCTCGAAACACTCGCTGTCCGGCACGTACAGGTCCAGGCGGCCTTGCAGGAACATCAGCCACGAGGCGAGGGGCTGTTTCACGAGGTAGCAGGAAATGCGGTCGGCGGCAGGGAGCGTGCGACCGTCGGACTCCGCGTGGTAGCCGTCGTAGCGCGCCATTTCGATGATGTAATCCTTCTCCCAGCGGGTCAGGCGGAACGGCCCGGATCCCTGCGGATGGTCCGCGAAGTCGTCGCCGTAATGCTCCAGCGCGCGGCGGGAGACGACGGCGGTGTACGGCAGGGCGAGGGCGTACAGGAACCTCGGATCGGCTTTTTCCAGATGAATGACGAGCGTGCGGTCGTCCCTGATCTCCAGCCCTTCGCACAAGTCGTTGTAGGGCGAGAGATCGCCTTCGGCGGCGGCCTCCGTGCGTTTCCGGAACGCGTCAAGCCCGCGGATGCGGTCGCGGATCAGCCAGAATCCGGGCGAACGCAGCCGCGTGTCGGCGAGGCGCAGAATGGAGAACGCGATGTCGCGCGCGGTGATCTTCCGGGCGGATTTGTCTTCGTCCGCAAAAACGTCGCCGTCCTGGAAATAGAGGTCGTCGCGGAGTGTGCAGGTGTAGGCCGTGCCGTCGGCCGAGACTTCCGGCATGGACGTCAGCATGCAAGGTTCGAGCAGGTATTCGCCCTCGGCGTAACGGTATTGCAGGAGCGTGTCGTAGAACGCGCCGCAGACGTACTGGCTGGTGGTGTCGGCGGCGAGCGCGGGATCAAGCGTGTTGATCTGCTTGCCAAGGCTCATCACCACGCGTTTTTCCGTGGCGGCGTCCCGGTCGCCGTCTCCGCAGGCGCAGAGGACCAGGAAAAGCGGACACAGCAGGGCCGCGTACAGAAAACGGCGCATTGAGGGGAAAACTGTGTTCATTCTTCGTCCAAACCTCCGCCTTCCTCGCGCATCCAGCGGTCCGCGGCATTGATGGCGTCTTCGTATGAAAAACCGCGACCTACGAGACAGCGCACGGCCTTCGCCTTGCGTTTGCGCACATCGGGTTCGCGGCGGAACTGCGCGGCTTTCCGGTGAAGTACGGCAAAGGCGTTGTCGCCGTCCTCGGACTGCCCGGAATCCGATTCGCAGCTGTTTTCCGGTTCATCCTCGTCCTTCCCGTCCAAAGTCTGCTCGATGATCTCCTGCGGGATGCCGCGTTTGCGGAGTGCCATGCGGATGCGCGCCGGGCCGTATCCACGCGACCGGTAGGACCGCGCGACATCCTCGGCGAGGAAATCGTCGTGGAGCGCGCCCATGCGCTTGACCGCGAGGACGGCATTGTCGATCTCGGCGGGCGAAAAGAGCTTTTTCGCGGCGAGTTTCGAGCGCAGTTCTGCGGTGGAGACGAGGCGTTTCGCAAGGATCTCCACTGCGGCGACGAGCGCGGTTTTCTTTTCGGGGGGCATGACCGGTTCCTTTTGCGTTGATTCAGGGGAAAAGATACACCGGAAACATGCGAAAATCAACCCGGTTCGCCGATTATTTCGGCAAAAAGCGCGCCGACGGGGAGGAACCGCAGGAATTTCACGCGCAGGAGCTTGCGGGCGAGGTCCGATTCGCTGCTCACGATGGTGCGGACGTAGTTGCCGGACCAGCCGTCCCAGAGTTCCTTTTTGTTGCAGTTGGTCTCGATCAGGACGGCTCCGGTCGCGCCGACGAGGCTCTTCGCGAACTTCTGCGCGCATTCCTCCTTCAGCGCCTTGAGCTGTTCGATGCGATCCGTGACGGCGGTCTTCTGCACCTTGTCCGGCATGGATGCCGCCGGGGTGCCGGAGCGCGGCGAATACGGGAAGATGTGAATGTTCGCGAAGTCCGTTTTGCGGAGAAACGCGAGCGATTCCTCGAAGTCGGCGGCGGTCTCGCCGGGGAACCCGACGATGATGTCCGTGCCGAGGTGGAGGTTCGGGATCGCAGCGCGGGCGTATGCGGCGTATTCGGCGAACTTCGCGGTGTCGCAGTGGCGGTTCATGGCCTTCAGAATCTTATCGCATCCGCTCTGAAGCGGCAGATGCAGGAACTCGCAGACCTTGGCCGCGTTGCGCTTCATGGCGTCGACGATGGGGAAGAGCTCGTCGCAGGGCTCGGTGGAACTCAGGCGGATGCGGAAGTCGCCGGGGATTTCGCACAGGCGGTCGATCAGCTCCGGCATCCCGACCTTGCCCGCCTTGTAGTGGCAGGTGTTCACGCCGGTCAGCACGATCTCGTGGAATCCGTCGGCGACCGCCTTTTTGAACTCGGCGGTGATCTCCTTCAGGTCGCGCGAACGCTCCGGGCCGCGCGCGGTCGGGACGATGCAGTACGAACAGCTGTTGTTGCAGCCCTCCTGCACCTTGATGAACGCGCGCGAGCGGAACGGGAACACGCCCTGCGCCTGTTCGGCGAAGATGCCCTTCGCGAGTTTCGGCGCGGCGGGCGCTTCGCGTTTTTCCAGCAGCGCGAGATACTGGGGCAGGATCGTTTCGATGTCCTTCTTCTGCTCGTTGGTGAGCACGAGATCGATGTCCTGGTTCTGTTCCAGCTCGTCCTTGCTCACGTCCGCGGCGCATCCGGTGAAGACGATGAACGACTGCGGATTTTCCGCCCGGATCGAGCGGAGCGCCTGCTTGCTTTTCTTGTAGGCCGTCTCGGTGACCGTGCAGGAGTTGACGAGGATGAGGTTCGGACTGCTGGACGCGTCCGGGGAAACGATCTGGAATCCGAGGCGGATGAGTCTGTCGTTCAGAAGCGCGCTGTCGGCCTGGTTGAGCCGGCAGCCAAGTGTGATGACCGCTGCTGTGATCGGTTTCATGTTATGTTGCTATGAGAAACTATGAAGTGAATTGCAGTAAAAGAAGCCCCTGCCGAAGCGTGCGCCCCGGCGGTTCGAGCGGAGTGTGAGGGTTCGGATCAGGAACGGATCTGGCCCGTACCGTAGATCTTGTACTTGTAGGAGGTGAGCTCGACCAGGCCCATCGGGCCGCGCGCATGGAACTTGTCCGTGCTGATGCCCATTTCCGCGCCCATGCCGAACTCGCCGCCGTCGGTGAACCGCGTGGAGGCGTTCCAGTACACGGCCGCGGAATCGACGTTGTCCAGGAAGAACTGCGCGTTCGCCTCGTCTGTCGTGAGGATGCTGTCGCTGTGGCCGGAACCGTAACGGTTGATGTGGTCGACGGCTTTCTTCACGCCGTCCACGATGCCGACCGTGACGTCGAGCGATCCGTATTCCTTCGGCCAGTCCTCTTCGGTGGCGGGGACGACCGCGACGGGCGCGGCGAGCTTCATGAAAGCTTCATCTCCGTGCATGGTCACGCCGAGCTGAGCGAGCCTCGCGGCGAGTTTCGGCGCGAATTCGGGCGCGATCGAGGCATCGATGAGGATGGTCTCCAGCGCGTTGCAGACGCTCGGGCGCTGGCACTTGGCGTTTTCGATGATCGTAAGCGCCTGGTCCTGGTCGCAGACATGGTCCACGAAGATGTGGCACACGCCCTTGTAATGCTTGATGACGGGCATCGTGGCTTGTTCCACCACGGCGCGGATCAGACGTTCGCCACCGCGGGGGATGACCATATTGATGCAGTCGTTCATCTTCAGCATGGCGGAGACCGCGGCATGTCCCTTGAACGGCACGAGCTGGAGCGCACCCTCGGGCATGCCGGCGGCGACGCCCGCATCGGAGATGCACTTCGCGAAGGCGGAGTTCGAACGGAACGCCTCGCCGCCGCCGCGCAGGATGACCGCGTTGCCGGATTTGATGCAGAGTCCGGCTGCGTCAACCGTCACGTTCGGGCGGGATTCGTAGATGATTGCGATCACGCCGATCGGCACGGAGACCTTGTCGATGCGGAGTCCGTTCGGGCGTGTGACGCTGGAGAGGATGCGGCCGACCGGATCGTCAAGCCCGGCCACATGGCGCAGGGCGTCCGCCACGTCCTTGACGCGTTTCGGCGTCAGGGTGAGGCGTTCCAGTTTCGGCGCGTCCAGGCCGTTCTGCCTCGCTTCCGCCAGGTCTTCGGCGTTG
Source organism: uncultured Lentisphaerota bacterium (assembly GCA_900320095.1). Taxonomy (GTDB): domain Bacteria; phylum Verrucomicrobiota; class Lentisphaeria; order Victivallales; family UBA1829; genus UBA1732. The sequence goes on from ONQZ01000001.1 coordinate 59,802, forward strand.
GCGGCAAGGATGATTTCCGTGTCGCGTTCGAGCGCATCGGCCATCTCCAGCAGCCAGCGAGAACGGCTGGCGGAATCGGAGACGGCGAGCGCACGGGAGGCGCGGAGGGCGCGGAGGCCCAGCTCGTGCATCGCTTCCCGCATGTCGGCTTCGTTGTTTGTTTCGCAGATCATCTGATAACCTTGAGGTTTGGTGCGCCGGAAGCGGCTGTGTGCGGCCCGGTTCCCGGCGCGGCGGCCCCGTTGCGCGGGACCCCGTGTGAAAGATTGTGCATTATAAGATACTTATCCTTGCCGGATTTGCAAATCAAAACATTAAAAATTTATATGTTTTTCCCCTGAAACGACAGCATCAGCAGGGAAAACAGCAGGTAGGAACGGTCTTTTCCGCCAGTCTGATGTTCGTCGATGAGGCGTTCCACGGCGGCGCGGTCGAACATCGGCCATCGTTCCGGCAGTCCGTCCAGCAGGGCGGAACGCAGACGGTCATGCCAGACCGTGCGGAACCACGCCGCCACCGGCACGCCGAATCCGCGTTTGCGGCGTTCAGCAAGACCGGGCGGCAGCTCTTTTGCGAACGTGTCGCCGAGGATGCGTTTGCGGCGGCCGTCATGAATCTTAAACGAGACAGGGAGGGAACGCGCGAACTTGGAGACCTTCGGGTCCAGGAACGGATTACGCACCTCAAGCGAGGCCGCCATGGAGCAGACATCGACCTTCGTCAGCACGTCGCCGGGCAGGTAACGGCGCAGATCGTCCTCCATCAGCGACGCCATGAGCTCCGCCGTCTCCGGCAAAGTGCGTTTTGTGTTCAGGTGCGGACGGAGATCCGGCGCGATCATGCCGATGGAATCCGCCGCGAAATGTGTCATCAGGGCGTCGTAGCGCGCACCCGTGCCGGAGACCGCGCCGAGCCGCAGGAACCGTTTCAGACGTCCGGCTCTGCTTCGTTCGCCCGAATCCGGCAGGCACGCCGCCGCAGCGCTCCAGAGGAAACCCGGCGCGAACGACCGGAGGTTCTGAAGCAAGTCCACCGCGCGGTAGCGTTCGTATCCGCCGAACAGCTCGTCCGCGCCGTCGCCGCTCAGCGCCACGGTCACGTGTTCGCGGGCGAATGCCGCCAGGAAATACGACGGCAGCATGGACGCGTCCGCGTAGGGTTCGCCGAATTCGGCGGCGAGTTTAGGCAGCAGATCGAAGTCCTGCGGCTGGACGGTCCTGATATGGTGGTGCAGACCGTGAGGCGCGAGCGTCGCGAGATGCGCCGCCGTCGCCTTGCAGTCGGCGCTTTCGTCGTAGCGCGGATCGTCGAACCCGATGGAGAAGCATTCCAGCGGAGCGGTCGAATGCCGCGCCGCAAGCGCCGTTACGACGGCGGAATCCAGTCCCCCGGACAGGAAGACGCCCAGCGGCACGTCGGCGTTCAGACGGCGTTTCACGGCTTCGGAAAGCAGAGTCCGTACATGTTCGCAGGCGTCCTCATAAGAAATCGTCTCCGGTTTGATCTGAATTTGCGCGCCCCAGTCGATCTCGGGCATCGCGCCCGTTTCCAGCTGAAACTCGACCGCGGTACCGGGGAGCAGTTTTCTTACGCCCTCGCGGATCGTGGCGGGCGCCGGGATGTACTGGAACGCCAGATAGTCGGCGAGCGCCGGAAGCGAAATCTGATCCGGACAGCCCGGACAGAGCGTGAGCGTTGCGAACCGGCTCGCGAATCCGAATTCCCCGGTCGGGAGATGGAAATAGTACAGCGGTTTCACGCCGTGGCAGTCGCGCGCCAGCAGGAGCGTTTTTCCCTCGGCATCGTAAAAAGCGAATGCAAAGAAGCCGTTGAGGCGCGGAAGACAATTCGCGCCCTCGCGGATCAGAAGTTTCAGCAGGACTTCCGTGTCGGATTTCGTGCGGAAGGCTTCGCCCGCCTGTTCCAGCTCGGCGCGAAGCTCGCGGAAATTGAAGATCTCGCCGTTGAAGACGAGCGTGTAACGTCCCTCGCCGCCGTGCATGGGCTGCGCGCCGCCGTCGAGGTCGATCACGGAGAGACGTGTATGGGCAAGCCCGAGCGCGCCGTCCAAATACACGCCATGCGCGTCGGGCCCGCGCTGGCGCATCGTGCGGCACAGACTCTGCAGAAGCGCCTCGCCGGGCGGCGATTGCGGATTGAAACAGCCTGCGATCCCGCACATGGGTCATTCCCCCTGCTTCGCAATCGGGATGTGCCGGGACTGCCGCCGGCGGAGTTCCGCCGCCTCGTAGTCCGCCTTCGCGCGCGGGATGAAACACGCGTCGAGGAAGCGTTCGAGGATGATCTTCCGGGCGAGCTCGGACGGATGCAGCATGTCCTCGGCGTAGAACCGGTAGTCGCGCAGTTCGTCGTTCAGGATCTCGAACGCGGGGAAATACGCGCAGCCTTCGACCCTGGCGCAGACGTCCGCGGCGGCGGCGCGCAACCTCGCCTTCGAAAGCGAGTTCGTGGTCAGGTCGCCCGGATTGTGCCGCACGGGCGACAGCGTGATGACGATCGGGCATTTGGCGTTGTACGAACGTATGATCTCGCAGGCGTTGCGCATGGCGGCGCGGCAGGTGTCGTAGGACAGCACGGTCTGCTCGAACTCGCTGCCCGGCGCTTTGTGGCAGTTCGCGACCACGAGGCGTTCCGGCATGTGTTTGTAGACGACCGCGGTGGACACGGTCATGAGGAAGAAATCGGCTTTTTTGAGCACGCGGCGGAACCGTTTGGCGGATTCGTTGGCGTTCGCGGCGCCCTCGGCGGCGCTTGCGGCGGAGAACGCCCCGTGATGCCGCCACGAATGCCACAGCCCGTTCAGTTCGAAGAAATCGCTCTCCGTGTAGCCGCATTCCAGCCGCTGCAGCGCGTCGTTGATGGAGTACGGATTGTACAGGATCCCGTTCGGGTTGATCATGCCGCGCATGCCGCTGTCGAGCAGCGTCAGGGCGATGTCCTGCGCGAAGCACGAGCCGATGGCGGCGAGCGTGCCCTGCGCGCGGATCTTCGGGAACGGGAAAGTGTAGTTGACCGGGGTGTACGGAATGGAGCCGGATGAGTTCATGTGAGCGGGCCTCCTGTGATGAGTTTTTCGAGCAGGAGCGAGTAGCGCGGCTCCCGGACGGCGTTGCGCACCGCCATGGAGACGGCCTTGCGGGAGCCGACCAGGACCATGAGGCGTTTGGCGCGGGTGATGCCGGTGTAGAGCAGATTCCGCTGGAGCATCATGTAGTGCTGGGAGAGGATCGGCATGACGACCGCGGGGAACTCGCAGCCCTGGGACTTGTGGACGGTGACGGCGTAGGCGGGTACGATCTGCTCCGCCTCCTCGAACCGGTATTCGACCATCGGGCCGGACTCGTAGCGTACCTGAAACGATTCGTTCCCGAAGTCGATGCGCCCGAGGAATCCGAGGTCGCCGTTGAACACGTTCTTGTCGTAGTTGTTCACGATCTGCATGACCTTGTCGCCGGTCTTGAACAGGCGGCCGAGCGAACGGAACACGAATTTCTTCTCCGGGTTCAGCTTCTCCTGAAGCAGCTCGTTCATCGCCTGCGTGCCGACCGCGCCGCGGTTCATCGGGCACAGCAGCTGCACGTCGCGGATGGGGTCGAGCCCGAACCGGCGCGGGATGCGGTCGGTGATCATGCGCTCGATCACGTCGGCGGCGTCCTCCGGATCGTCCTTCTCGATCCAGTAGAAATCCGCCTGCGCGTCCTTCTCGCGGCGGGGCAGGCGCGGCACGACGCCGTTGTTCACGTCGTGGGCGGCGTGGATGATGCCGCTGCCGTCGCCCTGGCGGAAGATCTGCGTGAGGCGGGAAACGGGGCAGACGCCCGACGCGATGAGGTCGTTCAGGACGTTGCCGGGCCCGACGGACGGCAGCTGGTCCGGGTCGCCGACGATCACGACCGACGCGCCCGGCTTCACGGCGCGGAAGAACGCCAGCGCGAGAAGGATGTCGAGCATGGACGTCTCGTCGAGGACGTACAAATCGTAAGGAAGCTGGTTGCCGCGCCCGAACACGAACTTGCGGGCGGCGGGATCCCATTTGAGGAGACGGTGAAGCGTGAACGAGGTCAGCCCGGTGGCCTCGGTCATGCGTTTCGCGGCGCGTCCGGTCGGTGCCGCCAGCGCGATGGAAAGATGAGATAGTTTTGAGCGGCGGACGATCTCCGAGACGACCGTGGTCTTGCCGACGCCGGGTCCGCCCGTGATGATCGTGATGGGCGACTGCGACACGCGGTCGACGGCGAGGAGCTGCTCGGTGCTGAATTTCGAGTTCGGCGGAGCGGGGATCTGCGCGAGCTTCAACCCGGCGTAGCGTTCGCGCGACTGGAGGAACCGGATGAGGAAGGGAAGTTCGTCCTCGCAGCGGAGGAGCCCCGGCTCGTAGATCATCACGTCGCCCTCGTGCGACACGCAGGACGCCGCGCGTTTGGTCTCCAGCGCCTTTTCGATCGCGGTGCCCGCGTCGGCCTCGTCCACGTCGAGCAGTTCGGCGAGGAACTTGACGAAAACCGCCTGCGGCATGCAGACATGCCCCGCCTGGCGCGCCTGAAGCAGCCCGTAGGTCACGCCCGCGGTCATGCGCCGCACGTCGTTGCGTCCGATGCCGAGCTGGCGCGCGATCCTGTCGGCGTAGGTGAACCCGATGCCCTTGATGTCGGCGGCGAGCTGGTACGGATTCGACCGGATGACCTCGGGCGCTTCGTTGCCGTACTTGTCGTAGATGCGGACGAACCAGGCGGGATTGATGCCGAGCCCCTGCAGGTAGATCTGGCTTTCGCGGCGGTCGGAATTCTCCTTCCACGCCTTGCGGATCGCCTCGATGCGCTTCTTGCCGAGGCCGGGGACCTCCTTCAGGCGGCGTGACTGCTGGTTCAGCACGTTCAATGTGTCCGTGCCGAACGTGTCGACGATGGCCTTGGCGTATTTCTCGCCGATGCCCTTCACGACGCCGCTGGAAAGGTACTTGATGAGGCCGTCGCGCGTGGCGGGGAGCGAGAAGACGCACGAGCTCACGCGGAACTGACGTCCGTGGTCCTTGTGCATCTCCCACTTGCCGGAGAGCTGGACCGTCTGGCCGGGCGAAAGGCCCGGCACGGTCCCGACGGCGGTATGCACGGCGCCCTGGGGGTCCCGCAGGCGGAACACCGTGTACGAGGCGTCCTCGCTTTCGTACACGACGTGCTCCACTTCTCCGTTGAGCTTATGCTCGGCGAGAGAGGCATTCCCGGATTCGGTGCCGTATTCGTCCGTCATGACCGCCCGCGGGTTTTGAGCTTACGACTGAATCAAATCAGTGATGCGAGAAGATGCGTTCCGGCGCATGGCGCAGCGCCACGCCGAGTTCGTTCGCACGCTTCACCACGTCGGCGTCCTTCAGGGAACCGGCGGGCGAGACGACCGCGCGGATGCCGGCGGCGGCGGCGACTTCGAGGGCGTCCGGGAACGGGAAGAAACCGTCGCTGGACATGGCGGCTCCGTCGAGCGTGACGTCGCCGGTGAATTTCTGTTTGAATTTCTCGATGGCCTGTTCGACCGCGCCCACGCGGTCCTGTTCGCCGGTGCCCACGGAGAGCGTCTGGCCGTTCTTCACGATCACGACGCCGTTCGAGCGCACGGAGATGTTGATGTACCACGCCGCGAGCAGGTCCTTCGCCTGCTGGTCGGTGGGTTCCACGGTGGAGACCTGCGCGCCGCACGCCTTGTTCTCGCCCGCGGCGGCGGGGAGGTCGGCAAAGGAGCGGACGTGCGTGAGGAGCGGTGCTGCGACCACGAGCGAGCCGTCGGCGAGGACCTTGATGGTGTTGACGGCGGGGTCGCCGACGAACTTGGGCAGGGTATCGAGCGCGCCGCACTTGAGCACGCGGAGCTGCTTGTTGACCTTGTAGGTCACGCTGTCGTTGAAGACTTCGAGGGCGCCGGCGTCGAAATCGGGCGCGACGACGCATTCGGCGAAGAGCTCCATGATCGCCGCCGCCGTGTCCTTGTCGACCTTGCGGTTGAACGCGATCACGCTGCCGAACGCCGCGCGGGCATCGCAGTCGCGCGCCTTGATGAAAACCTGGCGGAGCGTTTCGCCGGGGAGGCCGACGGCCGCGCCGCTCGGGTTCACGTGCTTCATGACGGCGCACGCGGGCTCCGCGAAATACTTCACGATGTTCAGCGCGCCGGAGATGTCCTCCAGATTGGTCTGGGACAGGCCGTTCTTGCCGGTCTTCAGCACTTCGAGGTCCATGATCGCGCCGTGTTCGTCGGCGGGGCGGTAGAACGCCGCGGGCTGGTGCGGGTTGGTGCCGTAGCGGAGGTCGTCCTTTTTGACGTAACGGCGTCCGCAGACGACGATTTCATCGGGGAAATCCCCGATATTGGCGGTAAGATAGGTGTTTCTGTCGATCTTTCCAGACATTTTTTCGACTCCGGCTTTGAAAGGTTGGAATTTTGTGGTATCTTAATAAATAAAAACGCAACATTCAATTTACATTCAAGCGGGCAATATCGCAAATCACATTCGCAAAAAATCTTCGATTTTATTTGGACCTGACCTGAAATGAACGGCATTTTTCTGACACTGGAAGGCGGCGAAGGCTGCGGCAAATCCACACAGCTCGAACGCGTCGCCGAGGCTCTGCGCGCCAGGACCGGCCGCGAAGTCGTCACCGCGCGTTCCCCCGGCGGCACCGAAGTCGCCGAAAAGATCCGCATCATCCTGAAGACGCCCGAGCCCGGCGAAAACCTGCTGCCGGAAACGGAGCTGATGCTCTTCGGCGCGTGCCACGCACAGATGTGCGAGCATATGATCCGGCCCGCCCTGGCGCGCGGCGCGGTCGTCATCTCCGACCGGTTCACCGACAGCACGCTCGTCTACCAGGGCTGCGCACGCCGCATCGCGCCGGAGACGGTCGCACGCGTCAACGAGTTCGTCTGCCGCGGCACGCGCCCCGACCTGGTGCTGGTGCTGGACATCCCGGTGGAGCTCGGGCTGCGGCGCGCCACGGGACGGAACGACGCGCGGAACGACCGGTTCGACTCCGAATCAATGGCGTTCCATACCGCGGTGCGGAACGGCTTCCTCGAGCTCGCCCGGCGCGACACCGGACGCTTCGCCGTAATCGACGCGTCCCCCTCGGAAGAACAGGTCACACAATCCATCCTGGAGGCGATCCATGCACGACTGGCAATCCTTTGAATCCGCGTATCCGCTCCTCGGCAAGTCGCTCCGCATGGCGAAAAATGCGGGCCGCCTGGGGCATTCCCACCTCGTCGTCTCCTCGAACGCCGCCATCCGCAACCGGTTCCCGACCCTGCTCGCCCAGCTTGCGGTCTGTCTGGATCCCATGCCCGACGGCGCGCCGTGCGGACACTGCGAGACGTGTTCCCTGCTGGAAAACGGGCTGTATCCCGACCTCTTTCTGCTCGCGCCGACCTCGAAGTCACGCCAGATCACCATCGGGCTGACCGAGGACGAGCCGGACACGCTCCGCAACTTCGAATCCATGTTCCACCTCAGCAGTTCCGCGCCCGGCGGCTGGAAGATCGGCGTCATCCAGGACTGCGACACGATGAACGAAAACGCGCAGAACGCGTTTCTGAAGACGCTTGAGGAGCCGCCGCCGCGCTGCCTCTTCATCCTCACCACGGGGCATCCCGCCTCGCTCCTGCCCACCATCCGCTCGCGCTGCCAGATCCTCTCGCTCACGGACAACGTCTGCAAGTACGACATGGAGACGTTCTCCGCCCTGCCCGACCTGCTCATGAAGCTCACGTTCGCCTCGAAGGGCGACCTCGTGGCGGGCGAGGACTGCGCCGCCGGGCTGATCGACGTGCTCGGTTCGCTCGGCAGCATGGCGGAGGCGACCGTGCAGGCGCGCTGGGACGAACGCCTGAAAGCCGCCGAAAACCTCGAATCCGCCGCCATGAAGCTGATCGAAAAGCGCATGGACGGCGAAACGGGCTGCGAATATCTCCGGCTCCGCGAGGAATTCCTCAGCATCCTGCACACGTGGTTCGCGCAGGTCGCGCTCGTTTCCGAGGGAACGCCGCTCGAACTCCTGCCGAATCCCGAGGTCGTGCGCGTGTGGCTGGACGCCGATCCGCGCCCGTCGATCCCGGCGGACGAGGCCGCACGCATGCTCGGTGAGGCGGAAAACCTGGTCCGCGTGCTGAACACCAACGTCAACGACGAGCTCGCCGTGCGGGCGTTCGCGCTCTCCGTCGCGATCGACACCGGCGTGCAGGGATGAGGTGAACCGCCATGCCCGCCGAGATCAGGGAACGCTACGAGTTCGCGCCCATCGGGCTCCTGCACACCGCCCTGCGCTGGCGGTACGAAGCGCCGCGCCAGGCGGGATTTTCCGAGGCGAAGGCGCGCATCGAGCTCTACCCCGGACGCGGCTTCGAGCAGGCGCTGGAAGACCTCGCCGGGTTCGAGCGCGTCTGGGTCGTCTTCATCTTCCACCTGAACGCCACCTGGAAGCCGAAGGTCACGCCGCCGTACGCGCCCGAAAACCGCAAGTACGGCGTCTTCTCCACGCGGTCGCCGCACCGCCCGAACCCGATCGGACTGAGCTGCGTCGAGCTGGAGGGCATCGACGGCCTGAACGTCTACCTGAACCACTGCGACATCCTCGACCGGACCCCGATCCTCGACCTCAAGCCGTACATCCCGGCGGTCGACGCGTTCCCGGAGTCGAAGGCGGGATGGCGCGACGAACTCGTCCTGACCGAGTGGACGCATGAATTTTCGCCCGCCGCACGGGCGCAGATGGACTGGATTATGGCGCGGACCGGGCTCGACCTCGCCAATTTCTGCGCCGTCCAGCTCAAATACGAACCTTTCAACCCCGCCCGCAAGCGCATCGAACGGCTCCCGGACGGCTCCTGGGCGATCCACTGCCGCACCTGGCGCATCGTGTACCGCGCCGACGCGGACGCCCATCTGCTGCATTTCGAATCCGTCGGCTCGAACTACGCCTCGGACGAGCTCGCGCCCGGCGCGCCCGATCCGTACGGGGACAAGGCGTTCCACCGGGCATTTCTGGAGGTCATGTCATGGAAGTGATCCTCTGCGGCATCACCGGGTTCTGCTCGGGCGTGCGCAACGCGCTGAACCGTACCATGGACGAACTGAAACGGCACGGGGCGCCCGTCTTCATCCTGCACGACCTCGTCCACAACGAATCGGTCGTGAACGACCTGCTTTCGCGCGGCGCGAAGATCGTCGACGACCCCGAAGGGCTTCCCCCAGGCTCCACGCTCATCTTCAGCGCGCACGGCGTTTCGGAGGAGGTCGAGGCGCGCGCAAAGGCGCTCCCGCTGAACATCGTCGATGCCACGTGTCCGCTGGTCCGCAAGGTGCAGGAACGCGGCGCGGAGCTTTCGGAAAAAGGGCACGTCGTGCTGCTCTTCGGCAAGGCGGGACACCGCGAAGTCGAGGGCATCCTCGGGCGCATCCACGGCGAGAAGCATCTCCTCACGAACGAGGAGGACGCCCGTGCTTTCCAGCCGGTCCCCGGCAGGACCTACGCCTGCATCAGCCAGACCACCATGAACAGCGACGTGATCGCGGAGATGACCGCGATCCTGCGCGAAAAGATACCCGGCCTCGTCGAATCCGCGTCTGTCTGCCGCGCCACGCTGAAGCGCCAGAACGCCGTCCGCAAGCTCGCGGCGCAATGCGACCTCGTGCTGGTCGCCGGATCCGCGCACAGCTCCAACACGCGCCGCCTGTGCGAGATCGCCGCCGGTCAGGGCGCGCGCGCCGAACTCGTCTCCGGCCCGGAAGACGTTACGCCGGACCTCCTCCGAGGCGCGAAATGCGTCGGCGTCACCTCCGGTGCGAGCGCGCCGGACGACCTTGTACACGGCATCCTGGACGCGGTGAAGCGTATCGCCGCAACCGAAAAATAAACCAATCCTATTACGCGAGGAGAATACCCCATGCGCCGTCAAGACCGCGAGATCAAAGACTACAGCGTCATCCTCGACATCATCAACGCGCTTCCGATCGGGCATCTGGCCATGAACGATGCAGGAAAGCCTTATGGCGTGACCATGAATTATTTCTCCGAGCTTGACGCGAACCGGAATACCGTGCTGTATTTCCACGGAGCGAAGGAGGGCCGCAAGGCGGAAATCCTGTCCCGCGATCCGCATGTCTATTTCTTCGCCGAACGCGACAACGGCCCGAAAGTGATCGTCCGCCCGAACGGAATGCGCTCCGTGACAAATCTTTATGTTTCTGTAGCCGGGGAAGGCGTGATGGAGCCGGTCAATGCGCCCAATGAAAAGCGGCGTGTCCTCCTCGCAATGGCCAATGCGTTCTCGGACGAGCCGTTCGATTCTCTCTCGGACGCCGTGGTGGAGATGACCGCCGTTTGGAAGCTCGTTTTGAACAGCGTAACGGGAAAAACCAATCCTCCGCTCACACGCCCGGAGCAACAAGCCGCATCCAAACCGTAAAACCATCAGGGAGGCATCCATGATCCAGCTGGAACCGATCACTCTGCCGCCGAAAAGCGCCTTCGGGTTCTTTTCCGCCGTGCCTTTTTTCGGCGCCAACGTCAAGTTCAGGAAAAAGGTCGTCCGGCAGTTGTTGTCGCGGGGTCCTTATGAGGCCGAAATCAAAAGCATGTGGACTTCCCCGGATTTCCCGCCTCATGCGGAGATGCAGGCGATCCTGGAGTGTATCCGGGTCAACAACGGCTGGCCCAACGCCCTCTTCCTTCCGTCCGATTCCTTCCTCGCTCTCGCGCCTCTCGAAGGACACTACGAATCCTTCACGGCCGATTATGACACCGTGAACGGCATCTTTTTCCTTCTTCATCCCGAGGAAAAGAAGCAGGGAGACATGATAAGCCAGTCACTTGTCGCGTGCGGAGATATTCCCGTTATTGACACCGAGCGGATTCTACCGGAACACACGATCGCCGATGTCCTGCATCTGCTCGCCGGTTCTTCGCTGTTTGAGGAAGCACCCGGCGTTGAAATCAGCAAGGGTTAGTTTCCCGTTCCCTGCGTTGAGGGGACGGGCTGCAGATCGATGATAAGCGGGTCGGACCAGGGAATGAAGGGGATGCCGGTTTGAAGAATCTCGTAACGGTCAATGTTCCAATCCTTTATTTCGAGGTATGATTTCTCCGCGGACTCTTCGGATTCCGCCGTATTTGTTTCATCATCCGCGTGAAACATCTCGAAACATTCGCCCCGCCAGCCTCCCGCCGGGTACAAGAAGGAAGATTCCGGAGGAAAATTGACAACCGCGACGCAGAGGAACCGGCCTTCCTTTTTGACGTAGATGTGCCCAGCATACTGCCGAAGCAGTCCCGGGCCGGAAAGGAGATAGCGATAGCCGTATGTTCGCGGCGTTTCCGGTGCCAGTTTCACGAGCTTCGTTTTCAAATTGGATGCCTGAACATAACCGTCGGGCAAGGTCATGATCTCGGCGTAGAACTCATCCGGCTGGCAAAGCCCGATGTACCGTACCAGGTTAATCATTTTTTCATGCGCGTCTAAACGTCGCGGAAGGTAATAAAACAGTCCGATGCATACATGAACGGCCACTGCCGCCACGATCAGCACGATGAATGCTATCAGCAGGTTTCGCAGAGTGTGGTCCTTTTTACGTTTCATGGTTCCCTCCTTGCCGCCGTCACGAGCGGCGGATGAGCTTGTAGTTCTGGAGCATGAAGAGCGGATCGTAGGACTTTTTTGCCTGGCGGAGGCCGGGGATGCCGAGGTCCTGTTCGCGGTTGAGCAGACGTGCGCGCCCTTGCAGCGCGGCGGCGGTGCTGTGCGTGATATACTGCGAAGCGCCCTTGTATTCGTAGCGGGTCTTCTCGAAGTGGACGGTCCAGAGGTCGGACGAGACCGGGCTGTAGACGGCGAACGAAACGACACGGCCCCCGGCTCGGAGCACAAGCCCTTCGGCGGGAAGCGATTCGAAATGCTCCGCGAGCATCCCGATGGCGGCGGCCTCGTGCGCGGCCTCGACGGAAACGGGCTCGCCCTGCGCCGCGAACCAGTCGCGCTGAACGGCAAGCGCCTCGTCGAGATTCGCGAGGGAAAGCGGTTCCAGCGCGGCGTCCGGGTAATCCTCGTGAAACTGCGCGATCAGGTTGCGTTTCTTCGCGAGCAATCGCCCGTGCAGGCCGACGAGTGCGTCCACGCAGTAGATGTATTCGTCGTAGCGGTCGTCCATGCGTTCGGCGGAAAACTTCGTCCCGACGTCCGGATGCGTCTTCAAATACTCCTGGTCCACGTGGTCGAACGAGCCGCTGTAGCCCGCCCGGATCAGGCGGTCGGACACCGCCAGAAGCTCGTCCGGTTCCGGGCCGCGCGCGCCGCCCGGCGCGAACATGAGGATATCCTCGGTCTTGAGCAGGAGATAGAGGTGGGAACCGATGAAGCACCAGTCGGGACGGTAGGTGCCGCTCCACAGGAAAAGGTTGGTGAACGCGAATTCGCAGCTTTGGCGGCCAGACGCGAGCAGGAAGGGTTCGAGGACCGCGCGGTCTTCGAGCGCTAGGCGGCGGAAGCCCTCGGGCGGGCGGAGTTCGCGTGGCTCGCTCATGGCTTGCCGCCTCCGAACCGGAACGCAGTATGGCCGTCCATGGTGGCGGCTCCGGCGGCGCGGTAGAACGCCTCCGTGCCGGGCACGCCGACGCAGACGATCCAGTCGACGCCGAACGAGGCGAGGTGGTCCGCCAGGCGTTTCACGATCTCGCGGCCGATTCCCCGCGAACGGTGTGCCGGATCGACCACGACATCAAGGATGTAGGCGTCGCTCACGCCGTCAGACAGCGCGCGCGCCATGCCGACGAGGCGGCAGGCAGGATCGAACGCCGCGGAGACCGCGAACGAATTCGCGATCATGGCGTCGAGCTCCGGGGCGGGATCGGACATGCCGAACCAGCCCGCGGCACGGTAGAGCGCAAGCACGTCCGCGCGCGGGAGGTCCTTCGTGATCGAATACCGGAACCGATCCTGTCTGCCCGTATCCATAACGCCCCGAAGGAATTACATGTTGTCCGCGATGACGCGGGCGAACTCGGAGCAGCGGAGTTCGGTCGCGCCCTCCATCTGGCGCGCGAAGTCGTAGGTGACGTGTTTGGACGCGATGGCGCGTTCGATGCCGCGGATCACGAGGTCGGCGGCCTCGGTCCAGCCGATGTGGCGGAGGAGCATTTCGCCGGAGAGCGCGAGCGAGCAGGGATTGACCTTGTCGAGCCCTTTGTACTTGGGCGCGGTGCCGTGCGTAGCCTCGAAAATCGCCTTGCCGCCGACATAGTTGATGTTCGCGCCCGGAGCGATGCCGATGCCGCCAACGCTCGCCGCCAGCGCGTCCGACACGTAGTCGCCGTTCAGGTTCATCGTGGCGATCACGTCGTACTCGGCGGGACGGGTCAGGATCTGCTGCAGGAACGCGTCGCAGATGCAGTCCTTGATGAGGATCTTGCCCTCGGGGACAACGCCGCCGCATTCTTCCCACGTGACGGTCTGTTCCGGGAACTCGCGTTTGGCGAGCGCGTAGCCCCAGTCGCGGAAGCCGCCCTCGGTAAACTTCATGATGTTGCCCTTGTGGACGAACGTGACGCTCTTGCGGTGGTTGTCGATGGCGTAGCGGATGGCGGCGCGGATGAGGCGCTCGGAGCCTTCCTTGGAAACCGGCTTGATGCCGATCGCGGAGGTCTCCGGGAAGCGAATCTTGGCGACGCCCATTTCATTTTGCAGGAACGCGATGACCTTCTGCACCTCGGGCGTGCCGGAGGCCCATTCGATGCCCGCGTAGATGTCCTCGGTGTTCTCGCGGAAAACGACCATGTCGGTGAGCTCGGGGTGCTTGACCGGGGAGGGGACGCCCTGAAAATAGCGGACCGGGCGGAGGCAGACGTAGAGGTCGAGTTTCTGGCGGAGGGTCACGTTGAGGGAGCGGATGCCCTTTCCGACGGGGGTCGTGAGCGGGCCCTTGATGGCGATGCGGTGCTCGGAGATGGCCTCGAGGGTCTCGTCGGGGAGCCAGACGCCCTCGCCGTAGACTTCGCAGGATTTCTCGCCGGCGTAGACTTCCATCCAGGCGATCTTGCGCTTGCCGCCGTAGGCTTTCGCGATGGCGGTGTTCCAGATGTGCATGGAGGCCGCCGTGATGTCGGGGCCGATGCCGTCGCCTTCGATGAACGGGATGATCGGCTGATCGGGGACGATGAGGCTGCCGTCGGGATTCGCTGTGATGCGGTCGCCGTCGACCGGACGGATTTTCTGATAACTCATGAATGGTCCTTTATGAGGTTGAGAAATGAAACGGATTCCGAAACGAGGATGGGGTCGATCCCCACGGCGTAGACGCGGACCGCGAGATCGTAGAGCGCGGGCTCGCCGTCGGGGCGGACCGTGCGCGGGTTCACGATGCGCATCTGCTTCAGTTCGAGGGTGTTCTTTCCGGCTTTGATCGGATGGCGGACGCCCTCGATCATGGTCATGCCGTCGATGTGCTGTTCGACGATGATGGTGGAGCCGCAGTCGCACGTGAGCTCAAGCGTCTGGTCGATGACAATCTGATTTTTGTCCGGCTGCCAGACGGTCCTGTTCACGAGTTTTCCGATTTTGAGGTCGATCGGCATGATGTGCGGCTCCCTGCTGCGCCCGGGTCACTTCAGCCCGAGCACGTCCTGCATGTCGTAGTATCCGGCGGAAGCGCCCGCGAGCCATTTGGCGGCGCGGAGCGCGCCCTTGGCGAAGGTCATGCGGCTGGACGCGCGGTGCGTCAGCTCGATGCGTTCGCCGTCGCCCGCGAAGAGCACGGTGTGGTCGCCGACGATGTCGCCGCCGCGCACGGCGTGGATGCCGATCTCGCGGCGGGTGCGCGCGCCGACGATGCCCTGGCGGCCGTAGACGAGGTCGTCCTGGGTACGGCCGGCGGCTTCGCAGAGGACTTCCGCGAGGCGGACCGCGGTGCCGCTCGGGGCGTCCTTCTTCTGGTTGTGGTGCGCCTCAATGATCTCCATGTCGAAATCGTCGGCGAGGAGGGAGGCGGTCTTGCCGGAGAGGAAGAAGAGCAGGTTCACGCCGACGCTGTAGTTGAACGTCTGGACGATGCGCGCGCCGTTCGCGGAAAATTCGCGGAGGGCGGCCTTGTCGGCATCGGTGAGCGCGGTCGTGCCGATCACGATGGAGAGCCCGGCCTTCGCTGCGGCGCGGGCGTTCTCCAGCACGTTTCCGGTGCTGAAGTCGATGATGGCGTCGGCGTTCGCGAGCATTTCGTCCGTGAGCGAGGCGGAGATCGGCACGTTGAGCGCGGCGACTCCGGCGACGGTCCCGGCGTCCTGCCCGATCATCGGGCTGGCGGGATACTCGGTGGCTCCCGCGAGCGTGAATTCAGGGTTGGCGGCGATGGCGGCGACGAGGGCCTTGCCCATACGTCCGGCGGAGCCTGTGATGATGGTGCGGATCATGCGGAAACCTCCTTAAACGCCTTCGAGCGTGGATTTGTAGGATTTGATGAGGTCGGCGAGCTTGGCGGACACGACGGATTTTCCGCCGCGCGTGAAAACCAGTTCCTGCTTCTCAGTGGTCGTGCCGACGCGGGCGAACACGTTTCCGGCAAGCATCTTTTCCAGCTCGGCGGCGCGTTCGGGACGGCAGGTCAGGATGAAACGGGAGTTCGACTCGGAGAAGAGCGCCTCGGCGTCGTTCAGGTTTTCGATGCCGGGGAGCTTGTCGAGGTCGATCGTCATGCCGAGGCGGCCGCCGATGGCGGACTTGGCGGCGGCGATGGCGAGGCCG
Source organism: uncultured Lentisphaerota bacterium (assembly GCA_900320095.1). Classification (GTDB taxonomy): domain Bacteria; phylum Verrucomicrobiota; class Lentisphaeria; order Victivallales; family UBA1829; genus UBA1732. The sequence goes on from ONQZ01000001.1 coordinate 75,591, forward strand.
CCGAGCGCGGGGGAGATGATGGAGGACGGGATGTCCGCCTTGATGACCTGGGCGAGCGCGTGGTAGAGTTTGGACGCCTTCGGGATGTCGACCTTCGGGACGTTGTTGCCGACAGCGTCGAGCATGGCGTAGTATTCGCTGCCGCCGAGCTCGGGCTTCGTTTCGCCGAGCACGTACACGGCATCGCCCGCGAACTTGGCGTCCAGGGAGACCGCGTGCGACACGTCGTCGATGCGCGCGATGGTGCTGAAGAGGACGGTGGGCGGGATGGAGATCTTGCGGCCGCCGCGCGTGCTGTCGTTCTTCATGCTGTCCTTGCCGGAGATGCAGGGCACCTTGAACGCCTTGGTGCAGTCGTAGAGCGCCATGTTCGCGCGGACGAGCTGCGCGAGCTTGTATTCGCCGTCCGGGGTCTTCTCGCTCTGCACGGGGTCGGGCCAGCAGAAGTTGTCGAGGCCGGCGATGTGGTCTGGATCGGCGCCCGCGGCGACGGAACGGCGCACGGCGAGGTCGATGATGGACGCCATCATGTGGTAGGTGTCGATGTCGCTGTAGCGCGGAAGGATGCCGGCGGAGAGCACGATGCCTTCCTTCGCGAGGGGTTCGGCGAGCGTGACGGTGGCGTCGGAGGCGACGTCGCGGCAGACGCCGGTGAACGGCTTGATGATGCTGAGGCCCTTCACCTCGTGGTCGTACTGGCGCGCCTTGTATTCGTCGGAGCAGATGTTCAGGCGGCCGATGAGATTCACGAGGTCGGCGGAGAGGTCGCGGCCGGAGATGACCGGCTCGTCGAAGACCGGGGGCTTCCATTCGGCTTTCAGGTGGAGTTTCGGCAGGCCCTCGTGCATGAACTTGATGTCGATGTCGGCCACCACGCGGTCGCCGTAGGTGATGTGGAACTTGCCGGAGTGGTTGAAGCGGCCGAGCACGGTCGCCTCCACGTCGCGGGCCGCGGCGAGCGCCAGGAATTCGTCGAGGCGTTCCGGCGCGACGGCGAAGCTCATGCGTTCCTGCGCCTCGGAGACAAGGATTTCCCACGGCTGGAGGCCGGAGTATTTGAGCGGAGCCTTCGCGAGGTCCATGTCGCAGCCGCCGCAGACGTCCGCCATTTCGCCGACGCTGGAGGAGAGTCCGCCCGCGCCGTTGTCGGTGACGAAACGGTAGAGGAGGCGTTCGCGCGCCTCGTGGATGAAATCGCTCATACGCTTCTGGGTAATCGGGTCGCCGATCTGGACCGCCTGCACGGGGCTGTCCTTGTGGAGCTCTTCGCTGGAGAACGTGGCGCCGTGGATGCCGTCCTTGCCGATGCGGCCGCCGGTCATCACGATGTAGTCGCCGGGCTCGATGAACTTCTCCCAGCCGTTGCGGTCGCCGACCTTGCGCGGGAGCGTGCCGACCGTGCCGCAGTAGACGAGCGGCTTGCCGATATAGCGGTCGTCGAAGTATTCCCAGCCGACGGCGTACGGGATGCCGCTCTGGTTGCCGCCGTCGATCACGCCCTTGTGGACGCCGTCGCGGAGGCGGCGCGGATGCAGGAGGCCTTCGGGGACGTTGATCGGGTCGGTGAACGGCGAGCCGAGGCAGTAGCCCCAGACGTTCAGCAGGAGGTCTGCGCCCTGCCCGGTCCCGAGCGGGTCGCGGTTCACGCCCACGATGCCGGTCATGGCCCCGCCGTAGGGATCGAGCGCGGACGGGCTGTTGTGGGTCTCGGCCTTGTAGACGAGGTCGAAGCGGTCGTTGAAGCGGATCACGCCGGCGTTGTCTGTGAAGACGGAGACGAGCCACGGCACCTCGGACTGAAGCTCCTTCGTGCTCTTCTTGATGTAGCTCTTGTACAGCGAGGAGATCGTGATCGTCTTGCCGTCCGGGGTGGTGTAGTCGATGTCGGCGGCGAAGATCTTGTGCTTGCAGTGTTCACTCCAGGTCTGCGCAAGGACTTCCATTTCCACGTCGGTCGGCTTGCGCCCGAGCTTGCGGAAGTAGCCCTGGATGGACTTCATCTCCTCGAGGCTGAGGGCGAGCGTGCCCTTGTGGGACAGCTCCATGAGCTTATCGTCGGAGACTTCCAGGTCGTAGTCGCGCACGATGACCTCGCCGAGGCCCTTGATGACCGGCTTGTTCAGCGGGATGGAGCTGTTCACGAGCTCGTCGCGGGAGAAGACGTCGACCGATTCGATCAGGACGTTCGCGAGCAGGCCGGTGGCGATGCGCTGCGCCTGTTCGCGGGTCATTTCGGGGGAATCGACCAGATACTCGATCGAGCTGAAGACCTGTTCCTCGCGGGAAAGCTTGCGGCCGATGATGTCGCCGATGGCTTCCCACGCCGTGCGTGCCACGTTGTCCGTGACGCCCGGCTTGAAGCCGACGCGGATCAGCCAGGTGTAGTCCAGGCCGGCGGACGGCGTCTCGCCCACGATGCCACTGCGCGTGACCGGGTCGGCGAGTTCGTGCGCGACCTTCGCGGCTTCGTCCGGCGTGATGTTCGCGGAGACGGTGTAGACGGAACGTGTGCGGATGCCGCGGACGGGCGGCAGACCGGGGAGAGCTGAGAGGCGTCGGACGACACCCTGGCCGCGGGCGTCCTGCCACTGCGGCTTCACCGACATTTCAATGCGATAGTCCATGAGCTTATCCTTGCTTGGAGGGGTTATTTAAAAAATTATAGCAAGGAAAAATATACCGCCGAAAGCCCGATTTTTCAAGCGAGAGGCGTAAATCAGGACTTCTTTTTTCGGGCGTTCGCGCGGACCGTGCGGAAAAATGCCTGGAACATCTCCTTGCATTCCTCCTCCATCAGTCCGGCGGTCACCTCGACGTTATGAAGCATGCCGGGGAATCCGGTGATGTCGAGGGCGGTCCCGGCGCATCCGCAGCGAGGGTCGCGCATGCCGAAGATCACACGGCGGATGCGCGAGTTCACCATGGCCCCGGCGCACATCGCGCACGGCTCCTTGGTCACGTAAATGTCGATGCCGTCCAGACGCCAGTCGCCGACGATCTGAGGAAGCGACGCGATCAGCATGAGTTCGGCGTGGGCGGTGGCGTCTTTCAGCAATTCCACCTGGTTCCACGAACGCGCGATGATGAGGCCGTCCTGCACCGCCACGGCTCCGACCGGGACCTCGCCCGCGTCGGCGGCCTGCTGGGCGCAGCGAAGCGCGGCGCGCATGTAGTAATCGTCTCCGAGCAGAGGCTTCAGCTCGCCGTCGTCCTCGCCGTCGATCAGACCGTCGAACAGTCCGTCACCGGATTCGAACACAAATCCGTCGGATTCGGGCAGGGGGGGAAACAGGAGACCGGAGTCGTCATTTGACATGGACGGCGTCCTCGCGGAATTCGTTCAGGGCGTCTTCGCCGTGGATGGAACGCATCAGCTTCACGTTCTCCTCGTAGAAGACCTGTGGATCGGGCTGCTGCACGACCTCGCTGTTCGACTCGTCCATCAGCGTCTTGCGCTTGGCGGGGTTGGAGAGGTAGTGGTCGAGGTAGCGCACGAGCGTGCGCGGCGACAGCTCCTCAAACTGCTTCTGCCCGAACTCGCTCACGTAGTCGGACGCGATCACGGCGACGAGGTTCTTCGAGGGGGCCTTCAGCCCCTTCGCGGAGAGGAAGTCCAGGATCATTTCCTGGCACCGGATCTCGTCGAACATCGGGAACTCGCATCCGCGGCCGCGGCTGGAGATGTTCGCCGGGAACCGCTGGTTCGAAGCGATCGTGAGCGTGATGTTCTCCGGCAGGGAGAACGTGCCGCCGATGTTCGTGCGGAAATAATACCAGTCTGTCTTCGCCGCGTCGATGTCGTCGAAGAAGAGCATGAACTTGTGTTCGGGCCAGGCGGCGAGTTCGGCGATCAGCGGCTCCAGCCCGGTCGTCAGGTCCTCCGGCTGCGGGATGATGAGCGTGATGTTCGGGAAGGACAGGCTGTATGCGATGCTCATCTGCGTCTTGCCGAGGCCCGGCAGGCTCGAGATCAGCAGCGGCAGGTTGTTCCGCCCCTCCGAAAACGCCCGGAAATGCTCCTGGAACATCCGGCGCACAGAGGCGTAGCCGTAGAATTCGTCCGCGGACCGGATCGAGGGGAGCGTGAGCGGCACGAACGCGCCGTCCTGATGCCGGAAGATGCGGCCGTGCGCGAACGGGTCCTCGGCGGACATCCGCGCGACTTCCAGCGCGACCGCACCGGGCTTCATCCGCAGGAACGCGCTCTGTGCAGATTCGAGCTTGAGCGCGGAGGGGCGCAGCCGGGAGACCGCGCCTTCTGGCGCTTCGCCGGAACGCTCCGCGAGCAGGGCGCAATACGCGGGGATCAGGTCTTTCAGGAGCTCCGCCAGGCGCACGGCGTGACGGTAGAAGAAAGCGGCGTCGGAACCGGAGTCCGGCGAGGCGGGATGCGCCTCGTGCGGCGACAGAACGGCGAGGCGTTCGAACAGCATCTTGTCCAACAGGCGGCTGAACGGGAATGAGACGCAGGACGCAGCGAGCAAATTGAGCGCGTCGACGGAATCGGTTGCACCGTCCGGAGGCGCTTCGAAGAGGTTGACGAATCCGGTCGCGCCATGATGCGCCGGATCGTCGACCGGCAGTCCGTGCAGCGGCTTCGTGAGCTTCGTCCGGACGGCCTTCGAGGAGGAATGCCCGTGCTCACAGTCGGTTTCGATGGCGGAAAGCGCGGCGCGGAGGCGGTCCGCAAACGTGCCGGGCGCAGGGGCTTCCCCCGTGAAAAACACATGGAACGACGCTTCCGCGGCGCGGCACGCCGCCAGAAGTCCGGCAGATTCGGTTTTCATGTCCGCACGTCTCCTTCCTGTTCAAAACGAATGCGGAGGCGGCCGGCGGTTCAGCCGCCTCGCGCTTACGCCCCTTAGGACAGCGGGGCGATAAACTCTTTCCGAGCTCGCGCCAGCTCGAACGCACGTCCGGCGCGGAAGATGCGTTTCTCCTCCATGGCCGGAGCGATGAGTTGGATCCCGACGGGCAGTCCGGTTCCGGGGTCGATCGCGGCGGGCACGCTGATGCCGCAGTCGCCGCTCAAATTCAGCGCCGTGGTGAAGACATCGGAGAGGTACATCTGCAGCGGGTCGGTCTTCGCGCCGAACTTGAACGCGGGCGCGGGCGTGACCGGAGTCAGCAGGAAATCGCAGAGCTTGTAGGCTTCCTGGAAGTCGCGGCGGAGCAGCGTGCGGACCTTCTGCGCGCGCAGATAGTAGGCGTCGTAGTAGCCGCTGCTGAGCACGTAGGTGCCGAGCATGATGCGGCGGAGCACCTCGTTGCCGAACCCTTCGCCGCGCGACTTCTCGTAGGTCGAATTGATGTCGGTCGCGTTCGGGCTGCGGTAGCCGTAGCGGATGCCGTCGAACCGCGCCAGGTTCGCGCTTGCCTCGGCCGTGGCGATGATGTAGTAGCACGCCATGGCGTATTTCGTGTGCGGCAGCGAGACGTCGACGAAGGTCGCGCCGAGGGAACGGAACACCTCGATTGAGTCGTTCATGATCGCCTTGACGGCGGGGTCCATGCCATCAAGCTCGTAGTATTCCTTCGGGAGACCGATCTTCACGCCGTCGAGGCGCGGATTCGCTTCGAACGCCTCCAGGTCGGCGGCGAATCCTTCCGGCTGCTGCGGCAGGCTCGTCGAATCCTTTTCGTCGTGCCCGGCGATCAGGTCGAGGATCGCGGCGGCGTCCCATACGGTACGGGACAGCGGACCGATCTGGTCCAGCGAGGAGGCGAACGCCACGAGGCCGTTACGGGAGACGCGTCCGTAGGTCGGTTTGAGGCCGACCACGCCGCAGAACGCCGCGGGCTGGCGGATGGAGCCGCCGGTGTCGGACCCGAGCGCGGCGACCGTTTCAAGCGCGGCGACCGAGGCCGCGGAGCCGCCCGAGGAGCCGCCCGGCACGCTGTCGAGGTCCCACGGGTTCGCGGTGCGCTGGTACGCGCTGTTCTCGCAGGAGGAGCCCATGGCGAACTCGTCCATGTTGGCGCGGCCGAGCAGGACGCATCCGGCGGCTTTGAGCTTGCCGGTCACGAAGGAATCGTACGGGGAGACGAACCCCTTCAGAATCTTCGAGGCGCAGGAGCACTGCTCGTCCTTCGTGCAGATGTTGTCCTTCAGCGTGATCGGGACGCCGTCGAAGTCGCCCAGCGGAGCGCCGGCGGCGCGGCGGGCATCGGAAGCGGCGGCCTGCGCCAACACGGATTCCGGGTTCACGGCGAGGAGCGCGCGCACCTTCGGCTCGACCGCCTGAATGCGTTCGAGGAAGGCGGTGCAGAGCGCGACGGAGCTGGTGCGGCCGTCGCGGAGCGCGGCGGCGGCATCGCGGAGGGACAGGGAAATGAGCTCGGCGTTCGTCATCATGCGATGCCCTCCCCGGGAAGGACCTGCGGGACCTTCACGAGTTCGCCTTCGATCAGGTCGGGCGCGTTGGCGAGCATCGCTTCGCGCGGGAAGGGATCGGAGGGTTCGTCGTCTCGGAGCACGTTGGTGCGCGCGACGGCGTGGGCGGTCGGCTCGATGCCGGAGACGTCGAGTTCGGCGAGCATTTCGACATAGCCGACGATCTGCTCCATTTCAGCTTGCAGGCGCGGAATCATGTCCTGAGGCAGGCTCAGGCGCGCCAGCGAGGCGACCTGGGCCACGTCGATTTTGTTACCCTGTTCGGCCATGGTGAATGCCTTTCCTGTCCCCGGTTCGGATTACTGATGTTCGAGCTTGATCGTTTCGGTCTTGGCATCGCAAACGACGGACGGGCCGAAATACTGGATCGGGCCGGGATAGACGAACGAGGTGTTGACAGCCCAGTCGTCGCGGTTGGCGGCGAAGAACTTGAACGGGGCGTCGTCGAGCTCGACGAGCGCCTTCTTGATGACCGGCTTGTCCGCGCCATGGCGGTGTTCGACGTTCATCATGGCGGTCAGCGGCACCGCGCCCGCGGTCCACTCGTCGGCGGATTTCGCGAGGTTGCCGACGTAGGACATGTAGGCGGTAGCGCCGGAGCCGATGATGGCGGCGGCGTTGAAGCCGAGGCTGTAGCAGTAGTCGGCGTCGAAGTTGGACGGAGCGGCGCAACGGCCTTCGTAGCCGAAGAAGTGGGTCTGGCTGGAGAACTTGCCGACGTACTTGCCTTCTTTCTTCATGGCGGCGAGGCGCTGCTTCACGAGCTGCGCGAGGAGCTTTTCGGTCTCGATGAGGGACACCTGCACGTTGCCGTGCGGGTCGCGGTCCATGGAGAGCTGGAGCTGGATGGCGGTCGGGAGCTGGGCATAGACGGACGCGCTGGCGGCGGAGAGCTTGCCGGAGATGTACGCGATTTTGTCTTCGGGCTTCGCGATGGCGTTGAATTCGTCGGCGTTCGCGGCGAGCACGTCGTTGAGTTCGCCGATCAGGACCTTCATCTCGGGGATGAACTCGATGAGCCCTTCCGGCACCAGCACGACGCCGAAGTTCTCCTTGTTTTCCGCGCGCTTCGCGACGATCTTCGCGAGGTCGTCGACGATGCCGGAGAGGGTCTGCTTCTTCGCGGCGACTTCCTCGGAGATGATCGCGGCGTTCACGTGGGTCTTCAGGGCGCATTCGAGCGTGATGTGGGAAGCGGAACGGCCCATGAGCTTGATGAAGTGCCAGTACTTCTTGGCGGAGTTGGCGTCGCGGGAGATGTTGCCGATGAGTTCGCTGTAGACCTTGCTGGCGGTGTCGAAGCCGAAGGAGGTCTCGATGAACTTGTTCTTCAGGTCGCCGTCGATGGTCTTCGGGCAGCCGATGACCTGGATCGGGATGTTTTTCGCCTTGTAGTACTCGGCGAGCAGGCAGGCGTTGGTGTTGGAGTCGTCGCCGCCGATGATCACGAGGGCGGAGATGCCGAGCGCCTTGCAGTTCACCGCGCCCTTGTCGAACTGTTCGACCTGTTCGAGCTTGGTGCGGCCGGAACCGATCATGTCGAACCCGCCGGTGTTGCGGTATTCGTTCATGAACTCGTCGGTGATCTCGACGTAGTCGTTGTCCACGAGCCCGCTCGGGCCGCCCTTGAAGCCGAACATGCGCGAAGCCTTGTTCAGCGACTTGATGCCATCGTAGATGCCGGCGATGACGTTGTGGCCGCCGGGGGCCTGGCCGCCGGAGAGGATGACCGCCACGTTCACGGGCTTGCCTTCGCCGGCGCCGCCCGCGCTGAACTTCAGGTCGGGCATGTTGCTGGTGGACGGGAAGAGGGCGGCGATCTTTTCAGCGTCGGCGAACGCGGCCAGCGGGGCGCCTTTTTCGACCTTCACGGACGCGCCGGAACACAGCGCGGGGGGAAGTTTCGGGGCGTATTCACTACGGACCTGCTGGAGCGGGGAAATCATCTTGGACATGGTTGCAATCTCCTGATATGGATGATGGTTTGTGGTTTGGATCTTTGGTTTAATCTAAATAATATAATGCGTCCCGGCGCCTTTTTCAAGCCCGCGCCCCCGCCTTCCCCCACAGAAACCGGAAAAAAGGAGTGCGGCACGGAACGCAGGACCGCGTTTTGCCTGTTTTGTGTGTCTCGTCGCCTTCCGCGCGCATGTGACCGCATACGCGCAGACCGTGCATACGCGATGCCCGTGCATACGCGCAATATGCGCAAGTTTCAGTTAAAAGTACTCCGTTTTAACTGAAACTTGAGTTTTTGAGGCACGTTCAAACACTCCAAGCCCATCCAAGGGGCAGCCTTCCGACCAGAACAAACTCTTGATAATCAAGGGTTTTTCGACGAACATGGATGCATCATCTTCTACCAAAGCAGGATGCATGACACCTTTGGGATATCACTGGGAATCCCTTTCCCGCGTACACACGCAAGTTTCACTTAAAAGTACTCCGTTTTAACTGAAACTTGAGTTTTTGAGGTGCGTTCAAAAGCTCCAAGCCGGTTTCATTCCACGGAAACCAAAAAAGGGTGCAGCATGGAGTGTAGCGATCGTTTTGCGTGTTCCATCGCCATTCTCCCGCGTATACGCGCTAATTTCAGTTAAAACAAATTCCTTTTAACTGAAATTAGAGTCGGTTTTGCCGAATTCGCCTGTTTTTGCTTCGTTTCCAATGGTTTTCCCCGTTTCGCCTGTTTTCCGGCTTGCAATCTTTTCTTTTGCGTGGTATAGTTATGACAAATAATCACAGGAATAGCCTCGCCCATGAAGAAATACCTCAAAATCCCGCTGTTCGTCCTTGGACTCTTCATTGTCCTGGTCCTGCTCGTTGCCACCGGCATCCTGATCGAACTGGAGATCGAGGCCCTTCCCCAACCCTTTGACTATGACGACCCGGAAAGTCTTGTCTCCCTCGCGGAGAGGACGGAACGTTACATCATCCGCGCAAATCCGGGCAAAGATTCGCCCGAACGAATCGCGGCCATCAAGGCACTGGAGGACATCGCGCTGCTCGACGTCTCCGACGACGAAAAGAGCAGGCTCATCCACGCGCGTTTCCCGGAGGAATCCTTCTGGACCGAGGACATGAAATATCTTCTGAAAACCGCCGAATCGGGCGACGCCGAGGCGCAGTTTCAGCTCGGGTGTTATTATCTGAAGGACACGCGGTTCTGGGATGACGGCATCGACTACGAACGCGGCAAATGCATCATCAAATCCGGGGCCCTGGCTGGCAAATGGTTCCGCCGCGCGGCTCTGCAGGGGCACAAAAAAGCACAGAACAGGCTCTTTTTCTGTTACAGCATCGGCTATCATCCCTCGAGCAAAAAACTTTTTATGGCAAACAAAAAAACACGGGAGCTGGCACTGCGCGAGACGGATGAATGGCACCTGAAGGCGATCGCGAACAAAGATCCGCATGCGCTGCTTGAAAGCAGAAGCATCCCTATCCACGAAGCACGCGAAACAGAAAAAGAGCTGGAGGAGGAACGCTGGCGGAACATGGAAGAGGGGCTTGCTCTCGCCCGCGAAGCTGCATCGCAGGGACATGTTCAGGCGATGCTTCTTCTAGGGCGTTACGATTACTATGGGAGTGACGAATGGTTCCGCCAGGCCGCCGAGCTCGGTTCCGTGGAGGGGATGCTGCGACATGCCGATACCTGCGAATGGGAAGCAAAGGAAAACGGGGAAACCGAAAACGAAGATGACGGGGTCGTCGACGAGGCTGCGCCGGACAGCGCCGGAAACATATCGGCGGCAAAAGCGGACCAGTGGCGGCGGAAGGCGTTCGACACCGCCATGAAGCACCTGGACGAGGGCGATGCGGCCGACCTTTGTACGTTCCTATTGAATGATTCCTGCCGGGAACACCTGGACGATTATCTCGACGGAGAGGACAAGGCGGCGTTCGCTTCCCGGATCCGGGAACCGCTTCGGGAAGCGTTCGTACAGACCACCGGAGACCGCGAGCAAATCGGCAATATTTACACATGGGCGGAGAAAGTCGCGGGAGAGGACGATAAAACGATCTGCCGTCATTGTCTGGAGGCAGGATATCTTTCCGAATTATACACCATCGCCATGGTAATGCTGGAAAACGACAATGCCGATCCGCAGGAAAAAACCGAGGCAATCCGGCTGCTCCGCGTGGCGGGGGGATTCGGTCCCCCCGATGTCCGGTATATGCTCGGGGTGCGCTATCTGGACGGGAAAGGCGTGCCGCAGAATTGGGAGGAGGGCATCAGATTGCTGAGGCAGGCAGCCGGACAGCGGGAAAGCGGAGCGATGATGGAACTGAGCGGCCGTCTCTGGCACGGCGGTCCGTGGAAACGGATCGAATCGCTGAAATGGTACCTGAAATACCGGCTGATGTGGGAAGACGATTCGCCCACCGGATACTGCATCGACTGGCTGAACGGGCTGTGGAACAGCATCCGCGGCAAGATGGGAATCAAGTCGGAGTAAGTCGGGAGGAGGACAAATCCTTCACAGAATAGCGCTTGACTCCGTTCGGGCACGAAACGCGTGCCGCGTTTTTCCGGGATTCGCGGTGCGGCGCGTTGAACAAAGTTGAAAAATACGGAAAAAGATGCTATAGTAATCCCCAACCAACAGAGGATTTTCCGCCATGAGCAGTTTACAGCAGATGGAATGCCGCGCGCCGCGGTTCCGCGCCCTGATCCCGTTTTTCGTTTTCATCGTGTTCTACCTCGGTCTTTCGATCTGGGCACGCGATTTCTACAAAGTGCCGATGCCGACCGCGTTTCTGGTGGCGTCGGCGGCCGCGCTGGTGTTGGACCACAAGCGTCCGCTCTCCGAAAAGGTGGAGATCTACGCCCGCGGCATGGGCGAACCGAACATCATGATCATGTGCCTGATCTTCATCCTGGCGGGCGCGTTCGCGTCCACGGCGAAGGGCATGGGCGCGGTGGACGGCGCGGTGATTATCGCCCGCGCGGTCGTGCCGGATTCGCTGATGCTGCTCGGGATGTTTCTGGTGTCGAGTTTTATCTCGCTCGCCGTGGGGACGAGCTGCGGCACTATCGCGGCGCTGACGCCGATCGCCGCCGGACTCGCGGGCGGGCTGTCCATCTCTCCGGCGGTCCTGCTCGGCGCGATCGTGGGCGGCGCCATGTTCGGCGACAACCTCTCCATGATCTCCGACACGACCATCGCCGCCACACGTACGCAGAACATCCCCATGCGCGACAAGTTCCGCCAGAACATCCTGCTGGTGCTGCCGGCGTTCGCCGTGACCTCGGCGATCTATCTTTTCTTCGGCGGTACGGCGCGGACGACCGAGGCGGCGCAGGCCGTGACCTGGGCGAACGCGTTCGCTGTGCTGCCGTACCTGCTGATCCTCGTCTGCGCCCTGCTGGGCTGGAACGTGATGCTGCTGCTCTTCGCCGGGACCGTGCTCGCCGGGATCACCGGGATCGTGAACGGCGCGTTCGATTTCTGGGGCATGCTCGATCTGGTCGGCAAAGGCACGCTCGGCATGTCGGAGACGCTCATCGTGGCGATCCTCGCGGGCGGCCTGCTCCAGACCATCCGGCGCAACGGCGGCATCGGCTACATCATGGAAAAGATCAGGAAGCCGGTACATTCCGCACGCGGCTGCGAGTTCGGCGTGCTGGTCCTCGTCGCCGTCATCAACCTCTTCACGGCGAACAATACCGTGGCGATTGTGATCGCGGGGCCCATCGCGCGCGAGCTCTCCGAACAATACCACTGCTCCGCCAAGCGCATCGCGAGCATCCTGGACACCGGGTCCTGCGTGGTGCAGGGCATGATCCCGTACGGCGCGCAGATCCTGATCGCCGCGGGCGTGGCGCAGACCTCGAACCTGGACGTGTCGTCCCTCGGGCTCGTCGGGTCGCTTTTCTATCCGATGCTCCTCGGCGTGTGCCTGATCGTCACCATCGCCGTCCACCGGGAAAAAGCCCCCTCTCCCGCCGCCTGAACAGACAAAACCCTTCGATAAAAAAAGAACCCCGGCGATTCTTTGCAATCCACAGGGGTTCTGTCGTTTCCAAACTGGAGCCGGCTCTCGGATTCGAACCGAGGACCGACGGTTTACAAAACCGTAGCTCTACCGCTGAGCTAAGCCGGCGTCAAATGCTTTCGGACCGCGTTGTCCGGACGTTTCCGAACGGATCGCGCGGGCCGGACTTGGGTTCCAGGCCCTATTAATATGGCATATTTTTTCCAAAAGTCAAACACTTTCGCTTTCTTTTTCGCGTTTTCGTGATATAGTATGATGTTATAGTTGCTCCGGTTCGCCGGGGCTGAAGATGAAACCACGGAAAGGCTGCCCCTCTACGATGTCCAAACGCTGGCTGATGATCGCCGACGCACATTTGACCTGCCGCGAGCCGGAAGACGGATTTTTCCGGATGCTCGACGGCGTGTCGCGTCTGCCCGAAGACATCGGGATCATCTTCCTCGGCGACATCTTCGACCTGTGGATCGCGCTGCGCGGCTACGAGAACGACGAGCACCGGCGTTTCCTTGACTGGTGCCGTAAGGAAAAAGCGCACCGCCGGATCGTGTTTCTGGAGGGCAACCACGAATTCTTCGTCGCAAAGACCTATCCCGACGCGTTTTCGTATTCGAGCGAGGATTCGTACGAGGACGGCACGCTCCAGTGGCTTCACGGTGACCGCATCAATAAGAAGGACTACACCTACACGCTGCTGCGGTTCATCCTCCGCAATTTCCTGACGCGCTGGTTCCTGTGGTGCATCGGGCCCACGTTCGGACCGTCGTTCGCGCATTACGTCCGCGAACGCCTCCGCGTCACGAACCAGGCGCACAAGCAGTTCTTTCCGGAGCCGATCGCGCTCAAATTCCTTTCCTCGTGCCCGCCGGACTCCGTCGTCTTCGTCGGGCATTTCCACGACCGCCTCACGAAAACCGCGGACGGCAGGACGCTGGAGGTGCTCCCCGCCTACGTCGACGCGTCCGAACTCGTGTATTTCGACCCGGCCGGGCCGGAGCTCGACGTGCTCCCGGCGGACCGCATCGGCGAGCTCTGCGGCGAACAGGTGAAACAGGAGGCGGCCGAATCATGAAACGTCTCATGTATCCCGGCAGTTTCGACCCGGTCACGAACGGGCATCTGGACGTCATCCGGCGCGCGGCGCGCATCGCCGACGAGGTCCTGGTGGCGGTCGCGCGCAATTCGGAGAAATCCCCGCTTTTCACGACGGACGAACGCATCGAGCTCATCCGCGCGGTCACGGCGTCCATCCCGAACGTCCGCGTCGTCACGTTCACCGGACTGCTCGCCGACGCCGTGAACTCGTTCGAAGTCTCGGCGGTCATCCGCGGTCTCCGCGCCGTTTCCGATTTCGAGTACGAATTCCAGATGGCGCTCATGAACCGCGAGCTGAATCCCGCCTGCGAAACGCTCTTCATGATGCCGAGCCCAGAATACTCGTTCCTAAGCTCGCGCCTGATCCGCGAGATCGCGTCCTGCGGCGGGTCCGTGTCCGCGTTCGTGCCGCCGGAAGTCGTCGCCGCCATCCGCAACAAAATGGAGCAAGCAAAATCATGATCAAGATCAATACCTCGCATATCCTCCCCGATACCCCGTATCTGCTCGACGGCACGGAATCCGCCGAGATCCTGGAGCTCCCGCCCGACGCCGATCCGCCGCTCGCGCCCGCGGGCGACATCACGTATCATCTTTCGGCGGTCATGGCCGGGGCCGACCTCATCGTGACCGGAAAGGCGTCCGTTCCGCTCGCCACGGTCTGCGCGCGCTGTCTCGACGACATCCGCGTGACGATCGAAGTCAAGGACCTGTGCTTCCATTTCGAAAAGGTCCGCGACCTGGAAGTCGACCTCACGGACGATGTGCGCGAAGAGCTTCTCCTCGCTGTCCCGGCCTGCTTCTACTGTTCCCCGGACTGCAAGGGCATCTGCCCGATGTGCGGCACGAATCTCAACCACGCCTCCTGCTCCTGCGACAGATCGCAGGCGGACCCCGAGCCGGACGACGCGGCGCCGTCGCCGTGGGACCAGCTTGATGCGCTGAACCTTGCGCCGGAAAAGCCCGCGGAAAAGAAGTCCGCGAAGAAGCCCGCCTCGAAGTCTTCTTCCCCGGCAAAACCGGCCGCGAAAAAGGCGGACGCAAAAAAGCCCGCCGAGGCGAAGAAGCCTGCCGCGAAAAAGCCCGCGGCAAAGAAAAAATCGAAGAAACAAGAGTAAGCAGTTTTTTGCTTTCCCGTCCTTCGGATTCTCAAACATTTCCCTTTTTTTCCGTCAACTGCAACGGCAAAACTTGTTTCGTCTCTCCGGTAGAAATGACGGCATGATCGTCATTTGCAATTTATTCATTTCGAACTTATTGACGGAATGACGGACGGATTTGACGGAATGACCGTCATGTTTTGACGGCGGCAAAAACAGGCTCAAAGCGCCTCTTTTGACAACAAAGATAGAAATCGGTTTCTAATCAACCCAAAAGTTCCTGCCGTTCCGCAAGATTGTTTGCTGTTTCAGAAGCGCAAAACAAACACAAAAAAGCCCTCCGCCGCTCGCAACAGAGACGACGAAGGACTGGAGGCGATGCCTCCACTGCAGAAGTGCGTGGCATTTGCTCGTCAGGGCAAGCCTTGGACTGCAGTAGTGCCGTGCTTCGCAACGGCACGGGAAAGCGGGGCCTCCAAGCAGGGTGCGACTGGACCGCGGATCTTATTCCGGGTTGAAATCGGACTTGGAAACGCCGCAGACGGGGCAGACCCAGTCTTCCGGGACGTCTTCCCAGGCGGTTCCGGGCGCGATTCCGCTGTCGGGATCGCCGACGGCGGGGTCATAGACATAACCGCAGACGCTGCAAACATACTTTTTCATGACGGAGATTCCTTTCTTGTTCGAACGTGGTTAATGAGCGGAGCGCGCGAGCAGGGCGTCGCCGACGGCTTTGCCGAGGGCCGCGCACTGGTCAAGCGCCGCCGCTGTGGGTACGTATTTGACCTTCAGGCCGGGCGCGACGAGTTCGACGCTGGCGCCTTTCAGGTATTCCTCGATCTTCGCGACGGATTCGCCGCTCCAGCCGAAGGAGCCGAACGCCGCGCCGATCATGTTCTTGGGACGGAGGCCGCGGAGGTAGGTCAGGACGTCCGCCGTACGGGGGTAGAGGTCGTTGTTGATGGTGGGGGAGCCGACGACGAGGGCGGAAGCCTTCAGCATGGCGGCCGCGGCGTCGCTGCGCGTGCATGAGGCGAGGCAGAGGACCTGGACGCCGCACCCGGTTTCGCGGATGGCGTCGGCGACCGCGAACGCCATTTTCTCGGTGCTGTGCCACATGGTGTCGTACAGCACGAGTGCGTTCGGCGTGACCGCCTGTTCGGCGAATTCCTTGTACCATGTGAGCGGAGTGCCCAGCATGTCGCCGCGCCACAGCGGGCCGTGGTCGGGCGCGATGATGGCGACGTCGAGTCCGAGTCCGGGGAAGGCTTCGAGGAGCTTCAGGACCTGCGGCGAGTACGGCAGGAGGATGTTCGCATAGTAGCGTTCGGCCTCTTCGCGCATGGTCGGGAGGTCGTTTTCGTCCGCGAAGATCTTCGCCACGGCGTAGTGCATGCCGAAGCCGTCCTGGGAGAAGAGGATGTTGTCGCCGGTGAGGTAGCTGAACATGCTGTCGGGCCAGTGGAGCATGCGCGTCTCGACGAACTTGAGGGAGGATTCGCCGAGCTCGATGGCGTCGCCGCTCTTCACGGGCTTGATCTTTCCGGCGAGGTCGTGGAAGTGCGCCTCGAGCGCCTTCACGCCGAGGGTGGAGGCATAGGCGGCGGATGGGTTCACACGCGCGATGGTCTCGGGCAGGGCGCCGGAGTGGTCCATCTCGGCATGGTTGGAGACGATCACGTCGATCTTCGCGGGGTCAACGACGGAGGCGATGCGCTCCATCATCTCGCCGAGGAACGGGGCTTTGACCGTGTCGACGAGCGTGATCTTCTGGTCCATGATGAGGAATGCGTTATAGGTGGAGCCGCGGCGTGTGGTGTAGCCGTGGAATTCCTTGAGCTGCCAGTCGATGGCGCCGACCCACCAGACTTTGGGGGAGATCCGGATCGCTTTCATCATTTTGTGCGTGTGTCCTTTCGTGAGGGTATATTGAGGATAATTTGAGGTTACGGGATCGTGAAGGCCCAGAGGCCGTGGAGATTGCAGTATTCGCGCAGGATGAGGCCGCTGCGGTATTTGACCGGGAAAATGGCTTCCGGCGCGTCGCCCGGCTTCAGGTATTTGCGGCAGACCATGTCGCCGTCGACGACCTCGATCCACTGGATGTAGTGCGCCTCCAGCATCGGATGCGCCACCGTGCCGACCGTGACTTTCGTCCGCCATTCGTCGTGCCGCGCGGCCACCGGGACGTGCTTTTCGCCCGCGCCGTCGGAATGGTTCTCCATCATGCGCGTCATGCCGCGTCCGCAGCAGGCCGGGATGCAGTCGTCGCCCTTTTCGCAGGGCTGAAGCGCCTCGAAGACGATGCCGCATTCGGCGCATTTCCAGATCGTGTTCGGTTCTTTCATGTGATTTCCCCCTCAAAATGCAGGTCCGGACGCGCTGTTCCGAACGGCGGATCCGTCCGGTTTGACTCTTGCGTCCGCGATTGTTTCAATACAGTATCACGGCAATTGAAAAAATCAAGTCCGCAACGAGGAAAAGCGATGAAGAAAAACAAAAAAGCCGCCGGGAAGAGCATTGAAGCCCTGCCCGACGGCAGCGGAAAGACGGTCATTCTCCGGTTTGCCCGGAGGCGTCGTTTCCAAAGGATATTATTTTGGGGTCTGTTCAGGTTCGAGGTCGGACCGGACGAGTCCGACGGCGTCCGCCAGACGGTCGGCGGTCCCGATGTAGTTGATCGTGACCTCGTGCGAGACCGAGGCGGAATTGAAGATGCTCGGAGCGATTCTCCGGCGGTACTGAAGCGCGTACGTCCCCTCCGGCGCGCTCGCGTAATCGCCGGTGATGATGGTGCTTTTCAGCACGGGCGCGGCGGTGTCCGGATCGACGCCGACGCGCTGGATGGCGACCGTGCCGCTGCCGGACAGGGATTTCTCCGCGAGTCCGCCGAGCGCGGTGTTCACGCCGGAACATCCGGTCGAAACGACAAGCACAACGGCGAGAGCAAAATGCAAAGCAATACGAATCATATTTGAACTCCTGAAGTTTGAGGTCATTTGTTGAACAGTTCTTTCATCCCGGCAAGAAGGGCAGCGCAGACCGCCCCGATCAAGAGCGTGATGAACGCCTTCATCGCCGTTTTACGTCCTGTCTGGAACGCCTCGGCGAGCGTGCGGAGCGTGTCCGCCGTCTTCGCGTCGATGCCGTTCGGGCACCCGTGGTCGTACGAGGCGAGGATGTCGGTGAAGATGGCGGCGATCTCGTTTTTGTCCTCGTCTGTCATGGGCGCGGCCTCCCTTCTTGGTAGGCGCGCCAGCCGAACAACTGACAGAATGAGGCGGCGAGGATCCCGGCCGGCATGCAGAACGGACGGCAGTCGTAGACGGCTTCGAGCATGATGTTCGCGGCGAGGCGCACGTTCGCCGCCGTAAAGGCACGGAACGTTTTGTCCGGCAGGGAATACTCCCAGTCGTGGATCATCGCGGACGCCTCCAGCGGACGCAGAAGCCACGAGAGTGCATGCCGGAGCCAGGCCGGCCAGCGGTCCGGCCCGACGCCGTTGCATGCGGCGGCAAGCCCGGATCCGGATGCCAGCCAGAACGATTCCGGGGCGAATGCGCCGAATTCGTTGCAGAACGCACGCAGAAAATGAGCGCGGGACGGGGTCATGCTCCAGCCACTCCGTTCACGAGCTCCGCCCAGGTCACGCCGAAGCGAAGCGCGTCCGCCATGATCTCCACGATACGGGCGCGGCCTTCGGCGATGACTTCCTCCGGCACGCCGCGCGAGCGTGCAAACGCGATGAGGTCGGACGAAATGCCGTTCCGTGCCGCCGCGAGGAATTCGGCGGGCGTGATCCTGTCGGTCTTCTGCGCGAGGTCGGCGATGAGGGCGGCAAACGCGCCGCAGACGCGCTCCTTCGGCGTCGGCTCGCCGTCGTCGGTGATCGTGCCGCCCATCGCGACAAACGCTTCGTCGTTGTAGCTGCCGTCCCGTTTGTACATGGGAGACCGCCCGAGGAACGGGTCGGGCGGGGTGGTGTAGTCGATTCCGTTGTAGTGATATGTTTTCATGGTTTGCCTCCTTGTCCGAGGTTACGAGTTGCTCTTGAGCACACTGAGCACACCGGCTGAACTGCCGTACTCAGCGGTGACGTCTGTGGGAGCCGTATCGTTCAGACCAACTGTATTGGAAGTTGATCCGTTATCAGTTGTGTAGGTGAGAGAATAGCCGGGACCCGGTACATCGGTTATCGTCGCGCCATAGATCGCTCCGATTTTGGAAATTGATGTCCCGGAAACGATGGCATCTTCAAACGTACGCATTTGCGTGACGCTGCCGGCACTGCCGATGATCTTTGTGGTGGAATTCATAGGTCCGCCATAAAGCGTGATGCCCCCTCCCGGAGCAATCGGCGTTGTGTTGGTGTTGCCTGTAAGGTCGACGGTCGCGCCGGAAGAAATAACAACAGTTTCCGGCAGTTCCGGTTCGGCATTCGCTCCGGCTGCTATCGTTTTCCTGACTTCCAGATCCAGTGTGTCGCTGTCCGGTTTATGGGAGACATATACCACATCACCCGGTTCAACCGATTCGGAAAGCCAGAGGTTGGACAGCGGACTTTCGATGTACTTTTGCAGTGCTCTGCGCAGCGGGCGGGCGCCGAATGCCGGATCATATCCGATGGAAGCCAGCCATTTTCGGGCATCCGGATCCAACTCCAGTGATACACCGTTTTCGAGCATGCGTCCCTGCAATTCTTTCATCTGCAGATCAACGATCTCTTCCATTTCTTCTATGGAAAGCTTCGTGAACATGATGATCTCATCAATGCGGTTGATGAATTCCGGACGGAAGGTGGTTTTCAGTGCCTTGTCGATCTTCATCTTGGCATCACGGTCATCTGAATCACTGCCGGTTCCCAGGAATCCCAGAGAACCGCTGCGGTTGATATATTCCGTACCCAGGTTGCTGGTCATGATCAGGACCGTGTTGCGGAAATC